>CALWXA010000063.1 GCA_944385395.1 uncultured Oscillospiraceae bacterium | reverse complement strand
AACGTGGGGGAGGAGACCCGGGAGCGGATCCTGGAGATCTGCCGGCAGATGGATTACCAGGTGAACCATGCAGGCCGGAGCCTGAAAAACGGGGAGAGCAAGACCATCCTCTTCAATTTCAGCGATTTCGACCGGCAGTTTTACCTCAAGATCATCCACGGCATCAGCGACTACGTCTATGCCCGGCAGTATGACCTGCTGATCTGCACCAGCGGCTCCTGCGAGCGGTTCATGTCCAAGAATTTTGCCGACGGCTGCATCATGCTGGACCGGAAATGCGACGACAATCTGCTGATCCGCAAGGCCAAGCGGGGGTATCCCATCATTGCCCTGGACCGGCAGATCGATCAGCCCAACATCAAAAGCCTGCTGGTGAACAACTATCCTCCTATGGCGGAGCTGGTGCAGCGGCTGGTGGACAAGGGATACCGGGAATTCGCCTTCCTGGGCGGGCCCGATACCCTGGACAACCGGGAGCGGTATCAGGCATTCCGGGACGTGCTGGCCCAAAACGGCATCCCTTTCCGGCCGGAACGGTACCTCTCCGGGGACTTCCGGGAAAAAAGCGGCTACAATGCAGGACGCCTGCTCCTCATCAGCGAGCGGATGCCCCAGGTGCTGGTGTGCGCCAACGACAACATGGCCATCGGCGCCATGCGGGCTTTCCGGGAGGCAGGCAAGAGCATTCCGGAGGATGTGGCCATCACCGGCTTTGACGATACCCCTATGGCGGAAGTGCTGGGACTGACCACCGTGGCCATCCCCAACTACGAGCGGGGCTATCTGGCCGCCCAGTACCTCATCGGCAACATCGAAGGCGCCCAGAGCTGGGAACCCTTCAAGATCCAGGCCCGCATGGTGTGGCGCACCACGGCGTGAGGTATCATCATCGAGTTAAAAGTTCGACAAGAAACGTAGAGAATTACTAAAAATTTATGTATTTATTAATTTGGTTTTAGTAAAATACAGTAAATTGCACATTAATTGATGTTAAATTCATTTAACTTTGTGCAAAATGCAAACAAATGTTGACAAATGCGGGTACGCTACTCTATAATGCGGATTAATCGATAAACCAAGCGCGTTTATCAAACCGGAAAACGGAATTTGCATTGATGAAAGAGGAGGTCAACATGAAAATCAAAAAGGTTTTATGCATGGTCCTGTGTGCAATGCTGGCTTTGAGCCTGGTTGCCTGCGGCGGTACGCCCTCCGGTGGCGATGAGGAAGCCAATAAGATCGTGATCTTCCAGCAGAAAACGGAGATCTATGACCAGCTGGTAGAGCTGGCCAAGGTCTATCAGGAAGAGACCGGTGTGGAAGTGGAAGTATGGCCCATCGCCGGTGACGACTACTATCAGAACCTGAAGACCTACATGACCAGCGAATCCGGCCCCACCGTCTTTACCCTGAACTCCGCCTCCGAGATGGAGGAGATGAAGGGCTATCTGGCCGACATCGGCGATGTGGAAGTGCTGGGCAAGATCCAGGACAGCCTCCTGAAGGTCATGGACGGCAAGACCGTGGGTATCCCCATGACGGCTGAGGGCTTCGGCATCGTTTACAACAAGGATATGGTGGATCCCGCTGCCATCTCCACCATGGATGGACTGATCTCCTTCATCGAGACCAGCGGTGCCAACGGCATCAACGGTCTGGGCCTTTCCCAGGAGGACTACTTCCTGATGGGTCAGATCCTCAACTTCCCCTTCGCTGTACAGGATGATCCCGTGGGCTTCTGCCGGAAGCTGTATAACGGTGAAGTGAACCTGGCCGATGTGGCAGAGTTCCAGGATTTTGCCAAGCTGATGGTCGCCATCCGCGAAAATCAGGTCAACCCCGTGGAAGTTACTTATGACGGCAACTGCGGTGACTTCGCCACCGGGAAGTCCGCTGCCATCCACCAGGGCAACTGGTGCTACAGCATGTTCTCTTCCTATGAGATCGACTTTGACATGGATCTGGCCGGCGTGCCCGTGGGCGGCAACACCGCCATCTCTGTGGGCATCCCCTCCTATTGGTTCGTCAACGGTGACGCCTCCGAGGCTGAGCAGCAGCTGGGCAAGGATTTCCTCAACTGGCTGTACGGCTCCGAGACCGGCGCTGACTACCTGATGAACAAGTTCGGTTTCCTGCCTGTGGTGGACGGCATGACCAGCGAGAAGCTGGATCCCATCTCTGCCAGCCTGGCTGACGCCATTGCTGAGGGCAATGTCATCGACTGGACCTTCAATACCGAGTGGCCCGTCAGCTTCATCACCACCAACCTCCAGCCCCTGGCCGAGGAGTTCTTTACCACCGACATGTCGGAGGCCGATTTCCTGGCTAAGCTCACCGAAGCCTTTGTCACGGCTGCCAACGGCTGATTTTACGGGAAATGGGAGCTGCTGCGGCAGCTCCCATTTTTTTCTCCAAGTCCTTTGTAAAGGAGGAGTTCCATGCCTTTGCGGAAAACCTGGTTTGCACTCTTTACCATACCGCTGCTCTTTGCCTTTGCCATCGTGGTGATCGTACCCTTTCTGTGCGGTATTTACTATTCCTTTTTCTCCTGGGATGGTCTGCCCAAAAATCCCATGATCTTCGTGGGGTTTGAAAACTATGCCGATGTATTCCGGGATACCCAGTTTTTAAGCAGTCTTCTGCGCACCACCCTCTTCACGCTGCTCACCGTGGTGATCGTCAACGTGCTGGCCATGGCCTTTGCCATGGCGGTGACGTCCAGGCTGAAGCTGCGGAATGTGGGGCGTGTGATGCTCTTTATGCCCTACCTCATCGGCGGATTGCTGCTGGGCTATATCTGGCAGTTTATTCTGGGCGACTGCATGACCATGCTGGGCGAGATCACCGGACGGGAGGACCTGTTCTTCTACTGGCTCAGCGACCGGGAATTTGCTTTTATCGGCCTGATCGTAGTGGCTACCTGGCAGATGGCCGGATACATGATGGTCATTTACATCGCCGGGATGCAGTCCATCTCCGACGACATTCTGGAGGCGGCCAAAATGGACGGCGCCGGTTACTGGCAGACCTTTTTCCGGGTGCGCCTGCCGCTGCTGATGCCCTCCATCACCATCTGCCTGTTCCTTACCCTGTCCAACTGCTTCAAGATCTATGACGTCAACATCGCACTGACCCGGGGCGGACCTGCCAACGCCACGGAAATGGTGTCCATGAACATCTTCAACGAGATCTTCTCCAAGAGCAATTACGGCTACGGCCAGGCCAAGGCCATCGTGTTCTTCTTCATCGTGGGCATCATCACCATGCTGCAGGTCCGGGCCACCGCCAAGAGGGAGGTGGAGGTATGAGCACCAAAACCCTGACGCTGGCCGGCGGCAAAAGAAAAGCCGGGCGCATCGTGGGCAACGTTGTGCTGCTGCTGTTCTGCCTCATCTACCTCTCCCCGGTATACATCATCTGGGTCAACTCCTTCAAAAGCCGGGCGGAAATGTACATGAACGTGCTGGCACTGCCGGAGACCTTTACTTGGGAGTACTACATGGGAGCCATCACCCGGATGGACTTCGTGGGCGTATTCACCAACTCCCTCATCGTCACCGTGTGTTCGGCGCTGCTGCTGGTGGTGCTGTGCTCCATGACCGCCTGGGCCCTGGTGCGCACCAAAACCAGACTCAGCCGCTTTCTGTACCGGTTCCTGATCCTCACCATGCTCATCCCCTTCCAGACGGTGATGATGCCCCTGATGCAGGAGATGAATCTGCTGACCAAGGTGCTGGGGATCCCCATGAAAAACTCCCTGGGGGGACTGATTTTCATGTATATCGGCTTCGGCGCCGGTATGAGCGTGTTCCTGTTCCATGGATTCATCAAGTCTTCCGTTCCTGCGTCCCTGGAGGAGGCCGCCATCATTGACGGCTGTGGCACCTGGCAGCTGTACTGGCGGATCGTGTTCCCCATGCTCAAGCCCATCACCGTTACGGTGATCATCCTCAACGTGATCTGGATCTGGAACGACTATCTGCTGCCTTCCCTGACCCTTACCAGCAATGCCAACAAGACCATCCCCGTGATGACCTCCATGTTCTTTGGCACCTATTCCATCGAGTGGAATACCGCCATGGCGGCACTGGTGCTGACCATTCTGCCTGTGATCATCTTCTATTTCTGTGCACAGAAGTACATCATCAAGGGCGTCATGGCCGGCGCTGTCAAGGGCTGAAAGGAGGCGCCATGGAACGAATCTACACCACCCAGCGCTGGGATATGGCGGATCTTCCGCTGCAGGAGACCCTGTTCCACAACGCCAACGGGTATCTGGGTGTCCGGGGCGCCCTGGAAGAAGGGCTTCCCCAGGGCGCAGACACCATGCGGGGCACCTACATCAACGGCTTTTATGAGCTGGTGCCCATGAAGCAGGCGGAAAAACTCACCAATGTGCTGGAAGAAAAGGAGTCCATGATCAATGTGGGCGATCCCCAGGGACTGCGCATTGCCGTGGACGGCCAGTGGTTCCACCAGCTGGAAGGGGAGATGCTCTCCTATCGCCGGAGCCTGGACATGGATGCCGGCATCACCAGCCGGGAGATGGTATGGCGTTCCCCCAAGGGGCATCAGGTGGCCATCTCCTTCCGGCGTCTGGCCAGCTTCGTGCTGCCGGAAATGTTTACCATCGACTGCCGGGTGACGGCGCTCAACTTTGCCGGAACCGTAGAGGTGGAGAGCACCCAGCTGGCCCTGGTGCGCAACTATGCCGATCCCAACGATCCCCGGCTGGCCCACAGCAGCCAGTGCCATCTGGTACCGGCGGGCCATGTGTTCAAGGGGGATGCCAGCTACCTCTCCGTAACCACCCGTCACAGCGGGCTCAAGCTCACCGGGGGCGTCCGGCACTGGACGGATCTGGCCCCCTCTGCTGCCCGGTGGGAGTACGATCCCCAGGAGCATCAGGCGGCTTACCGCTGTACCTTCCATCTGGAACAGGGACAGTCCCTGCGTCTGGTGAAGTACTGCGTGTTTGCCGATTCCCGCAGATCCGACGATACCCTGGCCCACGCCATGACGGCCATGGAAAAGGGGTATGGCCGCATGGACTGGCTGTATGAGCAGCAGCGGCTGGAACTGGATGGGTTCTGGAAAAACGCCGGGACCTGCATTCAGGGAGACGGGGAGGCCAATCTCTCCATGCAGTTCAATCTCTACCAGCTGTTTCAGTCGGCGGGGAAGGACGGACTGTGCAGCATCGCCGCCAAGGGGCTCAGCGGCGAGGGCTATGAGGGGCACTATTTCTGGGATACGGAAATGTATATGATGCCCTTCTTTACCCTCACCATGCCCCAGCTGGCCAGAAAGCTGCTGGGTTACCGGTATCTGACGCTGCCCCAGGCCCGGGAAAATGCCCGGCTGCTGGGGCATAAGAAGGGCGCTCTCTATCCCTGGCGCACCATCACCGGGCAGGAGTGCAGCGGTTACTTCCCTGCCGGGACGGCGCAGTACCACATCGTGGGCGACATCGCCTATGCCGTGGCCAACTACTACATTGCCACCGACGACCGGGACTACATGATCCGGGAAGGGGCAGAGATCCTGCTGGAGACCGCTCGGCTGTGGATGGAAGTGGGTCATGAGTATCAGGGCAGCTTCCGGATTCACTGTGTCACGGGACCAGACGAATACACCTGCATAGTCAACAACAACTACTACACCAACGCTTGCGCCCAGCACAACCTGCGCTGGGCGGTGCGGGCCATGGAACTTTTGAAGCAATGGGGCGCCTATGAGCGCTGGGCGGCCCGGCTGCAGGTGGAGCCCGGGGAGGCAGAGGCCTTTGCCCATGCCGCCGACATCATGTTCCTGCCCTATGATGAGGCGCTGGACATCAATCCTCAGGACGACAGCTTCCTGGAAAAGCCGGTATGGGATTTCGACGCCACTCCGCCGGAAAACCATCCTTTGCTGCTGCACTATCATCCTCTGCAGCTCTACCGCTATCAGGTGTGCAAGCAGGCGGACACCGTGCTGGCCCATGTGCTCTTCGGGCAGCTGGAGCGGCTGGAGACCCGGCGCAATTCCTTTGCCTACTACGAAAAGGTCACCACCCACGATTCGTCTCTGTCCAACTGCATCTTCTGCATCGATGCCTGCCGTCTGGGGCTGCGGGCCAAGGCCCGGAGCTATTTCGGCGACAGTATCAAGACCGACCTCATGAATACCCACGGCAACACCAAGGACGGCATCCATACCGCCAATATGGGCGGATGCTATCTGGCGGTGGTATCCGGCTTTGCCGGACTGGAGCTGGAGGAAAACGCCATACGGCTCAACCCCTTCCTGCCGGAGGACTGGACGGGGCTGAGTTTCCGCTTCCAGTATCACGGCAGCCATCTGGCTTTTGACATGGAGGGAGATGGGTATACCCTGAAACTGGAGTCCGGACGGGGCGTGACGGTGCATACGCCGGAAGGCCAATATCAGTTGGAAGAGCCTGGACAGCAGCTTGCAGGGGCCGTTGCCGGCGCTGTGGGTCAGGGGGGATAAGAAAGGAACGTGCCATGAACTATCAAGGTGTGATTTTCGATCTGGATGGCGTCATCTGCTCTACAGATCAGTACCACTATCAGGCCTGGAAGGCGCTGGCCGACCGGCTGGGGATCTATTTTGATCCTGTCATCAACAACCGCCTTCGGGGCGTGAGCCGGATGGAGAGTCTGGACATCGTTCTGGAAAAGAGCAGCCGCAGCTATACCCGGGCGGAAAAGGAAGCCCTGGCCACGGAGAAAAACGATACCTACCGACAGCTTCTGCAGCAGATGAGTCCGGCGGATCTCTCCGGTGATGTGGCCGAAACCCTGGAGACCCTGAAAAGCCGGGGGATCCGGATCGCTATCGGCTCGTCCAGCAAAAATGCGTCGGTGATCCTGGAGCGCATCGGACTTTCCGGTGCCTTTGACGCCGTGGTGGATGGCAACAGCATCTCCCGCTCCAAACCGGATCCGGAGGTATTCTTGAAGGCGGCCCAGGCATTGGGCTTGCCGCCGGAGAAGTGTCTGGTGGTGGAAGATGCCCATGCCGGCGTGGCGGCGGCGCTGGCCGGCGGTTTTGCCTGTGCCGGTATCGGCGACGCTGCAGGAAATCCTGATGTGACATACCGGCTGACGGCGCTTTCCGACCTTCTGAAGCTGTAAGCGGCGGGGAGTTCTTGTCAGGCCGGGATTTTCCCGATATAATGACGGCAGAGAGGAGGTGCGGGGGAATGAGGATCAACTGTCCGTACTGCGGCGAACCCGTAACCATGAAGAGCGATGGCTGGTGGGAGTGCGGCTGGTGCGGTGACTGTGGGGACTTTGGTTCTTTGAACGCCTCGGAGAAAGCGAAGCTGCTGCAGGTGGTGCAAGTCCCTAAGCGGATCTCCATTCCGGTGCGGCTGGTGTTCGAAACAGAGGAAAAGCCCACACGGAAATTCTCCCGGGCCGAGCTGGAGGACATGGTGCGCCGGTGGGATTTTTCCGAAAATGAGTGGGCCTGCCGGGATCTGCTGGTCGCCGCCTTCCCGGAGGAGGTTAGGCGCTGGCCGCCAGAGGAACTGTCCAAGATGGGTGTCATGGATCTTTTGGCGGAAACCGGTGAGCACGATCCGGAAACCGCGATTCAGATGATGAAGCTCTTGCTGGACACAGCAGAGGGTCATCTTCAGGATCCGGAGGCAGCATATTTTCTGCTGGGAAACGAGCTGTATGATTTCTGTCGGTCCGAATGCATTCACCCCAGACTGCTGGATCATCTTAAGACGGATGATCGCCTGGCCCGGCAACTTTTTCAAAGCGCCTATGTGGGCAGTCCTCAGGAAGATATTCTTCTGTCCTGCTCGCAGATGGGTGAAAAGGATCTTCGACAGAAGCTGTTGGATCTTCTGTCCTGCAACCCCTTTCCCCATGATGAGATCGAGTTGGAGACGGACGAATAATAACTGGGGGATTCCTCCAGAGCATATTCTTCATATGGGCGTACTAAAAGTTGATGTGCCTGACACGGAAAAAACCTCTTGCCTCTTTGTCCTGGCAGAGGTAGAATACCCCAAATCCAAACAAGAAAAGAGCCCTTCCTGGACGGACGGCGGCAGCAGGTGCCGCGCCTGGTCAAGAAGGGCTCTTTGTTCACGGAAGAATGATTACAGGGTCATTTCCAGCCACTGCGCCAGAAGATCCATCCACATGCTGTTGCGCAGAACTTCCGGCGGCAGGCCGTGGTTGGTAAACGGCGTGGCGGTGGACAGGCCGTGGGGACCTACCGGGAACACATGGAGCTCAAAGGGTACGTGATGCTCCGTCAGGGCCTGGGCGTACAGAAGGCTGTTCACCACCGGCACCGACTGATCCTCCGCCGTGTGCCACAAAAACGTGGGGGGCGTCCGGTCCGTCACCAGTTCCTGGCAGGAGAAGAGGTGAGGGTCCGGTGTCTCGGAGCCGGTAAGGTTCAAAAAGCTGCCGGGGTGGCTCTGGCCTGGCTGGGCGGAGATCACCGGGTAACAGAGAATAGAGGCGGCTACGCCCTTGCTGTGGGGTACCGCCTGCCGCACCTGGGGCAGATCGTAGGCGTTGGCATACTGGGCGGCCAGGTGGCCGCCGGCGGAAAAGCCCATCAGGGCGATTTTTCCGGGGTCACACCGCCAAGCAGCGGCCTGGGCGTGGATGGTCTCCAGCGCCGTCGCCACCTCCTGCAGCTGGGCGGGGAAGTGATGGGGCGCCGTGGAATACTCCAGCACAAAGGCATGGTATCCCCGGGCCAGGAACTGATAGGCCACCGGCTCTGATTCCCGGCGGCTGCAGTAGGCATATCCGCCGCCGGGACAGATCACCACTGCCCCCAGCAGCTCCTCCTCGTGCCCTTCCTGGGTATGACCCACCGACAAATAGGCGTGGAGCACCGGGTCCCGGCCGTCCTGTCCCAGAATGGGAAAACGTTCTTTCAGATGGATGGCCAGATAGTCCATAGCGTTACTCCTCCCGCAGCCCCCAGGGCTGCTTGTTTTTCCTATTTTATCATGTTTCCGGTGTCCGGACAAGGCGAAGAAGGTGAAAATACCCCTTGACAAGGGAACTGTACTATGTATATAATACAGTTGAAAAGTGTATTACTTAAATCATACAGTTTGGAAAGGAGGGGAGGCGCCCTTGGTCAGTTTTGAGCGATTCGTGCAGCAGGAGGGGACTCCCATCTATATCCAGATCATCCGGCATGTGAAGCAGGGCATCGTGGCCGGTGTGATCCGGGACGGGGAGGAGATGCCTTCCCGGCGGGTGCTGTCGGCCATGCTGGGAGTGAACCCCAATACGGTGCAGAAGGCGTACCGGATGCTGGAGGAGGAGGGGCTGCTGGCCTCCCATACCGGGGCCAAGAGCTGTATTTCCCTGACGGAAGGACAGGTGCAGGCCGTGCGGCGTGAGCTGCTGGAAGGCGTGGTACAGACGCTGGTAGGTACACTGCGGGAGATGGGTGTAGACCGGGAAGAAGCGGCGGCGCTGCTGCAGGAGCTGTGGGACAAGGAGGGAGAAGGATGATGCGCAAGCTATCGGTGATGCTGCCGGTGACTGTTACCATCTGGCGTGTGCTGGTGATCACGGCGGTGACGGCTCTGGTACAGGCGGGGCTGTTCTGGTTTCTGTTTCCCCAGAGTGTGGAAGGGGTGGCACCGCTGCCGGAGGAATGTCTGGATGGTGCCCATGTGGCGCTGACGGCGGCAGCGGGGCTCATCTGGCTGACGGCTATGCTCTGCCGCAGAAGCGGCGGCGGGGCCTGCCGCTACACTGTGGGGCGACTGGCCGTCAGTGAGCGGTGGCTGAATTTCAGCTGGGCAGTTTATTATATGGTATGCCTGCTGATTTTCTGGGCGGGACAGATCTTCACCATGACCGGGCTGCTGCAGCTGTATGAGCTGCGGGGAGAGACCTTGAGCGTCCAGACCGCAGCTCTGGTATGGTATCGTCAGACGTATCTGCACAACCTGCTGCCGGGAGCGGACATGATGCTGTGGTGCCGCAATGCCATGCTGGTGGTGGCCTGGGGACTGTGCGCAGCACGGTGTGCCATGGCACGGCGCCGGGGGGCGCCCGTGGCCGTGGAGGTTCTGGGGGCGGTGGCTCTGATTTTCCTGTGCTTCCGGGTGGAGCTGGATGACGCTTACGTCATGGGATCATTGGGTGCAATCGTGGCCATTGTTCTGGCGGGGGCTACCGTCTATACGCTGCTGCTGAGCCCCAGGGCCGATGAGCGGCCCCGGTTGGATCGGGAGGAGGAACCGGTATGAAAGAACGCTGGAGCCGTTGGACGCAGCGGCTGAGCCCACCGGGCTATCCGGTGGAGCGGGAGACCGGCGGTGTGGCGGTGGCCGCATCCGTCATGGTGCTCATTCATCTGGTGCAGTTCCTGTTTCGAATGCAGGAGGAGCTTCGGTGGCTGTACGATGAGATGGGACGGCTGATCCCGGGGGCGGTGATGGCACCCTTTAGCCAGGTGACGGCGGGATATATCCCTGCCTGGGGCGTGCTGACCCTGGCCTGCCTGGCCCTGGGTGTGGTGCGCTATACTTATTATTATCAGGGCAGCCGCAGCATCTATCTCATGCGCCGCCTGCCGGACCGGTGGGAGCTGTGGCGCAGGACGCTGGGGTGGCCGCTGGTGCTGGCGGTGCTGTTGGCGCTGCTGGCAGCGGTGCTGCTGGGGGCGTTCCGGCTGGGGTATCTCTGGACGGTACCGGCAGAAGCCATGGCGGAATGACGAGGAGGATGATGGTATGATCGAGCTGAATCATGTAACCAAACGCTACTGGACCCAAAACATCGCCAAGCAGGCGCTGAAGGATGTGACGGTGCAGCTGCCTCAAGGACAGATCATAGGCCTCTTTGGGGAAAACGGGGCGGGCAAGACCACGCTGATGAAGTGCATCCTGGGCTTCCTCTCCTATCAGGGCAGCATCACGCTGGATGGAGCGCCCATTGACCGCAGGAACATCCATCGGCTGTCCTTTGCCACCTGTGAGCACAGCTTCTTTCCCCATCTCACTGCCCAGGACCACCGGGAGTTTTACCGGCATCATTTCCCGGCCTTTCGGGATGACCGGTTCCGGGTGCTGATGGATTTCTTCCGCCTGCCTATGGGGCGGGAGATGGGCCACTGCTCCACGGGACAGAAAAACCAATTTGAGCTGATTCTGGCCATGAGTCAGGGGGCGGACTACATCCTGATGGACGAACCCTTTGCCGGCAACGATATCTTCAACCGGGAGGATTTCTACAAGCTGCTGCTGGGGATGCTGGAGGAGCGGGAAACGGTATTGCTGTCCACCCATCTCATTGAGGAGGTACAGCACTTCGTGGGCCGGGCGCTACTGCTTCGGGAAGGAGAATTGGTGGGCGACTGCTCTGTGACGGAACTGGAGGAGCAGGGCAGATCTCTGGTAGATTACGTAAAGGAAACGTATCAGTACCGCAGCGGCCGGGTGCTGGAGGCCCTGGACCGGCTGGAGCAGGACGGGGAGGGGAGGACATGAAACGGACCATACTGTGTCTGATCCTGGCGCTGCTGTGTCTGGTGAGTATTCCGGTGATGGGACTGGGCCTGCAGCGGGACATTCAGGATACGGAACTGACCCACACGGTGCTCTCCGGTGATCCGGAAGCAGCGGAAGGACTGACCCTGGGGCTGGTGTCTTGCTACAGAAACCTTTTCTGGAAGCAGGAGCTGCAGGCGGGCCAGAAACCGACGGTGGAGACGGATTTCTTCCTGGGAACAGCAGCGGGCAAAATGAATGAAGGCTGGTTCATTGAATCTGTTCCCGGGGGACAGGCGGGACTGTGGAAGGAGTGGTATCTGCAGGACTGGCGGGAGGAGCAGCTGGAGTACAACAGTCTGGTGCTCTACACCAACAGCTATGATGAAAAAATAGATGAGCTGTTTATGGATCTGCTGGACGGAATGGAACCGGGACAGGAGCAGACGGTGGAAGTGGATCTGTCCAGCTATTATGACTGCTATCCCTACTACTTAGGCGGCAGATATATCAGCTGGGAGTATGTGGACGGCGGAAGGGACTTCATTCGCCGGCCGGTAGAGGAAGGGCATGTTGTGAAGATGACGGTCAGAAAAGACAGTAATAACAGCTCCTCTCAGGGAATGGAAGAGATAGCGCCGGAGGACATGGGCTATGTGGGGGCATTTTCGGCGCCGGTGGGGCAGGGGTGCTTCGTGGCCCAGTCTTTCGATGAGCGGGTGGAGCCGGAGGAATCCTGGCTGCCCTGGGGATTCGGCCTTTTCTATGTGCCGGTAACGGAAACGGCATGGGAGGAAATGCCGGGGATTACCTATCTCCAACCGCAGTACGATGAGCGGATCTGTGTGGTGCCGCTGAATCTGGAAACGGACCGGGTGGTAGCTCTGGACAGCGACCCGGAAGGGGAGAGCGTCCACATGGTGACCCGGGAGTCCGGTGCGTGCTGGCTCACCAGCCTCTCCGCCGACGGAACGGTGCGGTCCCGGCTGCAGCTGCCTGAGGCCCTGGGGCAGGAGATGGAACTGAAGGTGCGTCGTGGATTCCTGGTGCTGCGGGGACAGAGCGGATGCCTGGCGGTATGCACCATTGGCACTGATGGTGCTGCGGCGCTGGACTTTTGTGTTGCCGATTCTTTGGAGAAAGAGAACTGGAACGTCAGATGGTGGGAGGATGTGGCGCTGGCCTACCGCAACGGGTCTCTGGCGGTAGCTTTTGGGACGGCTGGGTTGGATAAATGGGGCGACCGCACCGGCAGGCTGGGTACAGTGGTGCAGATCCTGGACGCTTCCGGTATGGTATATGCCGGGGTATATACCAGCGGTCCGGAGGACGCCTGGGCATACAACCACGGCGAGGTGTCACTGTACGAGATCCGGCCCTGGATTTGCTGGACATCGTGAAAATTGACGAAACATCAAGCAGGTGGTACAACCACCTGCTTTTTGTGTTTTGTCGACAAAAGTACAAAGCAACGACAAGCAGCCGTTAAAAAAGTACAATAATTTTTCCTCATATGATAATTTTTCTTTATTAAAGGGGTAAATTGGTAAAAACAGAAAAATTTACGTTCATAATTTGTTCAAATAGTGCGGCCTTTCCGGGCATGTGAACTTGACATTTTGCATAAAAAAAAGTATGATGTACTTACCAATTTTTGAGGAGGTAAATCACGCATGAATAAAAAGAGCACAAAGATCGCTTATGCGGTAGCGCTCGCTGCAGTGGTCGTGCTGCTGGTGATCCTCGGCATCACTTACGCTGGAGTGCCTGCTCCTGTGCTGGAAGTGGAAGGCGAGATGGTCCAGACTAACACGCCCTTTGCAGGCACCTTCTGGTCGCTGCTGCCCCCCATTGTGGCAATCGTGCTGGCCCTGATCAGCAAGGAAGTGTATTCTTCCCTGTTCCTGGGCTGCCTGGTGGGTGCGCTGCTGTACACCCAGTTCGCTCCCTGGGATACCATCGTGCAGCTGGTGGGCGGTGATAACGGTATCGTCACCACCGTGGCTGACAGCACTAACATGGGTATCATCGTCTTCCTGGTGTGCCTGGGTATCATGGTGGACCTGATGAACAAGGGCGGCGGCTCCGAAGCTTTCGGACGCTGGGCTTCCAAGTCCGTGAAGTCCCGTGCCGGTGCTCAGCTGATGACTATGCTGCTGGGCTGCCTGATCTTCATCGACGACTACTTCAACTGCCTCACCGTGGGCGCCGTGATGCGGCCCGTTACCGAGTCCCATCACATCTCCCGGGCCAAGCTGGCCTTTATCATCGACGCTACCGCCGCTCCCGTGTGCATGATCGCCCCCGTTTCTTCCTGGGCGGCTGCCGTATCCGGCTATGTGCAGTCTGATTCTGTTAACGGTCTGCAGATGTTCATTGCCCAGATCCCCTGGAACTACTACTGCCTGCTGACCCTGCTGATGATCGTGGTGATGTCCCTGCTGAACCTGGACTACGGCCTGATGCTCAAGCATGAGTACAACGCCCAGGTCAAGGATGACCTGTTCACCACCGAGGAGCGTCCCTTCGCCGGTGCCGATGATTATGAAGCACCCTCCGGCCGGAAGTCCTCTGTGCTGGATCTGCTGGTGCCCGTGATCGTTCTGATCATTGTATGCGTGGTGGGCCTGATCTACTCCGGCGGCTTCTTTGATCCTGAGTCCGATGTTTACAGAGATTTTGCCAACTCCTTCGCCAGCGCTGACGCAGCTACAGGTCTGTCCATCGGCGGTATGCTGGGTATGCTGTTCACCTTCATCTGGTTCTGGGCTCGCCGGGCCACCGGCTTTGAAAAGAGCTTTGAGTCCGTGCCCAACGGCTTCATTCAGATGATCTCCCCCATCCTCATCCTGACCTTTGCCTGGACCCTGTGCGCGTTTACCCGCTATGGTATGTACTCCGCTAACTTCGTTGTCGAAGCCATGTCCGGCGCCGGCAGCCTGATGAAGGTGCTGCCTTCCGTGATCTTTATCATCGGCGCATTCATCGGCTTTGCTACCGGTACTTCCTGGGGCACCATCGGTATTATGGCACCTATCGTCGTTAACGTATTCAACTACGACGATCCCACCCAGCAGACCCTGTGCGTTATCGGTCTGGCTGCTGCCTGCGCCGGCGGCGTGTGCGGCGACCACTGCTCCCCCATCTCCGATACCACCATCATGGCTTCCGCTGGTGCTCACTGCTACCACCTGAACCACGTGTTCACCCAGCTGCCCTATGCAGCTACTGTGGCGGCCTTGTCCTTCGTGTCCTTCCTGATTGCCGGCTTTATCCAGAACGTGGTGATCTGCCTGATCATCGCCGCTGCTCTGCTGATCGCTACCCTGGTGGTCATCAAGGTCATCGTCAGCAAGATGCATGCTGGTATCTTTGCTGAAATGGCTGAAGCCAACAAGGAGCTGGCCAAGTAAGCCAATCCCAACAATCATACATAAAATGATGAAAAGTGTGCCGCCTGACAGGCGGCACACTTTTTTACTTCCACTGTGCAGAGCGCAGGAGCCATATGGGACATGAAGGGTGCGGAGCGTGATGGAGCCAATATGGGTATAGGGGAGACCTCCTGGCTGATTGGCGGGGGGCATAATGGATTGGCGAAGCGGTTCCCCCTTACCTGACTGCAGCCCTTATGCGTTATGCAGTGTGCACAGTAACAAATAAAAAGACTTGGAGGGAGGCATAAGCTCCCGCTGCCCTGCAGGGATGAGGAAACGGAATATTTTTCCCGATTGCTGCTGCGCAGGAAAAAAGAATAAAAAGGGGCTGCCCGAAGGCAGCCCCTTTTCTTTGCTCATTAAAAGTGTTTATCTACGTAGCGGTTGTACTTATCGTGGTTCATGGTGTCCTGATAGGTGTTGCGGAAACGCTGCACGGTCAGACTGTTGAATTCCACGATTTTTCTGTATTTCAGAAAGCTGGCAACCAGTGCCACGCCGCCGGTCAGGAGGCCCATGGGAGCGGTATTGATACATCCCACAGCCAGGGCGGCCAGCACAACAACAGAAATGATGACTCCGGCGATTTGCTTCTTGGGGTGCAGGCGATCCACTTCCGACTGCTCTACCACACCTTCAGCTACCATGGTGGCCGCAAATTTCTTTTGCACACCAAAGAGGGAGATCGCATTCAGGATGCAGGGGCCCACCACGAAAAAAGCGAACAGCGCCAGCAGCGCACTGAAGAAAAAAATACTTGTTTCTGGCATAAGCTTCTCCTCGTATATCAGGTTTTGATGAATTTCAGCGCTACATCCGGACGACCAGTGGCATAGAGCATATTGCTGTAAGACAGAGTGAAGGACATGATGTCTCCGGCTTTCAGATTACGGGGGCAATCCTCAATATCCAGGATGCAATGATCCGAAGAACCGCCCAGCACCGTCACTCCCGGGTCGTGGGGCATCAGGCGTTCCAGATCTCCGACATCTGCCCGGCCAAAACCTACGATGCAGCGTTTGCGATTACCCCGATCTACGTACGTGGGACGGCGGCCAAAGGCATCGATGGCGATTTGCCCTACGGGATAGGAGGGCTTGGTACGGACTTCCAGTACTTCGCCTTTCAGAACGAAGCCGTCCATGTGCAGCCCCATATTCCGGATACCCCAGTCGATCTGAAGATCCCGGGCATTCAATGCCGTTTCGCCGATCCGCAGATGGTTGATGCCCTGAGGCATGGAGCCCCAATGAACCAATGTATAGGAACTGCTGGCACCGCCGGACACGATCTCCAGCTGCCGGCCGATCCGGGCTTCCACATGGTGGGCGATGGTCAGAAGGGAATTCATCTTATCAGAGGTGGGCTGGATAGAGCCGTAGCACCCCAGATTTACACCTACACCTGCCAGATGTACGTGGGGCAGATTCTTTTCTACGTAGACGCAGGCATTCACCATTTCGTCCCGGTTCCAGAAGCCCTCCCGCAGATCCCCCAGGTCCACCATAACGATGACCCGATGGGTCTGGTCCAGCCGGCAGCAGGCAGCTTCCAGCGCATCCAGCACGGTCAGATCGCTTTGCAGGGAGGTATCACACCACTGAACCACATCCTCCAGCTCGGAGATCATAGGAATCCGGAGCAGCAGATACGGGCCGGGGATGCCAGCCTCACGACAGGCGATGATCTGCTCAATACGGCTGCTGCCCAGTTCGGCACATCCTGCCTGGCGGAACAGCTCCGCAACTTCCGGAAGCCCGGAGCAGCCCTTGATGACGCCGCATACCTGAATGCCGCATTGACCGCAGTTGGTTACGATTTTTTCCATATTTTCCCGCAGGTGAGGCAGATTGACCTCCAGCCTGGGAAATTGACGTTCCACGCAAAAGCCCCCTTTACTGCATGGTGATACGCTCATTATACCACATCATCAACAACGGCGCTACCACATTTTGGCTTGGATTGCGTGAAAAATGCAGCAACAGACGCCCCAGTCATGGGGCGTCTGCAACGGCATGGGGTTGCTTGTGCCGGGCGCGGAAATACACAGGGAAATAGCCTGCCAGACACACCGGAATAGCCAGAGCAACGTCCAATATAGAGTGCTGTTTGAGAAATACCGTAGAGGCACTGATGAGTATGGTGACAATGATGCTGCTGATTTTCCAGGCCCGATGCTGCAGGTGACGGCAGTCCAGTACCGCCAGCATGGACGCTACGCCGCCCACCACGTGCAGGGACGGGCAGACATTGGTATGGGTATCAAACTCATAGAAGTCTGCCATGAAGCGGGTGAGGAAATTATCCCGAAGGAAAGTGTCCGGCCGCAGTTCCTGACAGTTGGGAAACAGGAAGTAGATGGTCAGCGTGATGCCATAGGTGATGATGAGAAACCAGTGCATCCTCCGAAAGGCTGGCACATCATAAAAGAAGGTGAAGACCACCATCAGGAACAAAAAGAGGAACCAGAAAAGATAGGGGATCAAAAACAGCTCGTTGAATGGGATAAGATCATCCAGCGGGGAGTGTACCGGGTGGTAGTATTCCACCTCCCGGCCCCGCTCCAGATATCGGAAAATCAAACCCATGATGGGCCAGAACAGCAGCAGGAAAGCATGCCGGTATTCCGACTGGCACAGCTTACGGGGTCGGAACTGCCGCCAATTCGTATCTAACTGAAGATGGGGATGTTTCATGCCTTACGGAAGAACAGCACGCCCAGACAGTTGGGGCCGCAATGGCTGCAGATGGTGCAGCCGGCGCTGGATTCAATGACTTCTTCAAAGGGATGCAGCTCCTTCACCAGAGCAATGGCCTTGTTTACCACATCCTGAGGCATGGGGGAATGGGTGACGAAGATCCGGTGCAGATCCACATCGTCACGGCCTTCCAGACGGCCCCGGACATAGTCCAGAACAGACTTTTCCATGTTGCCCCGATACTTCTTGCCCACAGTCATACCGCCGTCGTGGACCCGGATCTCCGGCCGCAGCTGCAGAGCCCGGGCACCCAGGGCTGTGACGCTGGAGCAGCGGCCGCCTTTCTGCAGAAATTCCAGGGTCTGCAGCACGAAGCTGACGTCCAGGCGCTCTTTCATCTCGTTGAGCCGATCGGCAATGTCCTGAGCGGCCATGCCCTGCTGGGCCATCAGGGCCGCTTCGATCACCAGATGCCCACTGCCGGAGGAAAGATTGCGGCTGTCTATCACATATACATTTCCCAGCTCCTGGGCGGCCAGCACCGCATTGTGGTGGGAGACGGACAGATCACTGGACAGGCTGATGTGGATCACAGGCCGGCCCTGGCGCACGTAAGGACCGAATACGTCCAGGTATTCTCCCAGGGAAATGGCGGAAGTCTTGGGCAGCAGGCCGGTGTCTTTGGTATACTGCACCAGCTCTTCGGATGTGATGTCGATGCCGTCACGGCGGGCTGTATCACCCAGCAGGACCGTCATGGAGACCACATCTACATCGTATTTCTGATACAGTTCCTGGGGCAGATCGCAAGTGGAATCACAGGTGATTTTAATATTGGACATGGGAAACCCTCCTGAATGATGATACAAAGTGTTAGACCTGGGGTGTGCAGGGAAGCGTTACAGTAAAGCGGCAGCCGGCTTCCGGAAGATTCTTCATGCAGATGCTGCCGCCGTAAGCGTCCAGAATCCGCTTTACCAGAGCCAGACCCAGACCGTTCCCCTCGCTGGTGTGGGAACTCTCTACCTGATAGAATTTATCAAAAATATGCTTTTGCTGATCCTGGGGGATGCCGGGGCCGCTGTCGTCGATGGTAAATACTGCGCAGCCGTCCCGCAGCTGCAGCCGGATGGATACCGGGCCGCCCCGGGGATTATACTTGATGGCATTGTCGATGAGGTTTACCCACACATGCAGCAGCATGCTCTCGTTGCCGGTGTAGTCCACCTCTTCCAGATTTACGTCAAAATCAATGTCCTTCTGGGACCATTTGGGTTCCAGAAGCAAAATGGCCTGCCGGATCTGCTCATCCAGCCGGTAGCGCCGCTCTTCGCTGCTGATGGTCTGGTTTTCTACCCGGCTGAGCAGCAGGATGTTGCCTACCAGATCGCTCAGACGCCGGGTATTCAGCAGGATCTTGTCCACATACATGGCCTGCTCAGGCGTTTGCTGGCCGTCCTGCAGAAGTGTAGCATAGCCCTCAATAGCGGTAATGGGGGTTTTGAACTCGTGGGACACATTGGAAACAAAGTCGGTTTGGACGATCTCAGTGGTCGCCAGCTCACGGGTCATGAGATTGAAGTTATCATACAGCTCCCGCACTTCCCGGATGCGGCTGCTGCCTTCCAGCTGAATGGAAAAATCACCCTTACCCACTTTCCGCATGGCACGGCTCAGCCGGGCGATGGGGATGAAGAAGAAAAGCGTCAGCAAAAGGCCCATGACGCAGCTGAGGACCACGCTGAACACCAGCACCCATACCCAGGGGGGCAGCGTCAGCTCCAGCGCATTTTCCAGCAGCAGGCTCAGAAGCAAAGCCACCACCCATACGATGAGGATCTCCCACAGGGCGATGAGCACATAGTAGGGAAGAAGTCCCAGCTTGGGACGGCGGGGCCGCTTCATGATTTCACCACCTTGTAGCCCACACCACGCATGGTGACGATTCGAAAATCCGGATTGTTCCGGAACCGGTCACGGAGCCGGCCGATGTGGACGTCCACCGTGTGGGTATCGCTGTCGGAACCGTAACCCCAGATCTCGTCCATCAGCTGCTGGCGGGTGAAGATCTTACCGGGGAAAGAGGCCATTTTATAAAGGAGCATAAACTCCTTCTGGGGCAGCACCATGCTCTCCCCGTCGGCGGTGACGGTGAGGGAGTCGCACTCCATCACGGTGCCGCCGATGGTCTGGCGCCGCTCGTTGATCATCTGGGCACGGCGCAGCAGGGCACCTACCCGCAAAACCATCTCATTGACGTTGATGGGCTTGATCATATAATCGTCCGTTCCGGACAAAAAGCCCTGCTGCATGGCGTCAAAGGAGCCTTTGGAGGTGATCATCAGCACCGGCAGCTGGTGTCCTGCCTGACGCAGGGAGTGGACCAGCTGATAGCCGTCCATCACCGGCATCATAATGTCGGAGATCATCAGGTCATAATAGCTCTCGTCCAACGCCTGGAGGGCTTCTTGTCCGTTGGAGACACCGGCTACCGCATAGCCGTGCTTGCTGAGCACGTGCTCAAACAGCTGCCGCAGCTCCTGGTCATCCTCCACAATGAGAATTTTGAACATGTTCACGCCTCCTTACTTCCGGACAAAAAGGGAAAGCCCTGGCCATGATTATACCAGCGGCGTTTCAACTGTGATTCAACCGTACCTCAACAATTGTTGAGATTTCCCGGGAAAACTCCTCTCATTATACCTGTCCTGCCGAAACTGTGCAACAGAAACGGGCCGAAAAGCGGTACAAGCTCCGGAGCGTCGCTCCGAAGCTTGTACCACTTTTGAGGAGTAGGAAGAAATCAAATTCGGCGGCAGATCTCCTGGCCCATTTCCCGGCAGCCCACCAGGGTGCAGCCGGGAGCCATGATGTCGCCGCAGCGCAGGCCGTCTTTCAGGGCGGCAGACACCGCCTGCTCCACAGCGTCGGCTTCGGCGGACATGGAGAAGCTATAGCGCAGCATCATGGCCGCTGCCAGAATGGTGCCGATGGGGTTGGCCTTATCCTGCCCGGCGATGTCCGGGGCGGAGCCGTGGATGGGCTCGTACAGGCCGCGGGTACCCTCGCCCAGGCTGGAGGAGGGGATCATGCCGATGGAGCCGGTGATCTGGCTGGCTTCATCGCTGAGGATATCGCCAAAGAGGTTCTCCGTGACGATGACGTCAAACTGGCTGGGATCCCGTACCAGCTGCATGGCGGCGTTATCCACGTACATGTGCCGCAGCGTTACGTCCGGGTATTCCTCTGCCACCTCCGACACCACCCGGCGCCACAGCCGGGAGGTATCCAGCACGTTGGCCTTATCGATGGAGGTCACGTGATGGCGGCGCTTCTGGGCGGTCTGGAAGGCCACGTGGGCCACCCGGCGGATCTCCGACTCAGTATAGGACATGATGTCCGTAGCCTTGGCTTCGCCCTCCACCGTTTCGGTGCTGTGGCGGCCGAAGTACACGCCGCCGATGAGTTCCCGCACCACCACGAAGTCGATGCCGCGCTCAGCGATGTCCTGGCGCAGCGGGCAGGCGGCAGAGAGCTGGGGGAAGATCCGGGCGGGCCGGATGTTGGAGAAAAGACCCATGGCGGAACGCAGCTGCAGGAGGCCCCGCTCCGGCCGGTTATGGGGGGGCTGGGCATCCCACTTGGGGCCGCCCACGGCACCCAGCAGCACGCTGTCGCTGCTCAGGCAGGTCTGCAGGCTTTCCTCCGGCAGGGGAACGCCCCAGCCGTCGATGGCGCAGCCGCCCATGGGGGCTTCGGCATAGGTGAACTGATGTCCGAACCGGCGGGCCACGGCGTCCAGTACGGCGATGGCCTGTTCCACAATCTCCGGGCCGATGCCGTCGCCCCGGATCACGGCGATGCGCTTGTTCATTCTGCTGCCCTCCCTGCTTTCAGTGATGCCATGAGGCCGCCCTTGGCCATCATATCCTTAATAAAAGGAGGGAAGGGCTGGGCCTGATACACCGAGCCGGTGGTGAGGTCGGTGATGACGCCGGTATCAAAATCCACCGCCACCTCATCCCCGGCCCGGATGCCGGCGGCGGCATCGGGACATTCCAGGATGGGCAGGCCGATGTTGATGGCGTTGCGGTAGAAGATCCGGGCAAAGCTGGCGGCGATGACGCAGGAGATGCCGCTGGCGGCAATGGCGATGGGGGCGTGCTCCCGGGAGGAGCCGCAGCCGAAGTTGGCTCCGGCCACCATGATATCACCGGGTTTTACCCGATGGATGAAGTCCTTGTCGATGTCCTCCATGCAGTGGGCGGCCAGCTCCTGATGGCTCTGGGTATTGAGATACCGGGCAGGGATGATGACGTCGGTATCCACATGGTCACCGTAACGGTGGACAAATCCTTTTGCGTTCATTTACAGCACCTCCTGAGGATGACAGATATGGCCGGCGATGCCGGAGGCCGCCGCCACGGCGGGGGAGGCCAAGTACACCTCACTGTCCACGTGGCCCATGCGGCCTACGAAGTTGCGGTTGGTGGTGGACACGCACCGCTCACCGGCGGCCAGGATGCCCATATAACCGCCCAGGCAGGGGCCGCAGGTAGGAGTGGAGACGATGCAGCCGGCGTCCAGGAAGATGTCGGTGTAGCCCAGGTGCATGCACTGGCGGTACACCTCCTGGGTGGCGGGGATGACGATGCCCCGGACACCGGGGGCCAGGTGACGGTCTTTGAGGATCTCCGCCGCTGCCGCCATATCTGCCAGCTGGCCGTTGGTGCACGAGCCGATGACGATCTGGTCGATGGCGATGTCGC
Source organism: uncultured Oscillospiraceae bacterium (assembly GCA_944385395.1). GTDB lineage: Bacteria > Bacillota > Clostridia > Oscillospirales > Oscillospiraceae > Vescimonas. The sequence goes on along the minus strand of CALWXA010000063.1, from coordinate 25,013 downwards.
CGCCTTCCCGGGCGGGATGGGCGTTCTCCGGCAGGTGGGGATAGGCCACCGTGGGTTCCACGGTGGAAAGGTCGATCTCAATGGTACGCTCGTACTGGGCGTCGGGGTCTGCCTCATAAGCCGTCCAGGGACGGTCCACCCGGCCGGACACATAGGCACGGGTCACATCGTCTACCGGGAAGATACCGTTTTTGGCGCCGGCTTCGATGGCCATATTGGAGATGGTCAGCCGGTCATAGATGGTGAGATTGGCTACCCCGGGACCGGCAAATTCCAGGGACTGGTACCGGGCGCCGTCCACGCCGATCATGCCGATGAGGGTGAGGATCACGTCCTTACCGGAGACATAGGGGCCCATTTTGCCGGTGAGCCATACCCGGATGGCGGAGGGAACCTTGAACCAGGTCTGGCCGGCGGCCATGGCCACTGCCATATCCGTGGAGCCTACGCCGGTGGAGAAAGCGCCCAGGGCGCCGTAGGTGCAGGTATGGGAGTCGGCGCCGATCACCGCTTCACCGGGGGCCACCAGGCCTTTTTCCGGCAGCAGGGCGTGCTCGATACCCATGGCGCCCACATCATAATAGTGGGTGATGTCGAACCGCCGGGCGAAGGTGCGGCACTGCTTGCACTGGGTGGCGGCCTTGATATCCTTATTGGGGGCGAAGTGGTCCATTACCATGGCGATCTTCGTCCGGTCAAATACACGGTCGAACCCGGCGGCATCAAACTCATTGATGGCCACAGGGGTGGTGATATCGTTGCCCAGCACCAGATCCAGCTTGGCCTGGATCAGCTGGCCGGGCACCACATGGTCCAATCCGGCGTGATGGGCCAGGATCTTCTGCGTCATTGTCATTCCCATGGTATTCAGCTCCTTATTCTGCACTGTCGGTCATTTTATTGATGCCGTTGACGTAAGCACGGATGGACGACTCGATGATATCCGTGGAAAGGCCGGTGCCGGTATAGCTGCGGCCGTCGCTGCCGATGAGCTTGACGATGGCCTCGCCCACGGCGTCCTCGCCGTCGGTAACGGCGTTGAGGCTGAAGCTCTCCAGCTTGATGTCCATGCCCAGCATCCGGTTGATGGCCTTGAAAGAGGCATCCAGGGGACCGGTGCCGATGGCCACATCCTCCAGGATCTCATCGCCCCGCTGCAGCCGGATGTAGGAGGTGTTGGGCACCCCGTGACCGGCGTTCACCACGTGGCTGGCCAGCTGGCACTGGCCGATGAACTGGTTGTGGCGGTGGAGCACCAGAGCCTCGACATCGCTGCCGGTGATGTTCTTTTTCTTATCGGCGAAGGCCTTGAACCGGACGAACACCTGCTCCAGTTCTTCATCTGTGAGCTCGTAGCCCATGGACACCAGCTTTTCCCGCAGGGCGTGCTTGCCGGAGTGCTTGCCCAGCACCATGGTGTTCTGGGGGATGCCCACATCGGCGCTGTTCATGATCTCATAGGTCTGGGCATTGGCGATAACGCCGTGCTGATGGATGCCGGACTCATGGGCGAAGGCGTTGGCGCCTACGATGGCCTTGCTGGGGGGAATGGCCACGCCGGTGATGTTGCTCAAAAGCTTGCTGGAGCGGTAGATCTGACGGGTATTGATGCCCGTTTCCGCCTGATAGAAGTCCCGGCGGGTATGCAGGGCCATCACCACCTCTTCCAGACTGGCGTTGCCTGCCCGCTCGCCGATGCCGTTGACGGTGCATTCGATCTGGGTGGCACCGGCGCCGATGCTGGCCAGGGAGTTGGCTACCGCCATGCCCAGGTCATTGTGGCAGTGGACGGAGATATCCACGCCGTCGATGCCCTCTACGTGCTCCTTGAGGTACGTGATCAGATCCGCCATCTCCTGAGGCGTGGCGTAACCCACGGTATCCGGCACGTTGATGGTGGTGGCGCCGGCGGCGATGGCGTTGGAATAGCACCGGGCCAGGAACTCCCACTCGGAGCGGGAAGCATCCTCGGCGGAGAATTCAATGTCGGTGCAAAGGCTCTTGGCGTAGCCCACCATCTCGGTGATGCGGGAGAGCACCTGCTCACGGGTCATCTGCAGCTTATATTCCATATGGATATCGCTGGTGGCCAGGAACACATGGATCCGGGGGTGCTTGGCTTCCTTCACGGCGTCCCAGGCGGCGTCGATATCGCCCTTGACGCACCGGGCCAGGCTGGCTACCGTGCACTGCTCCACCGCTTCGGCGATGGCTTTCACGCTCTTATGATCCATAGGAGAGGCGATGGCGAAGCCCGCCTCGATGATATCCACACCCAGCTTTTCCAGCTGGCGGGCCATTTCGATCTTCTCTTTCAGGTTCATGCTGCAGCCCGGGGACTGCTCGCCGTCTCTGAGGGTGGTGTCAAAAATCTTGATGCGCTTCATGTGTTGTCCTCCTGCCAGATGATCTCGTTCCAAAATAAAAAAACCTTCCGTCTCTTTCCTAAGAGACGAAAGGTTCACTTCCGCGGTACCACTCTTGTTGGCATCTTGTGATGCCCCCTCTCATCATCGGCCCGACACCGGGTGAATGATGCCTCGCTGGTAACGGTGAGGAAACCCGTCCTGACCTAAATCCCAAAAGGATCTCAGCCAGGATACTCCAGGGCCAGTGACGTCTGCTCCCGCCCGCACTGCCTTGCACCGTCCGGCAGCTCTCTGCAGCTTCTTGAAGCGACTTTCTCCCTGTCATCGTATGTGTTCCATTTGCTGTTGGCCTAACAATACAGGAAATGGCGGCCGTTGTCAAGCACAATTTTTTTCGGTGGGAAACGCGAAAAATTTCACTCACGGGAGAAAAAGAACAGGGAAGTTTCTTGAAGCGACACAAAAACGAACGCTTGAACACCCATAAATACGATATAACGCATATAAAGTGATGGTGACGGCAATAAGAATAAAAATACGGCGGCACAAATTATGCAGAATTGCCAAAATAAGGGCGATAAGAAATCTTTATATTGCGATTTGTAGCACAGGTATGTATAATGCAGTCAGACGGCAACACAGCCGCCGCTGACCCTGCGGGGGAAACTCCCTGCCATGCAGACCATGGAGGATCCTATGTTTACGATGATGGCTTCCATTAGCATTCTGCTGTCCTACATTATTCTGTCCCTGGTACTGGTAGTTCTGGTACTGGAGAAGGATAGTGTGTTTGGTCATGCCCTTGGCGCAGCGGAAGCCGTCCGATAAACCGGAGCTAACAGGTTCGGTACATAAGACGATTCGCCAACAGCCCGTGACCCAACACAAGGGGTCACGGGCTTTTTTGTATCAAGGAAAAAGGAGCGTGGAACAACATGGCAATGACAGGTGCGCAGATACTGGTGGAAGGGCTGCTGCGCCAGCAGGTAGAGCACGTGTTCGGCTATGCCGGCGCCACCATCTGCCCGGCGGCGGACGCTCTGCGGGCGGCCCCCCAGATCGGGTATACCCTGGTGCGGACGGAGCAGAACGCCGGACATATGGCCTCCGGATATGCCCGGGTCACCGGGAAGGTAGGGGTCTGTATGGTCACCTCCGGACCCGGCGCCACCAATCTCATCACCGGCATCGCCACGGCGTACATGGACTCCATTCCGCTGGTGGCCATCACCGGCCAGGTGCCCAGCCATCTGCTGGGCCGGGATATCTTTCAGGAAGTGGACATCACCGGCGCTGTGACCCCCTTTACCAAGCACTGCTACCTGGTAAAGGATGCGGCCCAGCTGCCCCGGATCCTGGCGGAGGCCTTTCACATCGCATCCACCGGACGGCCCGGGCCGGTGCTGCTGGACATCCCCATCGACGTTCAGGAGCAGGTGGTGCGCCATGTGGAATTTCCCCAGGAGGTACATATCCGGGGCTACAACCCCAGTGTCCGGGGCAACGAAAAGCAGCTGGACCACGTGGCTGCCGCTATCTGCAAGGCCCAGCGTCCGGTGATCTGTGCCGGCGGCGGCGTGTTCCTGGCCGGGGCACAGCAGCGGCTCCGGGAATTTGTGGAAAAGACCGGTATCCCGGTGGTGACCACCATGATGGGCCTGTCCCTGCTGCCTACGGAGCATCCTTTGAATCTGGGCATGGTGGGAGCCCACGGCAATGTATGTGCCAACCAGGCACTGTCCAACTCGGATCTGCTGATTATGATCGGTACCCGGGCGGCGGACCGTGCCATTGTATCCCCCAAGGAGCTGCAGAAACGGCTGCCCTCCATCCACATGGATGTGGACCCGGCGGAGATCGGCAAGAACATGCAGGCCACCGTGCCCCTGGTGGGCGACGTGGGTGTGATGCTGGGACAGCTGATGGACCGGGAGATCACCGTGGATTGCGGCACCTGGCGTGAGACGCTGCGGCTGCAGCGCAGTGCCGAGCTCAGCCGTACCTATCCCGTGCGCACCGGCAGCGTATTTCCCGGCCGGCTCTTCCGGCTGCTGGGACAGCGCCTAGCGCCGGACGCGGCGGTGTGTGTGGATGTGGGACAGAACCAGCTGTGGGCCTGCAAGCATCTGCGCCTGGGCGGCGGGCGGCTGCTTACCAGCGGCGGACTGGGAACCATGGGGTATTCGCTGCCGGCGGCCATCGGCGTGAAAACCGCCCAGCCGGAGCGGCAGACGGTGGTGATCTGCGGTGACGGCTCTTTCCAGATGATGATGAACGAGCTGGCCACCGTCCGGGCCAAGGGCATGGATCTGAAGATCGTGCTGCTGCGCAACGGTGTGCTGGGTCTGGTGCATCAGATCCAGAACCAGCCGCCCTATCACGGGTCCTTCGGTGTCAACCTGGAGGGTGATCCGGATTTCGCCGCTCTGGCGGCGGCTTACGGTGTGGAGAGCATCCACGTCAGCGAAGAAGACCAGGTGGAGGAGGCATTGGACCGGCTGATGGCAGCCAAGGGCAGCTGCCTGCTTATCGCCGACGTCAGCAGCCAGTGCCTGACCACGGATTAAAGGAGGAGAGACGATGAAACAGACCATTTCCGTCCTGGTGGAAAATCAGGCCGGTGTGCTCAACCGCATCACCAGTCTCTTTTCCCGGCGGGCATTCAACATCGAGTCCCTGGCGGTGGGCGTCACCGATTACCCCAGCCTGTCCCGGATCACCATCATCGTGGACAGCGGCAACAGCGTGGTGGAGCAGGTGGAAAAACAGCTCAACAAGCTGGTGGAGGTCATCAAGGTCCGGACGCTGGACGAACACAGCATGATCGGATGGGAGCTGATGCTCATTAAGGTCAGCGCCAACGCCCGTACCCGGGAGAACATCATGACCATCTGCCAGATCATGGGCGCCAGGGTGCTGGATGTCACCCCCACCACCATGACCATGGAGATCGCCGATACACCCGTCCGGGTGGACGACTTTGAAGGGATGCTGCGGCCCTTCCACATTCTGGAAGTGGCCCGCACCGGCATCATCGCCCTGCAGAAGGGTTCGGGGAAAATGTAAAGGTTTCGGATATAAGGGAGGAATGTGATTTGAAGATCCCAGCTACCCAGGCCATTATGGAGTGCCTGCTGGAGCAGGAGGTGGACACCGTATTCGGGTATCCCGGCGGCACCATCCTCAACGTATATGATGAGCTCTACCGCTATCAGGGGAAGATCCGCCATGTGCTCACCGCCCATGAGCAGGGGGCGGCCCACGCCGCCGACGGCTATGCCCGTTCCACCGGCAAGGTGGGCGTGTGCTTCGCCACCTCCGGACCCGGGGCCACCAACCTCACCACCGGCATCGCCACGGCGTATCTGGACTCCTCGCCGGTGGTGTTCATCACCTGCAATGTAGGGGAGAGCCTGCTGGGCAAGGATGCTTTTCAGGAGGTGGACTCCACCGGCATCGCCATGCCCATCACCAAGGCGGCCTTCCTGGTCCGGGACGCCCAGACCATCCCCGACGTGATGCGTCAGGCCTTTGCCGTGGCTGCCAGCGGACGGCCCGGCCCGGTGCTCATCGACTTTCTGAAAAATGTCACCGCTCCTACGGAGATGGTGGACTATACCTTCATCCCCTGGCGGGAGAACCGCCAGTGTGAGAGCATCCGCCACATCAATGCAAGCCATCAGCTCAAGGAACCGGAGGTGGACCGGCAGGATATCGACACCCTGCTGGAGATGATCGCACAGTCCCAGCGGCCGCTTCTCATCTGCGGCGGCGGCGTGGTCCGAGGCAAGGCGGATCAGCAGTTCCGCACCTTCGCTGAGCGGATGGACGCCCCGGTGGCCATCACCGTCATGGGCGGCGGCGGATTCCCCGGCAGCCATCTCCTCACCACCGGCATGATCGGCATGCACGGCTCCCAGGCCTCCAACGTGGCCTGCGATGAGTGTGATCTCCTCATCGCCGTGGGCTGCCGGTTCTCCGACCGGGTGGCGTTGGACCCCAAAACCTTCGCCAAGCAGGCCAAGATCGTACAGATCGACATCGACCGGGCGGAGATCGACAAGAACATCCTCACCGACCACCACATCATCGGCTCGGCCCGGCAGGTATTGGAGATGCTCAATGAGAAGCTGCCCCAGTACCAGCATCCGGAATGGAAGGAACGGATCCTGCCCCTGCGGGCTCCCTCGGTGGCAGAGGACAGTGAGAAGCTCACCCCCCAGCAGGTGCTGGAGGTGATCCGGCTCCAGGCACCCCAGGATGCCATCGTGGCCACCGACGTGGGCCAGCATCAGATGTGGGCCATCAAGTATCTCCACTTCAGCTATCCCGGCCAGCTGCTTACCAGCGGCGGATTCGGCACCATGGGCTTCGGCCTGGGCGCTGCCCTGGGAGCTCAGATGGGCAACCCCGACAAGCGGGTGATCCACATCACCGGCGACGGCTGCTTCCGGATGAACTGCCATGAGCTGTGCACCGTGGAGCACTATGGGCTGCCGGTGATCTCGGTGGTTTTCAACAACGGCACTCTGGGCATGGTCCGGCAGTGGCAGAACCTGATCTACGGCAAGCGCTTCTCCGAAACCACTCTGGACCGGGGGCCGGATTTCGTGAAGCTGGCGGAGGCCTATGGGCTCCACGGCTATCGGGCCACCAACCGTCAGGAGATGGAGGAGGCCTTCCGGCAGGCCCTCTCCTGCGGCACCGGAGCCGTCATCGACTGCGTGCTGGACATGGATGAGATGGTGCGGCCCATGGTGGCTGCCGGGTCTCCCATCACCAAATTCCTGCTGACGGAACAGGAGGCGAGCCTGTGAAAAAAGAATTTGATACCACAAGAAAGCTCTACACCCTGTGCATCCTGGTGGAGGATATCCCCGGCGTGCTCAGCCAGGTGGCCCGGCTTTTTTCCCGGAAGGGCTACAACATTGAGTCCATCGTCTCCGGTGCCACCGACCGGCCCGGCATCACCCGTATCTCCATCGAGATCCTGGGCGATGAGCTGATGATCGATCAGATCGCCGCACAGTGCCGCAAGCTGCTTCCGGTGCAGGCGGTGAAGATCCTGGACGAGGAGACCTGCATCCGTCAGGAAAACGCCTTCGTCAAGGTCCGGGCCGCCCGCCGGGAGGAACGGGACGAGGTGATCCAGCTGGTGAACATCTTCCACGCCAAGGTCATCGACGTGGACAAGGAAGCGCTCACCATTTACACTTTCGGCAACCCTGCCAAGGTGAAGGCACTCATCCGGATGCTGGAGGATTTCGGCATCATGGAGATCGCCAAAACCGGCACCATTGCCATCGAACGAGGAAGCCATACCATTTACGATATCAATAAATTACGGGAGGAATACGACTATGGCAAGAATGTATTATGAGAAGGACTGCGATCTGGGCAAGCTGGACGGCAAGAAGATCGGCATCATCGGCTACGGCTCTCAGGGCCACGCCCATGCGCTGAATCTGAAGGACTCCGGCTGTGACGTCTGCGTGGGCCTCCGGGCCGGCAGTAAGAACTGGGACAACGTCCTGAAGGCCGGTCTGAAGGTGGCCACTGTGGCTGAGACCGCCAAGTGGGCCGACATCGTGATGATCCTCATCAACGATGAGACCCAGGCCGAGGTATATAAGAAGGACATCGCCCCCAATCTGGAGACCGGCAACGCCCTGATGTTTGCCCATGGCTTCAACATTCACTTCAAGCAGATCGTGCCTCCTGCCGACGTGGACGTGCTGATGATCGCCCCCAAGGGCCCCGGGCACACCGTGCGGTCCCAGTATGTGGCCGGCAAGGGCGTGCCCTGCCTCATCGCCGTGGAGCAGAACGCCACCGGCAAGGCCTATGACATCGGTCTGGCCTATGCTGCCGGTATCGGCGGCGCCCGTGGCGGCGTCATGGAAACCACCTTCCAGGATGAGACGGAGACCGACCTCTTCGGCGAGCAGGCCGTGCTGTGCGGCGGCGTGGTGGAGCTGATGAAGCTGGGCTTCGAGACCCTGGTGGAAGCCGGTTATGCCCCTGAGAACGCTTACTTCGAGTGCATCCACGAGATGAAGCTCATCATCGACCTCATCAACAAGGGCGGCGTGGCCATGATGAACTACTCCATCTCCGACACCGCCGAGTACGGTGAATACGTCTCCGGCAGTCGGATCCTGCCCTATGAGGAGACCAAGAAGAACATGAAGGCGGTGCTGGCAGATATCCAGGACGGCGTGTTTGCCGGCAAGTGGATCGCCGAGAACAAGAACGGCCGTACCTTCTTCAACGCCAAGCGTGCCCAGCTGGCCAAGCATCCCATGGAAGTGGTGGGTGCCGAGCTGCGCAAGAATATGCTCTGGGGCGCCGACGTGGATCCGGATACCGCCTCCAACTAACGGATGAACAAGGGAGGTGCTTCCATGCGAAGCGACGTAATCACCACCGGCGTGCCTGCTGCACCCAACCGCTCGCTGCTCTATGCCCTGGGCTACACCAAGGAGGAGCTGCAGCGGCCTCTCATCGGCGTGGTCAGCTCGTATAACGAGATCGTGCCGGGCCATATGAATCTGGACAAGATCGCCCAGGCCGTCAAGGACGGCATCCGTGCCGCCGGCGGCACACCGGTGGAGTTCCCTGCCATCGCTGTGTGCGACGGCATCGCCATGGGCCATGTGGGAATGAAATATTCCCTGGTGACCCGGGACATCATCGCCGACTCCACTGAGGCTATGGCCATGGCCCATCAGTTCGACGGTCTGGTGATGATCCCCAACTGCGACAAGAATGTACCCGGCCTCCTGATGGCGGCGGCCCGGGTGAACATCCCCACCATCTTCGTCTCCGGCGGCCCCATGCTGGCCGGTCGCCTCAGCGACGGACGCCGCACCTGCCTGAGCCATATGTTCGAGGCCGTGGGTGCCCACTATGCCGGCAAGCTGGACGACGCCGGTCTGGAGGACTACGAGCAGAATGCCTGCCCCACCTGCGGCTCCTGCTCCGGCATGTACACCGCCAACTCCATGAACTGCCTTACCGAGGCCATCGGCATGGCCCTCCGGGGCAACGGCACCATCCCTGCCGTGTATTCCGCCCGGCTGCGGCTGGCCAAGCACGCAGGCATGCAGATCATAGAGCTGGTGAAGAACAACATCCGGCCCCGGGATATCATGACCCCGGCGGCGTTCCACAACGCCGAGACTGTGGATATGGCTCTGGGCTGCTCCACCAACACCATGCTGCATCTGCCGGCCATCGCCCATGAGTGCGGCATCCGGCTGGACTTCGACATGGCCAACGAAATCAGCGAAAAGACCCCCAACCTCTGCCACCTGGCCCCTGCCGGGAGCACCTACATGGAGGATCTGGACGCCGCCGGCGGTGTGTACGCCGTCATGGCGGAGCTGGAGGAGGCGGGGTTGCTGGACGGCAGCGTCCTCACCGTCACCGGAAAGACCATGCATGAAAACCTGGCCGGTGCGGTGAACCGCAACGAAGAGGTGATCCGGCCGGTGGACCGGCCCTTCAGCGCCACCGGAGGCATCGCCGTGCTCAAGGGCAATCTGGCTCCCGACGGCTGCGTGGTGAAACAGTCTGCCGTGGCCCCGGAGATGATGCATCACACCGGCCCGGCCCGGGTCTTTGACTGCGAGGATGACGCCATTGCCGCCATCTACGCCGGTAAGATCGTGGCCGGCGATGTGGTGGTGATCCGCTATGAAGGGCCCAAGGGCGGTCCCGGTATGCGGGAGATGCTCAACCCCACCTCCGCCATCGCCGGTATGGGTCTGGACAAGGATGTGGCTCTCATCACCGACGGACGCTTTTCCGGCGCCACCCGGGGGGCATCCATCGGCCATGTATCCCCGGAGGCTGCTTCCGGCGGCCCCATCGGCCTGGTACAGGAGGGGGATCTCATCGCCATCGACATCCCCGGTCACACCATCACGCTGCAGGTATCCGATGAGGAGCTGCAGCGCCGGCGCAGTACCTGGGTATGTCCGGAGCCCCGGATCAAGACCGGGTATCTGGCCCGGTATGCCCGGATGGTATCCTCTGCCGACCGGGGCGCCGTGCTGGAATGAAACGCTGTAAAAAGGAGGCGTATGGCCCATGTATCCCTATCTTTCACAGCTGATTCTGTTCAGCGAGCTGCCGGACGATGAGATCTTGGTATGCCTTGCCGGAATCATCCGGGACTGGGAGCAGGGAAAGGCGGACAAGGAGGAGCTCACCGGCCGGGTCCACCGGCAGGTGAAGAGGCTTTTGGACCTTTCCACCCAGTGCGGCTTTGACCGCAATCTCTGGCACTGCTACCTCACCTGGCTTCTGATGACCAACTGCAACTCCTTTACCCGCACCTGCGAGCGGGTGGGGGCGGTGGAGGGCAGCGTCAACCATTTTGCCCGCAGTGATTTCCGGGTATTCCGGCAGCTAATGGACTATGATTTCACAGCTTTTGAGAAGGATCTGGGCATCGACTGCCTGTCCGTCCTATGCAACTACCAGGCCATCCCCAAGCGGGAGCGGCTTTATAACCGGGATGTCAGCACCCAGGTTCAGGCGCTGTGCGCCAAGCTGGAGGCCACGGCCGATGAGGACGAGATGTTCCGGGTGATGACGGACTACTACCGGCAGTACGGCTACGGCACCTTCGCCATGAACCGGGCCTTCCGCATCCGTTCGCTGGGGGAGGGCGTGGAGTTCCTGCCCATCAGCAACATCGACCGGGTGATGCTGTCGGATCTCCTGGGCTACGAGAGCCAGAAGGAACAGCTGCGGCAGAACACTGAGGCCTTCCTCTCCGGCGGCCGGGCCAACAACGTGCTGCTCTATGGCGACGCCGGTACCGGCAAGTCCACCAGTGTCAAGGCGCTCATCAACGAGTACTATGACCGGGGGCTGCGGATGATCGAGATCTACAAGCACCAGTTCCACGATCTTTCCGCGGTGCTGGCGGAGATCAAGAACCGCAACTACCGCTTCATCATCTTCATCGACGATCTGTCCTTTGAGGAAAATGAGGTGGAGTACAAGTTCCTGAAAGCCGTCATCGAAGGCGGCGTAGAGACCCGACCGGACAACGTGCTGATCTATGCCACGTCCAACCGCCGTCACCTGATCCGTGAGACCTGGAACGACCGGACGGACATGGAGCACCACGGGGACATCCACCGCAGCGATACCATGGAAGAAAAGCTGTCCCTGGCGGCCCGGTTCGGCGTCAGCATCAACTACAACGCACCCAATCCCAAGGAGTTCCGCCAGATCGTGCTGTTCCTGGCCCAGCGCCACGGCATCACCATGCCGGAAGAGGAGCTGCTGGCCCGGGCCAACACCTGGGAGGTACGCCACGGCGGGTTCTCCGGCCGTGTGGCCCAGCAGTTCATCGATGACCTCCTGGGCAAAAAAGACCACTGACAACTTGTGTGCAGGGAGCGCCTGCCCGGGGTGGCAGGCGCTTTTTGCACCCTATGAGCCATAAAAAGGAGAGAATATGAACCAAATCGTTGAGATCCGCTGGCATGGCCGGGGCGGCCAGGGCGCCAAAACGGCATCCCTGCTGCTGGCGGATGCAGCCTTCAACACCGGCAAATTCGTCCAGGGTTTCCCGGAGTACGGTCCCGAACGTATGGGAGCCCCCATCACTGCCTACAACCGCATCAGCGATGTGCGCAGTACCGTTCATTCCAACATTTATGAGCCGGATTATGTGGTGGTGGTGGATGAAACGCTGCTCTCCGCCGTGGATGTCACCGCCGGACTGAAGCCGGAGGGTGCCATCATCATCAACTCCGGCAAGACCCCGGAGCAGCTGCGGCCCCAGCTCAAGGGCTACACCGGACGGGTGTGCACCATCGACGCCGCCGCCATCAGCGAAGCGGAGCTGGGTAAGAATTTCCCCAACACCCCCATGCTGGCAGCGGTGGTAAAGGTCAGCGGTGTAGTGGAAGAAAAGGAGTTTATCCAGGACATGGAGGCCTCCTTCCGTCACAAATTCGCCGCCAAGCCCCAGATCATTGACGGCAACATGCGGGCACTGAAGCGTGCCATGGAGGAGGTGCAGGTAGGATGAAGCATCAGGCTAAGGATATGACGCCCCAGGTCACCTGGCGTGACATCACCCCGGGGTGCAACATTTTTGAAGGCGGCACCTCTGCCGCTGTGGAGACCGGCGACTGGCGCACCATGAAGCCGGTGGTGGACTGGGACAAATGCCGTCAGTGCCTTCTGTGCGTGCCGGTGTGTCCCGACATGTCCATTCCCGTCAATGCCCAGGGCAAACGGGAGGAGTTCAACTATTTCTACTGCAAGGGCTGCGGGATCTGCATGCGCGCCTGCCCCTTCGGGGCCATCACTATGGTCCGGGATGAGAAGTAAGGAGGCGGAATATGGGAATCAAAGAAAGACTTTCCGGCAATGAGGCAGTAGCCTATGCCATGCGGCAGATCAACCCCGATGTGATGGCGGCGTTCCCCATCACCCCCTCCACGGAGATCCCCCAGTATTTCTCCAGCTACGTAGACAACGGACAGGTGGATACGGAGTTCGTGGCGGTGGAGTCGGAGCATTCGGCCATGTCTGCCTGCATCGGCGCCCAGGCCGCCGGCTGCCGGGCCATCAGCGCCACCTCCTCCTGCGGCCTTTGCTACATGACGGAGATGCTGTACGTGGCGGCCTCCGACCGGCTGCCCATCACTCTGGCGGTATCCTGCCGTGCCCTCAGCGGCCCCATCAACATCAACAACGACCATTCCGACGCCATGGGCGTCCGAGATGCCGGCTGGCTGATGCTCTTTGCCGAGAACAACCAGGAGGCCTATGACAACTACCTCCAGGCCATGCGCATCGGAGAGGCGGTGGGCCTGCCCATCATGGTCTGCCAGGACGGCTTCATCACCTCCCACGCCATCGAGAATATCGAGCTGGTGGAGGATGACAAGGTGAAGGCCTTTGTGGGCGAGTATCATCCGGAGCACTATCTCTTGAACAAAGACGAATCCATCGCCGTGGGCGCCTACGCCACGCCGGTATATTACATGGAGTGCAAGCGCCTCCAGGCCCAGGCCATGCTGGACGCCAAGGATGTGATCCGCCAGGTGGGTGCCCAGTTCGGAGAGATGACCGGCCGCACCTACGGCCTGGTGGAGGAGTACCGGATGGAGGATGCCGACGAGGCCATCGTCATCATCGGCTCTTCCGCCGGTACCGCCAAGGCCGCCATTGAGGAGCTGCGCAGCCAGGGCCGGAAGGTGGGCCTGGTGAAGATCCGCTCCTTCCGCCCCTTCCCCACGGAAGAGGTGGTCAAGGCCCTGACAAAGGTGAAGAGCTTTGCCGTGATGGACAAAGCCGACAGCTTCAACGGACACTGCGGGCCCCTGTATGCCGAGGTAACGGCGGCTCTGTATGCCCAGGGCGTCCATGAGCCCAAGGGCATCAGCTACATCTACGGTCTGGGCGGCCGGGACGTGCGGGTGGAAAGCATCCAGCATGTCTTTGACGAGCTGCAGGAGATCACCCGGACCGGCGCAGTAGGGGAGACCTACCGCTATCTGGACGTGCGGGAATAAGGAGGGATGGATATGGCTTACAATCTGAAAGAGAATGTGATGAAAGAAGACCGGCTCTCCGCCGGACACCGGATGTGCGCCGGCTGCGGTTCCCCCGTGGCGGTACGAACCGTGCTGCGTGCCCTGGAACCGGAGGACAAGGCGGTGGTGTGCTCTGCCACCAGCTGTCTGGAGGTATCCACCTTCATGTATCCCTATACCGCCTGGAAGGACAGCTTCATCCACAACGCCTTTGAAAACGCCGGGGCCACCCTCTCCGGTGTGGAGACCGCCTACCGGGCCATGAAAAAACGGGGCAAGATCGACGAGACCTGGAAGTTTATCGCCTTCGGCGGCGATGGCGGCACCTACGACATCGGCTTCCAGTCCCTGTCCGGTGCTATGGAGCGGGGACACGATCTGGTATACGTGTGCTACGACAACGAGGCGTACATGAATACCGGCATCCAGCGTTCCTCTTCCACGCCCCACTTTGCCGATACCACCACCACGCCGGTAGGCTCCGTGGTGCCCGGCAAGCTGCAGCAGAAGAAGGATCTTACCCGGATCATGGTGGCCCACGGTGTGCCCTATGTGGCCCAGACCACCTTCCTGGGGAACTTCCAGGACATCACGGAGAAGGCTCACCGGGCCATCTATACCCCGGGCCCTGCCTTCCTCAACGTGATGGCCCCCTGTCCCCGTGGCTGGCGATATCCCAGCGAGGAGATGATGACCGTCACCAAAGCGGCGGTAGAGACCTGCGTGTGGCCGCTGTATGAGGTGGTGGAGGGCAAATACCGCCTCACCTATGAGCCGAAAAAGAAGCTGCCGGTGGAGGAATATCTGAAGCTCCAGGGCCGGTTTGCCCACATGTTCAAGCCCGGCAATGAGTGGATGATCGCCCAGGTCCAGGCGGAAGTGGACCGCAAGTGGGAAGAGCTGCTGCAGCAGTGCTCCCTGTAAATCATGGCTTCCGGCGGCAGCCGGAAGGATGGAAAAGGAGGATCAGCTGACTATGCATGTATTGGAAACCAAGGAGGCGCCCGGCGCCATTGGCCCATATGCCCAGGGCTATGTGGTCAACGGCTTTGTGTTTACCTCCGGTCAGATCCCGGTGGATCCCGCTACCGGTGCCGTGCCCGAGGGCATTGCCGCCCAGGCACATCAGAGCTGCCGGAACGTGGGAGCCATTTTGAAGGCAGCAGAGATGGGATTTGAAAATGTGGTAAAGACCACCTGCTTTTTGGCAGATATGGCGGACTTTGGTGCCTTCAATGAGGTGTATGCCCAGTATTTTACCGCCAAGCCCGCCCGGAGCTGCGTGGCGGTGAAGGAACTGCCCAAAGGCGTCTTGTGTGAGATCGAGGCCATTGCCGTCAAGGAATAAGAATTGAGAGGCTTCCAGTTGTGAAAAGCCCTCGGTCCGGGTTTCCCGGACCGGGGGCTTTTTTTGTGAAAGAAGCGGCGGAGCCGAGGTGCAGCGCCTGATTCTGCTGAGATGTTCAAGGGGTATAGCGGGCAGCAGATGTGGGTGGGAGAATCAGGACGCAGCGGCATAGAGCTCGTGTGCCCATTCAAATCCCTTTTTGGCGGCAAGGACGGCGATCACTTCGTTGATGACGGCAGCTGCCGCAATGGTGCCCTGAATGATTTGCGCACAGTCCGGAGCAGGGGATGACAAAACGGACACGGCGATGCCGGTAAATACCAGAGACACACCGGAGTGGGGCAGGAGCGTAAGACCCAGGAACTTTTTTACGGTACTGGGAGATTTACAGATACACGCACCCAGATAGGCACCAAAGTATTTGCCTGTTGCTCTTGCCAGAATATAAACCAGGGTAAAAAGACCTGCGCCCAGGATCAGGTGGTAATCCAGGGGTGCACCCAGATTCAGTATGACCACCAGCATGCCGATGCCCAGCACGGGGCTGAAGCTGTCCATGATCTGATCCAGCCGTTCCTGGGACACCATATTGGCAAATGTAGCGGAAAAGGCCATGCCGATGAGCATGAAATTCAAAATGGGGTAGGGGAGCAAGAGGGTACTCAAAATGAGACCAATGGCGGAGACCACGGCGATCATGCCGCCCAGCAGACCCAGCGTTGCGGCTTTGCCCCGCTCTTTTTTCAGCAGCAGACCGGCGGGAAAGCCTGCTGCGATACCGATGACCAGGGGGAGCAATACCACCAGCGGGATCATGTAGGCCGGAAGGTTCCCGGAGAAAAGATGCCCTGCCACAAGGGCGATGGTGATGAAAAACACGATGCAGCCTACGATATCGTCCATAGCGGCCATGGGGATCAGCGTCTGGGTAACAGGGCCTGCGGTTTTGAACTCCCGGACAATGGACAGCGCCGGAGCAGGGGCCGTGGCCAGCGCGATTCCATCAAAAATAAAGGCCAGGTAGATGGGGATATGACAGAAGTAGAATACCACACTGAAAACCGCCGAAACCAGGAAGAATGTTCCCAGCGATTGGGTGAGCGTGGTGATGACGATGGACTTTCCGGTGCGGGCGATCTTGCTCCACACCAGCTCCGTGCCGATCATCAGGCCTACGCTGCATTCAAGCACATGTACCACGGCCTGATACCAGGAAGCGTCCAGGAGCTGCTGGCTCATCAGAGAGAGGGCATGGGGGCCCAGCAGCATACCCGCAAGGAGCCATCCCAGTATGGATGGAAGCGATATTTTTGAAACCAATTTTCCGGCCAGAAAGGCGATGGCAATGGTTAATAAAAGCTGCACAAATAAGATCATGATGGTTTGCCGATCCTCTTTTCATAAGACCCGGGTCTGCCTGCGTGGCAGGCCCCTTTGCGTTGGAATATATACTTGGTCGCTTCGCTGACCTATTCAATCCGGGGAATCCTGGGCGGCAATGCCATAGAGCATCACATCAAAGACCCAGGACAATTTGTCTTCGTGATCGTGGATCAGGGTGTGATAATCTCCGGCTTGCTCCGCCTGCTTCCGGAAATAGCCATTGAATACTTCACAAACCCCCAGGAAGTACTCCAGCGCCATCCCGGGGGTTACGCCCTTGCGCAGGGGGAGCTGCTGAAGTATTTGGAGATAGGACTGGGTCAAATACCCGTTAAAGTCGGTGCGCAGGTCCGTGAGCTCCTTGACCAGATGCTCAGGCGGCTGCAGCACCGCATTGAAAAAAATATTGGAAAAGCCGGGATTTTCCTCAAAAAAAGCCTGGCGTATCAGAAGAAACTGCCGCAGACGCTCCTTCACATCTCCCGACTGGGGACACCGTTCCTTCATATAAGCCACCATCTGGTGATAGCACAGCTTTACACATTCCAGATAGAGCGCATCTTTGCTCTTATAGTTGTGGTAAAACAGCCCCTTGGGGATGTGCCCCAGGGCACAGATGCTGTTGACGGATGCATCTGCATAGCTTTTCTGCCCGAATTCTTCCAGTGCGGCAGCAAGAATGCGGGCCCTGGTTATTTGTGTTTTCTCTGCCTGTCTCATGGGACACCTCCATCATAGACTATACGGTCTATTATATATAAAATAGACCGAACGGTCAATGAATGAACTGTAAACATTTGGAAAGCGAGTTCGGCGACAGCGGCCGCCGGCGGCAGCCGGCACAAAAAGAATGCCCGGGGATCGTAGGATTCCCGGGCGTGGAGTGCTTTCGCTGCGATTATGCGTTTGGCAGAAAACAAAAATCCCGGAATCGTTGCGATTCCGGGATTTTTTGGTGGAGACTGCTGGACTCGGACCAGTGACCTCCTGCGTGTGAAGCAGGCGCTCTAACCAGCTGAGCTAAGCCTCCAAATGGTGACCCGTACGGGACTCGAACCCATGTTACAGCCGTGAAAGGGCCGTGTCTTAACCACTTGACCAACGGGCCGTAGATGTTGATCCCCAAGGGGTACCGGTGAGATGGATCCATCTCACCGGAGATGGTAGCGGCGACTGGATTTGAACCGGTGACACTGCGGGTATGAACCGCATGCTCTAGCCAACTGAGCTACGCCGCCATAACTTGCCTCGACAAGGCAAGAGTTAATATACCATACGCAAAGCGGTGTTGTCAACAGTTTTTTCTCAAAAGTAAGCGATTTTTTCCCGGACTGCGAATTTCCGAGGCGCTTGCGTCAGGGAAGAAGAATCACTTCGGGCAGGACATTACTGACACAGTTCCTGCAGAGCGGCAAGATCCGTCAGCAGATAGCCCTGGGGCGTCTTCTTCAGGATGCCATCCCGGCAAAAGGAGGCCATCACCCGCAGCACATGGCGGTAACTGATACCGGTGGCTTCGGAAATCTGGGTCATGGTGCCGCAGTAGCGGCCATGCGCAGCGCTGTGCAGCACAAACCGCCCAATACGGACGTGGGCCGGAGCCAGGCTGGCAGACACCAGCCGCTGGGTGTTCCGCCGCAGCTTGCTGTTGAGATCCCGGGCGATCTGCCGCAGGAACGTGAGATTGCGCCGGTATTGCTCCCGGGCTTTGGCATAGGGGAATGCCAGGCATACTACCTCTGTCATAGCGGACACCGTAGCGGATGCGGCGCCGTATTCTCCCATCAGCTCCACATCCCCCAGCACGCCGTCCTGGGGCGTATAGCACAGCGCCAGCTGCCGCCCGTCCGGGTACAGGATACGGGCTTCCACCTGGCCGGATATCACGAAATACAGGCTTTCCACAGCCATTCCCTGGGAAATGATGACCTCACCGCGCTGGAAAGCAAGTGCCCGGCACTCACAGGCGGACAGGCCGTATTGCTGCAGATGTTCACTGCTGCCCCGGGGCATTGGGATCTCTTTCATGGACTGCACCCCCTTTTTATTGTATATGAAGAGAAACGATATGACAAGTGTCATATGCTCCCGCTGCGAAAGGAAGGTAGCATGAGAGGAGAGGTGGTAAGAATGTATCAGCTGTTTGCCCTGCTCAACGGTGGCGTGATCTCTGTGATGGTGATGCTCAACGGCCAGCTGGCGGACTTCCTGGGAGCCTACGAGGCCGCCGCTGTGATCCATGCAGTGGGCGTGGTTTTCGCCGGTACTTTGTGCCTGCTGGGCCGCAAGCGTGTGTGGGTGAAAGCGCCGCTGTGGGCATATGCCGGCGGCGCCATCGGCGTATTGAGCACCTTGTTCAATAACTTTGCCTTCGGCCATATCAGCATGACCAGCATTGTGGCTCTGAGCTTGTTGGGCCAGACCATCACCTCCACCTGCCTGGATCATTTCGGGTGGCTGGGGAGCGTGAAGCGGCCCTTGAATGCTTCTTTGGCGGTAGGGCTTGCCTGTTCCGCTGCGGGAATTGCCGTGATGCTGGGCGGCAGTCTCCAGGGCACTCTGCCGGCCATCCTGTTCTCCATAGGCGCCGGGGTGACGGTGGTACTGTCCCGGGGCGTCAACGGCGTTCTGGCGGCCCGGACGGGGGCGCTGGCCGGTTCGTTTATCAACCATCTGGTGGGACTGCCCATCTGTCTGGTGCTGGCGGCTGTTTTGGGTACGGGAGGCGCAGGCGGAGAGATCATGTTCTGGAGCTTCTGCGGCGGCATGCTGGGGGTGGTCACTGTATCGCTCTTCAACATCACGGTGCCCCGGCTGTCGGCTTTGCAGGTGACCTTGTGCTCTTTTGTGGGACAGATTTTTACCGGGCTGCTGCTGGATCTGGTATGGGGCAAAGGACTTTCCGCAGCCTCTGCCTGGGGCGGTATCCTGGTGGCGGCGGGCGTGGTGTACATACAGGTAAGACCTGCCCGGACCAAAGAGCAGTGAATGTTGGCAGAAGGATCTTTCGGGATGTAAAATAAATGCAAGAGAAATGCTCTCCGGCATTTCGGAATTCCCAAAACACAATCAATGGAAACAGGAGGAGACTACTATGGCTAATGAACTGCAGCCCTTTGCCGTGTGGACATTCAGCGCTCCGTGTCCCGTCCCCAGTGATGTGGCGGATATGCTGGTGGAGGGGGAGACCCCGGTGTGCGCCTACAAGACCATCCGCGATGTGGCTATCTTTACCAATAAGCGGCTGATCGTACGGGACGCCCAGGGCTTTACCGGTAAGAAGGTGGAGATTTATACCCTGCCGTATTCTTCCATCATTATGTATTCGTCTGAGAATGCCGGCAAAATCCTGGACTTCAATTCCGAGATCGAAATGTGGACCAAGGCCGGTAAGATCAAGATCAACCTGCAGAAGGGAATGGATATCCGCGCTCTGGATAAGCTTCTGGCCAAGAGCATCCTGGGCTGATAGACAATTTGCATCAACAACAGATAAAAAGCCGGGCTCGGTTGTACCGAGCCCGGCTTTTTTATGTGCCGTTGGTCATAGGAGGAAAAGAACATCCGGCATTCCACGGGGAATGCCGGATGTTTTTGCTTTTTGAGGCAGGGGTCCTGAAAGATTAATACATACCGCCCATGCCGCCCATGTCGGGAGCACCGGCTGCAGGTGCGGGGGGTTCGGGCTTGTCGGCCACCAGGGACTCGGTGGTCAGCACCATGCCGGACACGGAAGCGGCGTTCTCCAGAGCGCTGCGGGTCACCTTGGCGGGATCCACGATACCGGCGCTCATCATGTCGCAGTACACTTCCTGATAGGCGTCGAAGCCGTAGCCGTTCTTGCCGCAGTTTCTGACCTTCTCCAGCACCACGCTGCCGTCGATGCCGGCATTGGCAGCGATCTGACGGACAGGCTCCTCCAGAGCCTTGGCCACGATCTGCACGCCGGTCTTCTCATCGCCTTCCACCTGATCCAGCAGAGCGGTGACAGCGGGGATCACATTGACAAAGATGGTGCCGCCGCCAGCCACGATGCCTTCTTCCACAGCGGCCTTGGTGGCGTTCAGGGCGTCCTCGATGCGCAGCTTCTTTTCCTTCATCTCCGTCTCGGTAGCGGCGCCAACCTTGATGACAGCCACACCGCCGGAGAGTTTGGCCAGCCGCTCCTGCAGCTTTTCCTTATCATAGTCGCTGGTGGTCACGCCGATCTGGGCACGGATCTGATGGATCCGATCCTGGATGGCCTGGGGATCACCGGCGCCGTCCACGATGATGGTGTTCTCCTTGGTGACCTTCACCTGACGGGCACGGCCCAGCATGGAGATGTCGGCATCCTTCAGGGTCAGGCCGATCTCTTCGCTGATGACCTGGCCGCCGGTGAGGATGGCGATATCCTGCAGCATCTCCTTGCGGCGATCACCAAAGCCGGGAGCCTTGACGCACACCACGTTCAGGGTGCCACGCAGACGGTTGACGATGAGGGTGCTCAGAGCCTCACCTTCCACGTCCTCGGCGATGATGAACAGCTTCTTGCCGGCCTGCACCAGCTGCTCCAGCAGGGGCAGGATGTCGGCGATGACGGAGATCTTCTTATCGGTGATGAGGATGTAGGCGTCGTCGATGACGGACTCCATCTTCTCGGTATCAGTGACCATGTAGGGGGTGATATAGCCCCGGTCGAACATCATGCCTTCCACCACTTCGCTGTAGGTCTCAGCGGTCTTGGACTCTTCGATGGTGATGACGCCGTCGGCGCTGACCTTCTCCATAGCCTCGGAGATCAGCTTGCCGATGACCTCGTCGCCGGAGGAAACGGTGCCTACACGGGCGATATCAGCGGTGCCGTTGACCTTCTGGCTCTGGGCGTGGATGGCTTCCACAGCGGCCTTCACGGCCTTGGCCATGCCCTTCTTCATGACGATGGGATTGGCACCGGCGGCCAGATTCTTCAGACCCTCACGGATCATGGCCTGGGCCAGCAGGGTGGCGGTGGTGGTACCGTCGCCGGCCACGTCGTTGGTCTTGGTGGAAACTTCCCGCACCAGCTGGGCACCCATGTTCTCAAAGGGATCGTCCAGCTCGATCTCCTTGGCGATGGACACACCATCGTTGGTGATCAGGGGCGTACCGAACTTCTTATCCAGCACCACATTGCGGCCCTTGGGACCCAGGGTGACCTTAACGGTATCGGCCAGCTGATTGACGCCGGCTTCCAGAGCTTTGCGAGCCTCGTCGCCGCGCTTGATGATCTTAGACATATTGCATTACCTCCCAATCAGGAAACAAAAAATTGATTACTCCACGATGGCCAGGATATCGCCCTGACGCACCACCACATACTCTACATCCTCCAGGGTGACCTTGGTGCCGGCGTACTTGTCGGTGATGACCTTGTCCCCAACCTTCACGGACATGGTCACGGTCTTGCCGTCCACGGTGCCGCCGGGGCCCACACTGATGACCTCAGCGATGGAGGGCTTCTCCTTGGCAGAGCCGGTGAGGATGATGCCGCCCTTGGTGGTTTCCTCTACTTCCACCATCTTCAATACCACACGGTCGGCCAGCGGGGTGAGTTTCATAACAGGTTCCTCCTTATAATCTATCATAGTTCATAAACAAGATTCAGCGTTAGCACTCAATAAGTAGGAGTGCTAACGCTGATTATCATACCACACTATCCGGGATTTGCAAGGGGGAAAAGCAAAAAAATCCAAAAGTTCACAAATCCGTTAAAATTCCTCAGTCCCGGGCGGTACGGTTGCAGTCGCAGCCTGCCGGACCGAAGAAATTCAGCCGCTTGTCGGAAAGACGGATGGTGATATCGGAGCTCACCAGGATCTCACCGTCCAGGCAGGTGACGATATCCGCCTGCTCCGACCGGATCCGCAGTTCCCTGGGGGTGTATCCGTGGGCAATATAGGGGAGTTTCTTGTACTCGCCCTTGGCATACCGGCCCACGAAACGCAGGAATGTCATGCGGCTGACCCGGTCCACCACCAGCACGTTGAGAATGCCGTCGTCCATCCGGGCTTCCGGCATGGGCATAAAGCCGCCGCCGTAATACCGGCCGTTGCAGGCGGAGACCAGGGCATAGTTGCCCTTGACGGCGTTGCCGTCCAGCTCCACCGTCCAGCGGGAGGCAATGGGATGGAAGAGGAAATTGGCAATGAGGGACATCACATAGCTGCTTTTGCCATTGAGCAGCGGACTTTCGCTATATTTGTGGACGTCCCGGGCCACCCGGGCGTCGATGCCGGAGCAGGCAATGGTCAGGGCGATGCGGCCGCCGGCATCGATGACATCCAGGGGGAACTGGGGGCCGTTCCACAGGTTCTCGGCGTCGGAAAAACGGGGGGCGTCGTCGCCAAAATTCTTCAGAAAGTCGTTGCCGGTGCCGATGGGGATACACGTCATGGCGGCGTTATCGTAGCCGATGATGCCGTTGGCCACCTCATTGGCGGTGCCGTCGCCGCCGCAGGCGTAAAACCGCAGCTCTTCGCCGGATGCGCACATCCGGCGGGTCAGCTCCGTGGCATGGCCCTGCCGCTTGGTGAGGACGCACTGCACATCCTGGCCGTGTTTGTCCCGCAGCACATCCGCCATGGCATAGATGCGCTGGCGGCTGTCAGCCTTGCCGGCAGCGGGATTGATGATAAATATGTGTTTCATTTCTTCCTCCGGTTACGGGAAAGTTGGCCGGCAGATACGTTGCCGTACATAAAGAGATCGCACTTGATCATACCGTTGTAGAGCTTCCGTTTTTTATCCGCCGGACGGCCGAAGCAGCGCTCGAACTCCGTGTGGCTGCTGAGGATCAGCGTCCGCCAGCCGTCAGGCAGCTGCTGCCACATCCGGCCCAGCTCACGGTAGAGCTCCTCCGCCTCCTGCTTTTCCAGCAGGCGCTGGCCGTAGGGGGGATTGGTCACCAGCTGGCCGTAGGTATCGCTGCGGCGGAAAGAGCGCATATCCGCTACCTCAAAGCGCACCGTATCGTCCACCCCGGCTTTCCGGGCATTGCTCCGGGCGATCTCCACCGCCCGGGGATCGATGTCGCCGCCCCAGATGTCATAGCTGCCGTGGAATTCCCGGTCCCGAGCCTCCTGCACCGCCCGGTCCCAGGCGGCGGCAGGCAGAAAGCCCCAGCTTTGTGCCTCAAAGCTCCGGTTCAGGCCTGGTGCCCGGTTCTTGGCGATGAGGGCGGCCTCAATAGGAATGGTACCGCTGCCGCAGAAGGGATCGCACAGGGGATCCTTGCCCCGGTACCGGGCCAGCTGCACCATGGCGGCGGCCAGGGTCTCCCGCAGGGGCGCTTCTACGCCTACCGCACGGTAGCCACGCTTATACAGGCCTTCGCCGCTGGTGTCCAGACAGATGGCTGCCTGGTCTTTGAAAAGAGAAAAACGTACCTGGTACTTGGTGCCGGTTTCCGGGAACTGCTCCAGATGGTAATGGGCTTTCAGCCGCTCCACCATGGCTTTTTTGATGATGGACTGACAGGCCGGTACGGCGTGGAGCTGGGAGGATACGCTGTAGCCCTTTACCGGGAAGGCGGCATCCCGGGGCAGATAGTCTTCCCAGGGAATGGACCGGGTACCCTGAAACAGCTCTTCAAAGCTCCGGGCGGAGAATTGGGACAGCACCAGCAGCACCCGGGCGCCGCAGCGCAGGTTGATATTCAGCCGTGCCGCATCTTCCGCTGTGCCACGGCAGAGGATGCGCCCGTTTTCCACCTGCACATCCTGCAGGCCCAGACGCTTGACTTCGTCCCCCACCAGCTTCTCAAGACCCAGCAGGCAGGGGATCAGATATGTGGCCATGGGGCACACCTCACTTCCTATGCTTCCACCCTATCATATATGACCTTTCGGTAAAGTGCAAGAAAGATATGCGAAAAACACCGATTTCGGCCATGCCACTTTTTACCCGCCGGAAAAACAGGGATGACAAAGGACCTGGCGGTGCAGTATAATCAGGAACAAGAAGAGCCGGGCAACTTCAGGTTGCCCGGGGCAAATGAAAAAATCATGCCGCGCAAATTTAGGTTGGTGGAACCGGAGATGAAAGCGGCGTATCATAAAGGCAATCGGAAGGGAGGAGATACCCATGGCATTTGCAGATCGGCTGCAGGCGGTACGACAGAGAAACGGATTGACCCAGGAACAGTTTGCCGAGCAGCTGCATGTCAGCCGTCAGGCGGTGTCCAAATGGGAGTCGGGGGTTTCACTTAGTTAAAGATACCACATCAATCCCACGCTGACTTTTGCTCAACCGATACAGCCGGAGGGCTGGATAACAAGAAAAGGCGGTATGCGCCCCGTGGAGGGTAGCATATCGCCTTTT
>CALWXA010000062.1 GCA_944385395.1 uncultured Oscillospiraceae bacterium | reverse complement strand
GGACGATGTGGGCTACGAGTTCTGGCGGGATAAGTTCCTCCAGGACATCAAGGCTTTGCTGGAACAGTAAGGAGCTGCCCTATGCTGGAAAAAGTTGCCCGGATCCAGCAGCGGCTGGAGGATGTGGAGCGTCAGCTGGCGGATCCGGCGGTCTACTCCGACCGGGAGGCCCTGCGCCGTCTGAGTCGGGAACAAAAGGAACTGACGCCGGTGGTGGATGCCTACCGCCGCTATGCCCATGCCCAGGAACGGCTGGATCAGGCCCGAGAGATGCTGGGCGATGAGGAACTGCGCCAGCTGGCTCAGGAGGAGATGGCCCAGGCCCGTGAGGAGCTGGGGCAGCTGGAAGAGGAGCTGAAGGTTCTGCTGCTGCCCTCTGATCCCAACGACAGCCGCAGTGTGGTGCTGGAGATCCGCAGCGGCGTGGGGGGCGAAGAAGGAGCCCTCTTTGCGGCGGATCTTCTGCGGATGTATACCCTGTACGCCGAGCGCCGGGGTTGGCAGCTGGATGTGGTGAGCTGCAATGAAACGGAGCTGGGTGGAGTCAAGGAAGCGGTGGCCACGGTGGAAGGCGAGGGAGCCTATTCCCGCCTGAAATTTGAGGCCGGGACCCACCGGGTCCAGCGGGTGCCTGAGACGGAATCCTCCGGCCGCATCCAGACCTCTGCCGCCACCGTGGCGGTGATGCCCGAGGCGGAGGAGGTGGAGCTGGCCATCGATCCCAAGGACCTGCAGATCGATACCTACCGTTCCTCCGGCGCCGGAGGGCAGCACGTGAACAAGACGGAATCCGCCATCCGCATTACCCACCTGCCCACGGGCACGGTGGTGGAATGTCAGGATGAGCGCAGCCAGCACAAAAACCGGGAGCGGGCCATGAAGATCCTGCGTGCCCGGCTGTATGAGGCCCAGCAGGCCCAGCAGAATGCCGCTATCGCCCAGACCCGCCGCTCTCAGGTGGGCAGCGGTGACCGCAGCGGCAAGATCCGCACGTATAACTTTCCCCAGAACCGGGTGACGGATCACCGGCTCACGGGTGATAATAAGAATTTCAACATTGCCGCCATCATCAACGGCGATCTGGACGACCTCATCGATGCGCTGACCCTGGCCGATCAGACCCGCCGCCTGGAAGAGGGCGGACAGGAAGGAAAGGAGCAAGACCATGTTTGATCCCATTCAGACCAGATACGACAAGGCAGGCCCCAAGGTGGCGGAGGCCCTGAAGCGCCGGCATTTCGACGCCTATTACGTCTCTACGCCGGAAGAAGCGGCACAGAAAGTGCTGGAGCTGATCCCGGAGGATCATGTGGTGTCCTGGGGCGGCTCGGTAACGGTGGAGCAGCTGGGCATCAAGGCTTTGCTGCAGCAGCGGGGCAATCCGGTCATTGTCCGGGATACCGCCAAGGATCCTGCCGAGAAGACAGAGCTGATGCGTCAGGCATTGCTGTGCGACACCTTCCTCATGAGCGCCAACGCCATCAGTGAGGATGGACAACTCTTTAATATCGACGGCAACGGCAACCGTGTGGCGGCTTTGTGCTATGGCCCCAAGAGCGTGATCGTGGTGGCCGGCATGAACAAGGTGGCCGGTACCTTGGCAGACGCTGTGGCCCGGGTGCGGCATTGTGCGGCTCCCGCCAACGGCCAGCGGTTCGATATCCCCACGCCCTGCGTGGCCACGGGCCTGTGCGGTGACTGCATCAGCGCCCAGTCCATCTGCGCCCAGATGGTGACCACCCGCATCAGCCGTCCCGCCGGACGCATCAAGGTGATCCTGGTGGGCAAGAATCTGGGCATCTGAAAAATTTGTCATAGGTGAGGCGTCAACGGTGCACACAAGGATATTCCATCCCGAAAAGGACCAAAATACCATAGAAGAAGCGGCGGCCATCCTCCGCCGTGGGGGCCTGGTGGGCATCCCCACGGAAACGGTGTATGGTCTGGGTTCCGATGGGCTCAATGCCCAGGCGGTACGTCAGATCTTTGAGGCCAAGGGCAGGCCCCAGGACAATCCCCTGATCCTCCATGTGGCGGACGCCGCATGGCTGGAGCGGTATTGCCTGGACGTGCCGCCTCAGGCCTACGCCCTGGCCCGGCGGTTCTGGCCGGGGCCTTTGACCATGATCCTGCGCCGCCGGGAGATCGTGCCGCTGCAGACCACCGGGGGACTGGAAACCGTAGGCATGCGCTGCCCGGATCATCCGGTGACCCGTGCCATCATCGCCGCAGCGGACCTGCCCATTGCCGCCCCCAGCGGCAATACCTCCGGACGGCCCAGCCCCACCACGGCGGGCCATATGCTGGAGGACATGGACGGACGCATCGACGCCATCGTGGATGGCGGCAGCTGCAGCGTGGGTGTGGAATCTACCATCATTGACCTGACAGTGCAGCCGCCCCGGCTGCTGCGACCCGGCGGACTGCCCCTGGAGGCACTGGAAGAAGTGCTGGGTGAGGTGGCGGTGGACGACGCCGTGCGCCGTCAGATGTCCCCCGGTGAGCATCCCCGTGCCCCGGGCATGAAATACCGCCACTACGCACCCCACGCTCCGGTGACAGTGGTCACCGGATCTCCCCGGCGCAGCGCCGCCTGGGTGGTGAGCCGTGCCGCTGCCGGGGACGGCGTCATCTGTTTTGACGAGTTTGCGCCCCTGTTCTCCCATTGCGTGGTCCATAAGCTGGGCCCTGCCGCCGACAAGGCCGCTCAGGCCCGGCACGTGTTCGATGCCCTCCGGGCCTTTGACGCAACGGAGGTCTCCCACATTTACGCCCAGTGCCCGTCGGAAGAGGGGCTGGGACTGGCGGTAGGCAACCGCCTGAAGAAGGCGGCGGGCTTCCATGTGGAGGACGCCGGCTGCGGCCCTGTTTTCGGGCTCACCGGCGGCACCGGCGCCGGTAAGACCAGCGCCCTGCAGGCCTTTCAGGATCTGGGCGGCTATGTGGTGGACTGTGACGCCCTGTACCATGGGCTGCTGCGGCCGGATACCCCCATGGGGACGGCCATCCGGGAAGCTTTCGGTGAGGTATTTCTGCCCGACGGAACGCTGGACCGGCAGAAGCTGGGCAACCGGGTATTTTCCGATGCTCTGGCCCTGGAACGGCTCAATGCCATCATCTATGCCCATCTGCTGCCCAAGGCGGCGGAGTGTATCTGCGGTCATGACCTGGCGTGTCTGGACGCCATCAACCTGATGGAGAGCGGACTGGGCCTTCTGTGCAGCCGCACCGTGGCGGTGCTGGCCCCCAAGGAGCAGCGGGTCCGGCGGATCATGGCCCGGGACGGCATTGGGGAGGCGTATGCCCGGCTCCGGGTGGAGGCCCAGAAGCCGGATGATTTTTACCGTACACATTGCACAGACGTGCTGGAAAATACCGCCCAGCGGCCGGAGGAATTCCGGCAGCAGGCGGCGGAGCTGTTCCGGCGTCTGATTGAGGAGGAAACGAACCATGAGTGAGAACAAGACCAAAGACCGTAAGGAGCAGCTGTTTTCCACCGCCAAGAATGGATACGACCGCATTTCCCAGGAAGACCTGGCTGCCATGGAGGCCTATTGCCGTCTGTACCGGGACTATCTGGACCGCGGCAAGACGGAGCGGGAATGCACCCTGCGCACCGTGCAGCTGGCCCAGGAGCGGGGCTTCCAGCCCTACCGCACCGGCATGGATCTGCAGCCTGGGGACAAGGTATATGTCTGCAACCGGGGCAAGAGTGTGATGCTGGCCGTCATAGGCCGCAAGAGCCTGGCCGAGGGCGCCCGGATCATTGCCGCCCACATCGACGCACCCCGTCTGGACATGAAGCCCACGCCCCTCTATGAGGACAGCGAGCTGGCCTATTTCAAGACCCACTATTACGGCGGCATCCGGAAATATCAGTGGGTCACCATTCCCCTGGAACTGCGGGGCGTGGTGGTCCTGAAGGACGGTACCGTGGTGCCGGTGGCCCTGGGCGAGGGAGACGAGCCCAAGTTCGTCATCAACGATCTGCTTCCCCACCTGGGAGCCGAGCAGAACAAGCGCCCCCTGGGTGAGGCCATCCCCGGCGAGAGCCTGAATATCCTGCTGGGCAGCCGCCCGGTGGGCGAGAGCGGCGAGGGCGACCGGGTGAAGCTGCAGGTGATGGAGCTGCTCCATGAAAAGTACGGCATTACCGAGGACGATTTTGCTTCCGCTGAGCTGGAGGCCGTTCCGGCGGGGAACTCCACGGACATCGGACTGGACGCCAGCATGATCGGCGCCTACGGCCATGATGACCGGGTGTGCGGCTTTGCCGCCCTGCAGGGCCTGCTGGATATCGATGTGCCGGAGCATACCGCCGTGTGCATGCTGGCGGACAAGGAGGAGATCGGCTCCATGGGCGTCACCGGTATGCAGAGTGCCGCCTTTGATACCTTCCTCCATGACCTGTGCGAGAGCCAGGGGGTGGCGCTGCGCCGCTGCTATGAGAAATCCTTCTGCCTCTCCGCCGATGTGACGGCGGCCTATGACCCCAACTTTGCCGATGTTTTTGAAAAACGCAACGCTGCCCGGCTGAACTACGGCGTGGGCATCTGCAAGTATACCGGTGCCCGGGGCAAATCCGGCTCCTCTGACGCCTGTGCCGAAACGGTGGCCTTTGTCCGCCGGGTGCTGGACGAGGCCCAGGTGATCTGGCAGATCGCAGAGCTGGGCAAGGTGGACGCCGGCGGCGGCGGCACCGTGGCCATGTATATGGCCAACCGCAACATCGCCACTCTGGACGCCGGCGTGCCGGTGCTGAGCATGCACGCTCCCTTTGAAACCGTCAGCAAGCTGGACTGCTATATGACCTACAAGGGCTGCAAAGCCGTCTATCAGGCGTAATGCAACATCCCCCTCCTCAAAGGAGGGGGATTTCTTTTTCCTTCGGGCAGAAACCCCTTGACAGATTTATTCTACAAATGTAAAATAAAGAAAATACTACAAATGTAGAAT
Organism: uncultured Oscillospiraceae bacterium; assembly: GCA_944385395.1. GTDB lineage: Bacteria > Bacillota > Clostridia > Oscillospirales > Oscillospiraceae > Vescimonas. Next base: position 670 of record CALWXA010000062.1, on the reverse strand, counting down.
AATGGAGGTGCATCCTATGGAACCAACGCTGCGGAAGCTGCCGGACACGGAGCTGGAGGTGATGCAGGCCATCTGGGCCTATGAGCCGCCGGTATCCAGAGAGCAGATCCGGCAGATCCTGGACAAACACCATCCCATGGCCCAGACCACCCTGCTGACGCTGCTGACCCGGCTGAGCGAGAAGGGGTTTCTGGAAATACGGAAAGAGGGCCGCAGTGCCCGGTATGTGCCTCTGGTGTCCCGGCGGGAATACCTGGGACAGCAGGGCAATCGCTTTATCCACCAGCTGTGCGGGGGGAGCCTGCCCACCTTTGCCGCGGCGCTGTGTGACAGCGGTCTGACTCGGGAGGAGCTGGAAGAACTCCGGGAACTGCTGGAAAGAGGTGCCCTATGAGCGTAGAATTTGGGACCAAGGTTCTTGTTGCTGCCATTATGGCGGTGGCGATTGCCAGCGTGCTCTATTTCCGGCGGGAAGAGGCACAGAAACACAGTAAAAACCAGCGGTATAACGACCTCATTTATGGTGGGCTGCTGCCCATGTATTTGTCTATTGTTCTGGCGCTGACCGTGATCGGTTCCGGTGGCCGCGGCGTCGCGGTGCTGACGCTGTCGCGGGGCGTGGGGATGCTGCTGCACATTGCGATCTACGATCTGCTGCTCCTGCCTCTGC
>CALWXA010000061.1 GCA_944385395.1 uncultured Oscillospiraceae bacterium | reverse complement strand
CGCATCACCGACAAGGTATACCGCGTCTCCGCCATGCATCTTTCCAAGGAAGAACGGGCCATGATCCACGGCAACGATGAGCGAGTGCCCATCGCCACGCTGGTGCGGACGGTGGAATTTTATCTGCGGCTTCTGCAGAAACTGTAAGCAAAAAAAGGAGCATGGGTATGGAATTTCTCTCCTATCTCAAGGCCTGTCCCACGGCCTTCCACGCCGCAGCCCATACGGCGGAGCTTCTTCGGCAGGCAGGGTTCTCTCCCCTGCCCCGGGAGCCGCAGCCCGGCGGACGGTACTATCAGGTGCTGGCGAACTCCACGCTGCTGGCCTGGCGGCTGCCTGCCCATACGCCGGAGGGCTGCATCCTTACCGCCGCCCATACCGACAGCCCCTCCTACAAGCTCAAGCCCGGCGGACTGCGCAAAACGGCGGACGCCTATCTGCAGCTGCAGACGGAGGGGTACGGCGGGATGCGCCACGCCTCCTGGATGGACCGTCCCCTGGGCATTGCCGGACGGGTACTGCTGGAGCGGCAGGGCACTGTGGTGTCCCGGCTGGTGGCTTCTCCCGGCCCGGCGGCGGTGATCCCCAGCGTGGCGGTGCATCTTTCCCGGGAAAACCAGTTCAACCCGGCGGTGGATCTCCAGCCCCTCTTTGCCATGGCACAAAGCGGTGCCGATCTCACGGCGCAGCTGGCCCAATGGGCGGATGCCCGGCCGGAGGAGATCCTGGACCACGACCTCTATCTGGTGTGTCTGGATGAGGCCACGGTGTGGGGAGATTTCCTCAGCGGGCCCCGGCTGGATGATCTGACCTGCGCCTACGCCTGTCTCCGGGGCTTTCTGGATGCGCCGGAATCCCCGGCCCTGCAGGCGCTGTGCCTGTTCGACCACGAGGAGATCGGCAGCGCCACCCGGCAGGGAGCCGGTTCCACCGCCCTGCGGGACGCTTTGGCGTCTTTGTGCGGGGCCATGGGCTGGGACGCAGCGGCGCTGCGGCAGGGCAGCTTCCTGCTCTCCGCCGACAATGCCCACGCCCGGCATCCCAACCACCCGGAGCTCAGCGACAGCGGCAACAGCCCGGTTCTGAATCAGGGCCCGGTGCTGAAATACAGCGCCCCACGGCGCTACGCCACCGACGGACTTTCCGCCGCCCTGATCCGGAGCCTGTGCCGGCGGCAGCAGATCCCCCTGCAGGTATTTGCCAACCGCTCGGATCTCCCCGGCGGGTCCACCCTGGGCAGCATCGCCACCACGCTGCTGCCGGTGATGACCGTGGACATGGGGCTTCCCCAGCTGGCCATGCATGCCGCCTGGGAGACCATGGGGCGGCAGGATCTTCATGAGCTGGTGCGTCTTACCACCGCTCTCTACGGCTGCGTGCTGCACCATGGGGAAGATGGCTGGCAGCTGGATTCTATCTGATGCAAGTGTAAAATGGAACATGAACGGCCCAGGCCGGCCTCTCTTGGCCTGCGGCCAATTCACCTTCCGGAAATCCTGACGGTTTCCTTTCACACTTTCCTTCCCTCCGAAAACCGGAAGGCTGCAGTTTTTTTACAAACACAAAAACGAGAAAGGGACGCCCCCCAACAGGCGTCCCTTTCTCTTTTGAGGGAGTTATTCACGAAAAGTCATCCCACCTGCAGCCGGCTGTCCCGGGTCCAGGTAGAGATATCCAGATTGCGATATTTATCGCGCAGTGCCTTCAGCACTTCCTCGCTGCCGCCCATCAGCTGAATGCGGTTGATCTGCTCCAGATCACCGGCGCTCATGCTCTTCTCCAGCTTGGCGCCGCAATCCTTGCAGCAGAACAGACCCTCAGTCTCCATCACGTGGGTGCTGCCGCAGGCAGCGCAGCGTACCATTTTCGTTACCATTGCCATATCTCATTCGCTCCTTTCACTTTCTGATCTTAGTATAGCACCGCCCCTTAGATTTGTAAAACGAATGTATTTCATCTTAAACATGAAAATTTTTCATGTTTTCTCTTGCCGGAAAGTGCAGGATCTGCTACACTGATCGTAAGAAAACAAACAGAGGAGCGGAGGGCATGAGCATCAGCCAGTATCAGATATTCGTCAAGGCGGTGGAGCAGGGCAGCTTTACCAAGGCGGCGGCACAGCTGGGATTCACCCAGTCCGGGGTGAGTCATGCCATCAGCGCCCTGGAGGGGGAGCTGGGACTGACGCTGCTGCATCGGGACCGCAGCGGCATCTCCCTGACAGCGGACGGACGACAGCTGCTGCCCTACCTGCAGGAGATGTGCAACCTGCAGCACCGGATGGAAGAGACGGCCAAAGACCTGAAGGGCATGGACACCGGCCTTGTGCGGGTGGGCACCTTCACCAGCGTATCGGTGCAGTGGATGCCCCACATCCTCAAGGATTTCCGGCAGCTCTATCCCCACATTGACTTTGAGATCCTGCCCGGGGACTACGGCCAGATCGAGGAATGGATCGCCCAGGGACGGGTGGACTGCGGCTTTCTGCGTCTGCCCACCATGCGGCAGCTGGACGGCTTTCTGCTGCACCGGGATCAGCTGATGGTGCTGCTGCCCCCGGACCATCCCCTGGCGGACCGGACGGTTTTCCCCCGGAAGGCTCTGGAGCAATATCCCTTCATCCAGCTGGAGGAGGGCGGCGACTATGAGATCGGTGCGGTGCTGGATAAGCTGCGGGTGAAGCCACGGGTGCAGTACACGGTGAAGGAGGACCAGACCCTGCTGGCCATGGTATCCAACGGGCTGGGTATCAGCATCATGCCGGAGCTGATGACCCATCACAGCCCCTATCCCGTAGTACTGCTGCCGCTGGAGCAGCCCTTCTACCGCAGCATCGGCCTGTGCCTCAAGGATCGCAGCAGCTGCTCGCTGTCCACTCGGCGGTTCATGGAGCACGTGAAGGGGTGGGTGGCGGCGCATCCCGGCGCCTGCAGCACGGAAGAATAACAAAAAAGGAGGCTTACGCCTCCTTTCAGCCTGGCGAAAAAGTAATTTCGCCAGGCTGACTGCACTTTTCAAAATTTACCAAAGTTTTGAAAAGTGATCTGATTGAACGCGAACGGCCCAGGCCGGCCTCTCTTGGCCTGCGGCCAATTCACCTTCAGACAACCCTGACGGTTTTCTTTCACACTATCTTTCCCTCCGAAATCGAAAATCTACCGGTTTTGACGACCCGACAGGAGGCTTACGCCTCCTTTTCCTTATTAGAAATCCAGTTCCTTTTCCACCGTGCCGTCCATATGGCACAGCCGGGCGCCCTGGCTGCTCAGCAGCAGATAGCCTCGGAAGCCGCCGTCCTTGGGCAGGGACGGAGAGCCGGGATTCATATACCAATACCCCTGACGTTCCTCGCAGGCAGCCACATGGGTGTGGCCATTGATCAGCAGGCCGCCCTGGGCCATGGCCGGGAGGTTGTCCGGGTTCCAGCGGTCCCCGTGGGTGAGAAAGGCCAGGCGGCTGCCCAGATCCAGCAGGGCGTATTCCGCCATAATGGGGAAGGGCAGCACCATCTGGTCCACGTCGGCGTCGCAGTTGCCCCGGACGGACACAATACGGCCGGACAGCTCCGTCAGCTGTGCCACACAGGACTTGGGATCATATTCCTCCGGCAGGGGGTTCCGGGGGCCGTGGTACAGGGTATCCCCCAGCAAAATCAGGCGGTCCGCCTGCTCACGGTGAAAGGCCTCCACCAGCTTTCGGCACCAATGGGCGCTGCCGTGGAGATCCGATGCGATCATCCATTTCATGGTCATATCCTCCTTGGTATCTCTTGGCACCTATGATACCACATCCCCGGCAGCTTGAACAGTAGGCAAAAGAGCCGCTGCGAAAAGCAGCGGCTCTCAGCTTGTCAGATAAGCCTCGCAGAGTTGATACCCACAGGCACAAAACGGATCCAATCTGTTTTCTCCGGCGACATGTGCATCGGGGAAAACACTTCTCAGTCCGCAAGTGTGGCTTTTGACCGCTTTCAGCGGGCAAATGATGCGCGCAGCGGGCTGCCTTCGTCCGGGAAAAAGCGGCGTGCCGCTTTTCCCCGGAGTAAAAGAGCCGCTGCGAAAAGCAGCGGCTCTTGGGGGTCTATTCTTTTAGAATCAGAATTCCAGGTTTACGCCGGTGTCCTTGCTGAACACGTGGGCCACATTGCCGCCGAAAATCAGGTTCACTTCGCTGCCCATGGGGAAGCTGGCGGCGGCGCCGTTGGTGGGTACGATAACAATGGCGTCCTTGCCGCCGGTGGTGATATGCAGATGCACGGAAGAGCCCATCATCTCTGACACGTCCACCTGGCCCTTGATGCCGTCGGCACAGAGCATCAGATGGTCGGGACGGACGCCCAGCACCACATCCTGATCCGCCACGTTCTTGGCCGCCAGACGCTGCTGCTTCTCCTCCGACAGCTCCACGCTGATGCCGCCGGTATGCACCACGTACCTGCCGTTTTCACGGGTAAGCCGGGCGTCGAACAGGTTCATCTGAGGCGTACCGATGAAGCCGGCCACAAAAAGGTTGGCCGGATGGTCGAACACCTCCTGGGGCGTGCCGATCTGCTGGATGAAGCCGTCCTTCATAATGACGATCCGGTCGCCCAGGGTCATGGCCTCCGTCTGGTCGTGGGTAACGTAGACGAAGGTGGTATTGATCCGCTCACGGAGCTTGATGATCTCGGCACGCATCTGGTTACGCAGCTTGGCGTCCAGGTTGCTCAAGGGCTCATCCATCAGCATCACCTGGGGATCACGGACGATGGCACGTCCGATGGCCACACGCTGGCGCTGGCCGCCGGACAGGGCCTTGGGCTTGCGGTCCAGATACTGAGTGATGTCCAGGATCTCCGCCGCCTCACGGACCCGGCGGTCGATCTCCTCCTTGGGGGCCTTTTTCAGCTCCAGGGAGAAGGCCATGTTCTCATACACCGTCATGTGGGGATACAGGGCGTAGTTCTGGAACACCATGGCGATGTTCCGGTCCTTGGGCTCCACATCGTTCATCAGCTGATCGCCGATCCACAGCTCGCCCTCGGTGATGTCCTCCAGGCCGGCGATCATGCGCAGCGTGGTGGATTTGCCGCAGCCGGAGGGACCTACCAGCACGATGAACTCCTTGTCGGCGATCTCCAGATTGAACTCCTGGACCGCCACAACGCCCTGATCGGTGATCTGCAGGTTGGTCTTTTTCTCCTCTGCGCCCTTCTTGCGCTTCTTCTTGCCTTCGGTGTACGGATAGATCTTCTTCAGGTTCTTCAGCACTACCTTTGCCATACTTCTTGGCTGTAACCGGCCCGGCTCCCCGGTCCGGCCTCACGGGCGGCCAATGCCGCTGCCGTTTTACGTCAGGTCTCCACACTGACGCACCGCCAGCCACAGCGGGACTTCTTCCTCCTTCTTTTTGCCCCACCGGCCCATGAAGTGGAGTGGAACGGCGGGGTGGGAATAAGATACATCTATCTTATCACAGAAACAGGCAGCTTTCAACGGCATTTCTCCCCTTTTTCGCCAGATAACCCCTGTATCAATGCACAATTTCTTTCTTTTCTTTTTGTCACTTCTGCCCACAAAAAAGGAACGGGCTTTGCGCCCGTCCCTCTTTTATCCCGGAATGAATCAATAGTTGGTCTTGCGGACCTCGAAGAAGGCCTGGGGATGTGCGCACACGGGGCAGACCTCGGGTGCCTTCTTGCCCATCACCAGGTGGCCGCAGTTGCGGCACTCCCACATGGTTTCCTCGCTCTTTTCGAACACCTGCTGCATCTCCACGTTCTTCAGCAGGGCACGATACCGCTCCTCATGGGCCTTCTCAATGGCGGCTACGCCACGGAACTGCTTGGCCAGGTCGGTGAAGCCCTCTTCCTCTGCCTCACGGGCCATGCGGTCATACATGTCCGTCCACTCATAGTTCTCACCGGCAGCGGCAGCGGTCAGGTTCTGCTCCGTGTTGCCCAGCAGGCCCAGGGCCTTGAACCAGAGCTTGGCGTGCTCCTTCTCGTTATTGGCAGTCTCCTGGAACAGAGCGGCGATCTGCTCATAACCGGCCTTCTTGGCGGCGGAGGCGAAATAGTCATACTTGCTGCGGGCCTGGGTCTCGCCGGCCAGGGCTTCCCACAGGTTCTTTTCCGTCTTGGTACCTTTCAGATTCATGGCAGTAAGCTCCTTTCTTCTGGTGAAGTATGCCCCTATTTTAACAGGATATTCCCGGTTTGGCAACGGAATTTTGGTTGCAATTCGGTGACGTTTGGTATAAGATGGGTAAAAATCCCATGGAGGAGGATATAGTATGACCGTCGGATTCATCGGAACAGGCAACATGGGCGGCGCACTGGCCCGGGCGGCCGCCAAGGCCGTAGGAGGCAGCAATCTGTATCTGGCCAACCGCACATTGGACAAGGCCCAGACCCTGGCCCAGGAGTTAGGCGCCAACGTCTGCACCAATGAGGAGGCGGCCAGCCGGTGCGACTATCTCTTTTTAGGGGTCAAGCCCCAGATGATGGCCGGGATGCTGCAGTCCCTGCAGCCCGTTCTGGCCCAGCGCACCACCCCCTGCGTACTGGTGAGCATGGCGGCAGGCCTCACCATGGACACCATCCGGAACATGGCGGGGTGTGCTCTGCCGGTGATCCGGATCATGCCCAATGTGGCCTGCGCCGTAGGCCAGGGTCTGACGCTGTATGACTGCGACAGCCGGGTAACGCAGCAGCAGCGGCAGGAGTTCTGCGCCATACTGGCTCACTCCGGGGCGCTGGAGCCTTTGGCCGAAGGGCTGATGGACGCCGCCAGCACCGTGGCCGGCTGCGGCATGGCCTTTGCCTGTCTCTTTATGGAGGGGCTGGCAGACGGGGCTGTGGCCTGCGGTCTTTCCCGGGCACAGGCCCAGCGCTATGCCGGGCAGATGCTGCTGGGTGCGGCGGCGCTGATGCTGGAGACCGGGCAGCATCCCGGCCAGATCAAGGACAGCGTCTGTTCCCCCGGCGGCACCACCATCGCCGGAGTCCGGGCCCTGGAGCAGCAGGGCTTCCGCTCCGCCGCCATGGAGGCGGTGCTGGCGGCCTACCGCCGGACGCTGGAGCTGCAGCAGTAAAGATCCGCTATAGGAATGAAAAGAGCCTTTTCCATTGGGAAAAGGCTCTTCTACTTATGAATAAAGCCTCACAGCGTTCCCGCCCGCAGGCGTGAAGCAAGGGCGATCCATTTTCTCCGGCGACATGTGCGTCGGAGAAAATACTGCTCAGGCCGCAAGTGTGGCATTTGGCCGCCTTCAGCGGACAAATGATGCGCACGGCGGACTGTATCTCCAGCGGACAAGGTGCTTGCCACCTTGTTCGCTGGGCTCTTTTTTACAGTTTCCCGCTGCGGCAGGCGATGAGCTGGGCGGTGACGGAAATGGCGATCTCCGCCGGGGTACTGCCGCCGATGGGCAGTCCGATGGGGGCACACACCCGCCCCCAGGCCTCCGGGGGGACACCACGCTCCTCCAGCCAGGCACGGGTAGCCTGGATCTTCCGGCTGCTGCCGATGCAGCCGATGTACCGGGCGGGGGTAGAGAGCGCCCACAGCAGCACTTCCCGGTCCGCCTCGTGGCCCGGGGTCATGATGACCACATAGTCCCGGTCCGTCACCGTAAGGCACCGGGACATCTCCGTAAAGTCACGGCACAGCAGGGCATCCGCCGTGGGGAACCGCTCCCGTGAGAGAAGCTGGCACCGGGGATCGTACACCGTCACCGGGAAGTCCACCGTCCGCAGTACCGGAGCCAGGGCCTGGCTCACGTGCCCGGCGCCGAAGATATACACCATACCGGCACGGCGGATGGGCTCTGCGTACCACAGAGTCTCCCCCTGCCGCAGCAGCACCGTGTCCGGCTGCAGCAGCTGCTGTCCCTCCTGCACAGAGCCGAAGATGACGGTATCGCCCCGAACCACCCCGGTATCCGCCACCAGATTCTCCCGGAGCTGCAGCACCAGCCAGGCGTCCTCCCCGCCGGAAAGGGCCTCCAGCACCGCCTGGAGCATAGGTACATCGGCGGCGGTGAGGCACTGGAAATACACCGTCACGTCTCCGCCGCACACCATGCCCAGGTCCGTTTTTTCGTTGGGGGCCAGGCAATACCCCTCCAGCCGGGGTGCGCCGCTTTGCAGCACCGCCAGCGCCTGTTGCCGCGCCGCATGCTCCACGGCGCCGCCGCCTACGGTGCCCCGGCTGCTGCCATCGGCAAACACCGCCATCCGGGCCCCGGCCCCCCGGGGCGTGGAGCCGGAAGAGGCCAGAATGGTACACAGCACCACCCGTTCCCCCTGCTCCACATGGCTTTTTACAGCGGACATCAGTTCTTTCATGCCCTCGCCCCCCTTTTGCCTTCATGATACCATTCCGGCGGCAGCGGCGCAATTCCCTATCGCTCCAGATAGTCGAAGAATTTCATGAAGCCTTTCACCAGTGTGGCCGCGCCGCACACCGAAATGATCAATGCAAAACCTTCCATATCGGCACCTCCTTTGTTCTTGGTGCCAGTATAGCGCATTGATAGTCCGAAAAAGCGGACAGTTCTGACAGAGGGCAAAAAAAGCACGGAGCCCGGGCAGGGCTCCGTGACAAAGGCGTGATTCAGTTCTGGCCGCTCTCCTGATGCAATCCGAAGTCGTCGGCCACGGTACCGTGGTCACGGCGCAGCATGGTCTCCATGACACGGATATCGCTGTCGATATCCATGGCGTCGGAGCGGTACAGTTCATCCAGCTGCCGCTCGAAGCCCCGGACGATATCGTCCATGGTCTTTTCGATCTTGGCCTTGGCGGCGTCCACATTGGCGCCCTGGATGTCCGCCTCCTCAAACTCGGCATAGGAATCCAGCAGCTTCTGGGTGGTGGGCATGTAGTAGTTCAGGAACGTGCTGGCCTTGACCTGCTTTTCCGGGTCCGTTTCCACCAGATGGAAGATGCGGCCGGCGATCTCCTCCAGGCGGCTGATCTTGGCGCTGAGGACCTCGTCGTCGATGCGGTCGTTGGCACGGCGGATATCCGCCAGCAGGGCGGCATAGGCGGATTCCTCCTGCTGGGGTTCCTGGGGCTGCTGCTGGGCGGCATAGTAATCGCTGGCAGCACTCTCGGAGCGGAACAGCCGTCCCTCACCCAAATCCAGATAGGCGTCGTCGCCCCACATGCCCTGGTCGATCATGATCTCCAGGTCCTTCTCCACCTGCTTGCTGCTGACCTTGGCGGCCCCCGCCAGGCGCTGCACCGGGATCATGTTCTGCTTGCCTGCCGCCGCCAGGTAGGTGGCGAACCGCCGCAGGCGGCGCTTGAAGCTGCCCCCCAGGGCCAGCAGGCCAACGCCGCCGGCCAGGAAGGCCAGGCCCGGCACAATGTCCTCAAAGAGCCACCAGAAGTCGCCGTACTGGATATAGAATCCCAGATCCCCCACCACCGGCAGCACCGTCAGGCCGCCGAGCACCGCCAGCACCGTTCCGATGATCTGCAAAACCCGGGCGGTTTTCCGGCCGCCGTCCGGCTTGGCGGCTTTCTTTTTGGCGGCGGTGGAGGTGGTTATTTTTTTGGTTTCCCTGCCCTGGGCCAGCTTCCAGATGGCAAGGCCCAGGCCCACCGGCCAGCACACGATGAAGAGGAAAATCACCAGGGCCCAGGAAAAGCTGCTGGTGCTTTTCTGCTTCCGGGCAGGGGACCGGGAATAGGTCTGACCCCGGAGGGACTGCATCGTGGCCTGCTGTTCCTGTCTGGCTTGTTCGTTCTGTTCCATGCTCATGATTTTTCTCCCCCTCTGCGCTGCAGTTTCTTCTTATTGCCCTGCTCATCCACCACCCAGGTGTTGTCCAGGTGGGCCAGCAGGCTGCCCTTGACGGCGTCGATATATTCCCGGCGCAGCTCTTCCCGCTCCGCCGTTTCCTCCGGCGTCAGGCCGTCAGGTGTTTTGGCCTTACGGGCCAGTTCGTTGATGCGTTCGATTTTCTTCTCATCCATATGCTCTTTCCCTACACATATCGTTTGATGCTTATGCTCAGACGGCCCTTACGGGTCTGTCCGCCTACGGATTCCACCGTACATTTGCCCAGACCCCGGAGGGAGATCACGTCCCCTTCCCCTACGGTCCGGTCGCATTTGGTACACTCCTGCCAGTTCAGCTGCACCCGTCCGGCGGCAATGGCTTCCGCCGCCCGTCCGCGGCTGATGGAAAAGGCGGAGGACACCACGCTGTCCAGCCGCAGCGACGCCACGGTGTCCCGGATCAGCTTCGTCTTTTCCTCCGGCACGATGACATCTTCCAGAGCCAGGGGTGCACAGTGCAGCCGGGCATGGCCGGCGCTGTCCCAGCCGGTAAGCAGGAAATCCGCCACCGAGGCGCTCACCAGCACATCCGCCTGGTGCTCCCCTACCAGTATATCCCCAATGACCTCCCGGGTCAAACCCAAACCCATGAGACTGCCCAGAAGATCCCGGTGGTTCACTTCCTCCTCCCGGTACCAGGTGCACCGGATGGCCCGGATGGCGTCCTGTTCCGGCTCCTCCTGCCAATCCGGCAGAAAATGGAGCTGGCAGCGCTGGGCACCGGGATAGCCGCCGTAAAAGACGTAACCCGCCTGCACCCCTGCCGCCGACAGCATGCGCCGGGCTGCCAGCTGCTGGGCGGGAGAGAGAAACACCGTCACCGCCGGCAGATTTTTGCGGCTGCACTCCTGCCATTTATCCCACACACGGCTCAAAAGCAGCCGCTCCTCACCGTCCGCTCCCAGACGGTCCAGCACCGTGCGCTTATCCACGGTAGCCCTCCAGATTCTGGGTCTGGTACAGCCGGGCATAGGTGCCGTTCAGGGCCAGCAGCTGGGCATGGCTGCCCGCTTCGCTGATCTGACCGTCCTGCACCACCACGATGCGGTCCGCCGAGCGGATGGTGGCCAGGCGGTGGGCGATGATGAGGGTGGTACGGCCCACGCTCAGCTCATCGAAGGCGTGCTGGATCCGGGCCTCGGTAACGCTGTCCAGAGCGGAAGTGGCTTCATCCAGAATGAGGATGGGGGGATTTTTCAGGAAGATACGGGCGATGGACACCCGCTGCTTCTGGCCGCCGGAGAGCAGGGTGCCCCGCTCACCCACATAGGTATCGAAGCCCTGGGGCATGGCCATGATATCGTCATAGAGCTCGGCACGGCGGGCGGCCTGCTCCACCTCTTCATCGGTGGCGCCGGGCTTGCCGAAGCGGATATTTTCCCGGATGGTATCGGCAAAGAGGAACACGTCCTGCTGCACCACGCCGATGTTCCGGCGCAGGGATGCCTGCTGCACCTGCCGTACGTCCACCCCGTCGATGCGTACGGCGCCGGAGTCCACGTCGTAAAACCGGGGGATCAGCTGGCACAGGGTGCTCTTGCCGCCGCCGGAGGGGCCTACGATGGCCACCGTCTCTCCCGGCTGGATGGTGATGCTCACATGGTGCAGCACCTCGTCGCTGCCGTCGTAGCGGAAGCTGACATCCTGCACCTCCACCAGGCCCTGAACATTCTGAAGCTCCACGGCGTCCTCAGCGTCACGGATGGCGGGTTCGGTACGCATCAGCTCCACAAAGCGGTTGAGTCCGGCAAAGCCGTTGGAGAAAAGCTCGGCAAAGTTGGCAAGCTTGCGCACGGGGCTGATGAAGGTGGCCACATACAAATTGAAGGTGATGAGGTCGATGTAATTCATGCGGCCGTCCATAATGAGCCAGCCGCCTACGGCGATCACCGCCACAGAGAGCATGGTGACAAACAGCTCCATGGAGGCGGTGAATTTGCCCATCTCCTTATGGAAATTGCGCTTGGCGGTTTTGAACACCTGATTGGCCTCATCGAACCGGGCCTGCTGCTTGGCTTCATTGGCAAATGCCTTGGTGGTGCGCACGCCGCTGAGGCCCGACTCGATCTCCGTATTGATGGCGCCGGTTTTCACCTTGGCGGCATGAGAAGCCGCACTCATCTCACGGCGGCGGTGGACGATGAGCAGCAGAAACAGCGGCACCAGAATGGCTACCACCAAAGCCAGGCGCCACTCCACGGTGAACATCACCGCCAGGGCGCCGATCACCGTCACCACCGAGATGAACAGGTCCTCCGGCCCGTGGTGGGCCAGCTCCGTCACCTCAAAAAGGTCCGTGGTGAGCCGGCTCATCAGCTGGCCCGTGCGGTTCTTGTCGTAAAAGTCAAAGCCCATCTCCTGCATATGCCGGAACAGGTCACGGCGGATATCCGCCTCCACCCGGATACCGAAGGTATGGCCCCAATAGGCTACCACAAAGTAGAGGTACGAGCGCAGGCCGAAGGCCGCTACCAACAGCGCCATCACCACGAAGAAAATCCCGTACTGCTGGCTGGGCAGCCAGTTATACATGGCCGTACGGGTCACCAGCGGGAAGAGCAGGTCGATGAGGGCGATGCAGAAAGCGCAGAACATATCCAGCGCAAAAAGCTTTCTATGGGGTTTGAAATAGGAGAAAAAGATCCATAAAGGCGAGTGGTTCTGATAGTCCTTGGCGGTCACGGTGCACCTCCTGGCAGATTGCTTGTCAATAGAGTATTATACCATCCGCTTTCCGGGGCCGCAAGAGGGCGGCGGGGGGATTGTGTACAAAAAACAGCGCCCCCGGTTGGGGGCGCCGGGCCCTTTCGAAAAATGCGCCGAGCAGCGCTTTCGATGAGATGGAGGCGGCCGCGAGCAGCAATGGCCTGCTGCGAGCCGACGAA
>CALWXA010000060.1 GCA_944385395.1 uncultured Oscillospiraceae bacterium | reverse complement strand
TTGTTTCAATCACTAGTCTCTTAAATTCTGGTGTATATCGTTTGTTTGGTATTCCTTTTGGCATAATAAAGCACCCCACTTGTTATCCAGTATATCATACTGTCTAACAAATGGGGTGCAGTTCACTCCGGCGGCACTTTCTTTTTCTTTTTATTATGCGATCTCCAGCACTTCACGGCCGTAATCATTGAGGTACGGCTCGATCACCGAATACGGAATGGTAAATGCCTGCTCCCCGGCAGTATAGGGTGCCAGGTCATAGACCCCAAACACCACCGTCATCTGGCCATCCGAAAAGAACACAGAACGGCTCATCCATTCCGGCACCGTCTGGGCATAGTCCTTGAAGAGCATATCGCTGCTGTTCTGGAGCAGCCACTGGGGACTGTTGATCTGCTCAAGAATATAATCCGTCACCGCATCCTGCAAGCCGCCGTAATTGGATACCATATCATTGATGGTTACCTCACGGCCGGTACGCATGTCCATGGTCACCGCCGTGCGGACACGGATGCTGTGGGCGCCGCCGGTATAGCTGGTGCGCCAAAGGGTCACACAGGCAATATGGTCATTATTCCAGAAGGTGGTCTCCACCTGGTCGGTATAACAGTACCAGCTCTCCCCTTCGGCCTTCTGGGTGTACACATCCTGGGCCATAGCGGAAATTTCCGCAAAGTTCGTCTGCTGGGCTTCCAGCCAATTATCAAAATACCCTTCGAACCGCTGGACCACCCGGACCGCCTGGCTGTCGCTCTCTGCCGCCAGATCATACTCTGTCCCGTCGGCATGATAAGCGGTCATCCGGGGTAAGGCATACCGGCCGGTGGCCAGCACCTGCTGATCCTCCGGAGCTCGGGTCTCCTGGTATACCTCCCGGCTCCACAGAGAATAGCTCCAGGCCGCTTCATCGGCGTTGGCTACAGAACCTGCCGTCCAGCTGTCTTGGAGATCCGCCCAGTCTGCCGATCCGGCAGCGCAGCCCGTCAGAAGCAGGCACAGCAGTGTCAGCAACAGCCATATCCAACGTCGTTTCATACCATCACCTCACAAGAGAACGGGAGAGTCCCGCCATTCTGCATCCCAGCAGTCACAGGACAGCTTGGGAAACGCCAGACGATATAAATCTGTCCGGCGAGCCTCCGCTTTCAGCAATTCCTCCGCCGCCGGTCCCAGCCGGGACACGTCCGCTGCTTTGGTCAGCACCGGAACGCCCTCCATCTGCCGCAGCAGCTGCCGGCCCCGGTCATTGGCCCCCAGCAGCCGGAGATACGGAAGGCTCCGGGGCAGCGGAGCGGACGGAAGATCCAGATAGGCCGCCAGCAGCAGACGCCGCAGACGGGCCAGGGTATAGCGCTTGGTCTTGGCCTTCTGCAGCAGTTCCTCCAGATCACAGCTGCTGCGTACCGCCCGGTAAAACCGGTGGTACAGGCCCTCACCTCCGCCGTCATAGGCCGCCAAGTCCTCCTCCGTCAGACGCTGCAGACGGTCCAGCACCCCACGACTGCAATGCTCCGGCGACACAGGCGCAGCGCCGCAATCCAGTTCACGCCGCAGCACGGCAGCGGCTTCCGGCGGCATCAGGCGCAATGCCTCCTCCCTGCTGCCTTCATACAGCAGGCGGCGGATATGGGACGCCGAAGCGATCCCGCTTTCCACACCGGCATCATGGCCGGCGCCAACACGCCGCACCGCCAAAGGCTCCATGCCGCTGCCCAGCCAGTCCAGGGCCCGGCAGTATTCCACCGCCAGATTATCATTGGGTCGGCTCAGTACCTCTGCGTCGGCGCCCACCAATTCCTCTGCCGCCTGTTGGCGGCAGGCGGCAAACGTAGTACCACCGGCAAGCAGCCGGCGCAGCGCCGTCTCATATTCCGGTGTATCCAGAGCCCGGGCCGTCCGCCGGATCTTCCCGGCGTCACCGCACTCACTGCCGAAGGCCAGGTGGGTCACCACCCCGGTCTGGTGCAGTGCCCCTGCGCCGCCACGGGCAAACACTTCCGCCGTGGCCGCAGACCAGGGCGTAGGCAGCTCCAGCACCAGATCGGCACCGCACCGCAGGGCCATCTCCGCCCGGGCAAACTTACGGGCTATGGCCCATTCCCCACGCTGGACAAAGTTGCCGCTCATACAACAGACGATGGCATCCATCCCCTGCCGCCGCAGCTCCTGCAGCATGGCCCCATGGCCCAGATGGAACGGGTTATATTCACAGATCACTCCTGCTACCTGCAAGGGCGTCCCTCCGTTTATTACAAATAGTTACAATTCCTTTGCAATCCCGCCACTTTTTTGTGCTATGTTGCGTAACGTCCGGGAGCGCAGGCGCAAAATCGTATACTTACCGATTTTATTGCTTTATTTTAGCATATTTCCGCAGATTTTGCAAGGCAGGCCGGAATACCGCCCATTTTGCACCGCACTTGACAGTTGCCCGGGCAATTTCGTACAATGGTTGAAAATCCAACTGTCAGGCAGAAAGGAGCCATTGCGCCATGAGGATCGGACTTTTATACGCCATGCCCGGAGAGATCGAAAGCCTGCTGGCAGACCAGGAGGCCCAGCTGCTGGAAACGGTGGCGGGGGTGCCCTTCTACCGCATCACGCCGGACGTCATTGCCTGCGCCGGAGGGGTCAGCAAGGTCAACGCCGCCATGGCCACCCAACTGATGATCGACCGGTATCACCCCGATCTCATTCTCAATGCCGGTGTGGCCGGGTGCTTCGAGACGCTGCCCATCGGCACCATCGTGCTGGCAGAGGCCTTTTTGCAGCATGATGTGGACACCACCCAGGTAGGCGATCCCATCGGGCTGGTATCCACAGTGAACCAGGTGCTCTTCCCCACCAGTCACCCTGAGGCCGCCAGGGCCGCCATGGAACGGGTGGGCATCCCCTACCGCACGGGAACCGTGGCCACCGGGGATTGGTTCGCCGTAGATGGTTCACGGGCCCGGTGGATCCGGGACACCTTCCATCCGCTGCTGTGCGAGATGGAGGGCTGCGCCGCTGCCCAGGTCTGTTTGCGCAACGGGGTGGATTTTATGGCCATCAAGTCTGTATCCGACTGCATCTTTGCCGGGAAGGACTCCTATTTTGATTTCCCCACTGCCATGAAGGATCTCAACCGGGTGGTCATGGCGTTCATCAATCAGCTGGAGGTTTGAGCTAATGGAACGGATCGCAAGCTTTACCGTAGACCACAATGTTCTGGTGCCGGGACTGTATCTCTCCCGGCAGGACGGCAGCATCACCACCCTGGATCTGCGGTTCAAGAAACCCAACACCGGGGATCTTCTCAGCAACGGGCAGATGCATTCCGTGGAACACATCATCGCCACGCTGCTGCGCAACAGCGCCCACAAGGACGCCGTGATCTATTTCGGGCCCATGGGCTGTCAGACCGGGTTCTACTTCCTCTTTGACAGCGCACAGCTCACCAACGCACAGGCCATTGCCCTTTTGCAGCAGGTATTCAGCGACGCCGCCGCATACCACGGCCCCATGCCCGGCAAGAGCGCCGCAGAATGCGGCAATTACCGGAATCTGGACGTAGCCGAGGCCCGGGGCTGCTGCGCCTTCTACGCCGATGTGATCCGTGACTGGACGGTGGAGCAGCTCCGCTATCCCACCGCCGGTTGAGAGCGGCACATTTTTTGTGAAATATCCCGGAAACAGTGAAATTTTTTTGAGGAAAAGAGAGAAATTCCGTTGACAAAGAGGACTTTCACTGATATACTTGATAAGCCGCTTTGAATGGGTTTCAAGTTCCGGCCATGGACCGGGCGCCCCCGACAGCGAGTCCGTTATTAAGGAAAGGCAGGTGCAACAAGGTATGCAGGCTATTATCGTGACCGGTGGTAAGCAGTACAACGTCGCTGAGGGTGACACGCTGTTTATCGAAAAGCTGGATGTCAACGCCGGCGACACCGTGGTGTTCGACCAGGTGCTGGCCATCGTGGACGGCGAGAACACCAAGTTCGGCACTCCCGTGGTGGAGGGCGCTAAGGTGGACGCCACCGTGGTGAAGAACGGCAAGGGCAAGAAGGTTCGGATCTTCAAGTACAACCCCAAGAAGGGTTACCGCAAACGTCAGGGTCATCGTCAGCCCTACACCAAGGTGGAGATCGGCAAGATCTCTTTCTGAGGTCAGCGTATGACGACCATTACTTTCCTCACAGAGGACAGCCGCATCATCGGTTTTGATGCGGTGGGCCACAGCGGCTGGGCCGAAGCGGGCAGCGATATCGTCTGCGCCGCCATCACCAGCGCCATCCGCCTGGTTGACGCTACCGTCAACGACGTGATGGGTCTGTGCGCCTCGGTGAAAGTCAACGAGTCTTCCGGCTCCATTGCCTTTCGCCTTCCCGGAGGACTGGCCAGTGCGGCGGAAGCCACCTGTCAGAATCTGCTGACGGGACTGATGGTGTATCTCACCGAGCTGCACAGCGAGTATCCGGACAACATTGAAGTCATGGAGGCATGAGCTTCCTTCCCTTCATCATCTTACAGAAAGGATGGTACCTGAACTATGCTGTACATTGGTCTGCAGTTCTTCGCCCACAAAAAAGGTATGGGCTCCACCAAGAACGGCCGTGATTCCGAGTCCAAGCGTCTTGGACCCAAGCGTGCCGACGGTCAGTTCGTGCTGGCCGGCAACATCCTGGTGCGTCAGCGCGGCACCCACATCCACCCCGGTAAGAACGTGGGCATCGGCACCGATGACACTCTGTTCGCCAAGGCTGACGGTGTGGTGCGTTTCGAGCGTCTGGGCAAGGATCGTAAGCAGGTTTCTGTTTACCCCGCCGAGTAATCAAGCGTTTTTGAAAACCTCCGGCAAACGCCGGAGGTTTTTTTCTGCCTGGGACTACGCCTTGACGCTGTGCAGTTTTTCCTCTAAAATAGGGGATACTAAAGTGAATTTTCCAACCGTGAGGTATGAGATATGGCAAACGGATTCATCGATAAGGCCCGCATCACCGTGCGCTCCGGCAACGGCGGCAACGGCGCTGTGGCTTTCCACCGTGAAAAATATGTGGCGGCCGGCGGCCCTGACGGCGGTGACGGCGGCAACGGTGGCAGCATCATCCTGCAGGTGGACGACAACATGTCCACCCTGATGGACTTCCGCTACAAGCGCAAATACGTAGCCGGCAACGGCATGGACGGCCAGGGCGGACGCCGTACCGGCAAGGACGGCCAGTCCCTGGTGATCAAGGTGCCCCGGGGCACCCTGGTCCGTCACGCCGAAACCGACGAGATCATCAAGGATATGTCCGACTCCCAGCCCTTCGTGCTGTGCAAGGGCGGCAAGGGCGGCTGGGGCAACCAGCATTTCGCCACTCCCACCCGGCAGGTGCCCCGGTTTGCCAAGGCCGGGCTTCCGGGACAGAGTCTGGACGTATTTCTGGAGCTGAAGCTGCTGGCGGACGTAGGTCTGGTAGGCTTCCCCAACGTGGGCAAGTC
>CALWXA010000059.1 GCA_944385395.1 uncultured Oscillospiraceae bacterium | reverse complement strand
AGTGCATCCGTGTCCTGGGCGGCTCCAAGCGGAAGTTCGGCAACATCGGCGACGTGATCGTTGCCTCTGTCCGGAAGTCCACCCCCGGCGGCACCGTGAAGAAGGGTGAGGTCGTCAAGGCCGTCATCGTCCGCAGCGCCAAGGGCGTCCGTCGTGCCGACGGCACCTACGTCCGCTTCGACGACAACGCCGCCGTCCTCATCAAGGAGGACAAAAACCCCAGAGGTACCCGTATCTTTGGGCCCGTTGCTCGTGAGCTGCGCGACAAGGATTACATGAAGATCCTGTCCCTGGCTCCCGAAGTTATTTGATGGAGGGCCGGAGAAATGAATAGTCTGAAGATCAAGAAGAACGACACCGTGGTCGTTCTGTCCGGCAAGGACAAGGGCAAGCAGGGCAAGGTGCTGGGCACCATCCCCAGCGAAGCCAAGGTTGTGGTGGAAGGCGTCAACATGGTGACCTGCCACGTCAAGCCCCGCCGTCAGGGCGAGGAGGGCGGCATCGTCAAGCGTGAGGCTGCCCTCTACGCCAGCAAGGTCCAGGTTGTCTGCCCCAAGTGCGGCAAGGGCACTCGTGTGGCCAGCCAGATCGTTGACGGCAAGGAGGTCCGTATCTGCAAGAAGTGCGGCGCCCAGCTGTAAGAAAGGAGAGAGTTGATCAATGGCACGTCTGAAAGTGAAATATACCGAGGAAGTGGCTCCCGCTCTCTTCAAGAAGTTCGGTTATAAGAGCACCATGCAGATCCCCCGCATCGACAAGGTCGTCGTGAACGTGGGCTGCGGTGAGGCCCGTGAAAACGCCAAGGTTCTGGACGCTGTGGTGAAGGATCTGTCCGCCATCACCGGCCAGAAGGCCGTGATCACCCTGGCCAAGAAGTCCGTGGCTAACTTCAAGCTGCGTGAGGGTATGCCCGTGGGCGCCAAGGTCACCCTGCGGGGCGACAAGATGTGGGAGTTCCTGGATCGTCTGTTCAACGTGGCTCTGCCCCGTGTGCGTGACTTCCGTGGTATCAGCGCCAACGCCTTTGACGGCCGGGGCAACTACGCTCTGGGCATCAAGGAGCAGCTGATCTTCCCTGAGATCGAGTACGACAAGATCGACAAGATCCGCGGCATGGACGTGGTCATCTGCACCACCGCCCAGACCGATGAAGAAGCCCGTGAGCTGCTGACCCTGGTCGGCGCTCCCTTTGAGCGCTAAGTAGGAGGAGGAACAACATGGCAAAGAAGTCTATGATCCTGAAGCAGCAGGCTCCCGCTAAGTTCTCCACCCGTAAGTACAACCGCTGCAAGCTCTGCGGCCGCCCCCACGCTTACCTGCGTGACTACGGCGTGTGCCGTGTGTGCTTCCGCACCCTGGCTTACAAGGGCGAGATCCCCGGCGTCCGCAAGGCTTCCTGGTAAATCCCCTGCCCCAACGGGGCACACAAACGATACTGCGGGGCCGTAAGGCCCCTGGTATAAAAGGATGGCGAAAGGTCACTGGTAATTAATCGCTTCCTCATAAGCGCCTAAATTATCAGTGATACCTCGCTGCCTCAACAGTCCAAAGGACTGTAACTCTAAATTAGGAGGATAAAGTTTATGCACATCACTGACCCTGTTGCCGATATGCTCACCCGTATCCGCAACGCCAACAATGCCAAGCATGAGACGGTGGACGTCCCCGCTTCCAACATGAAGAAGAGCATCGCTCAGATCCTGCTGGACGAGGGCTACATCAAGTCTTTCCAGATCGTGGACGACGGTACCCAGGGCATCATCCGCATCACTCTGAAGTACAACGCCGGCAAGGAGAAGGTCATCTCCGGCCTGCGCCGCGTGTCCAAGCCCGGTCTGCGTGTGTATGTGGGCGCCGATGAGCTGCCCCGCGTGCTCCGCGGTCTCGGTATCGCAATCATTTCCACGTCCAAGGGCGTCATGACCGACAAGGCCGCTCGCGCAGCCCACGTCGGCGGTGAAGTCCTGGCTTTCGTATGGTAAGGAGGGTATGAACAATGTCGAGAATTGGTAGAATGCCCATTACCGTACCCGCCGGCGTCGAGGTCAATGTGGCCGCCGGCAACGTCGTCACCGTCAAGGGCCCCAAGGGCACCCTGGTGCAGAACCTGCACGGTGACATGATCATCGAACAGGAAGGCAACATCATCCACGTCAAGCGTCCCTCCGACAGCAAGGAGCACACTGCCCTCCACGGCATGACCCGCGCCCTGCTGCACAACATGGTGGTGGGCGTCAGCGAAGGCTTCAAGAAGGAGCTGGAGGTCAACGGCGTGGGCTATCGTGTGGCCAAGGAAGGCAAGAACCTGGTGATGAACATCGGTTTCTCCCATCAGGTCATCGTGCCTGAGATCGATGGTATCACCATCGACGTTCCCTCCGCCAACAAGATCGTCATCTCCGGTCCCGACAAGCAGAAGGTGGGCCAGTTTGCCGCCGAAGTTCGGGAGAAGCGCCCCCCGGAACCCTACAAGGGCAAGGGTATCAAGTATGCTGATGAAGTCATCCGCCGCAAGGTTGGTAAGACTGGCGCTAAGAAGTAAGGAGGTGTGCCGTTATGATTAAGAGACCCAATACCAACGCTCAGCGTCTGAAGCGTCACAAGAGAGTCCGTTCCAAGGTGTTCGGCACTCCCCAGCGTCCCCGTCTGAACGTGTTCCGCAGCGAGAAGAACATCTATGCCCAGGTCATCGATGATGTGGCCGGCAACACCCTGGTTTCCGCTTCCTCTCTGGATAAGGAGATCGAGGGCAACGGCGGCAACAAGACTGCCGCCCGTGCCGTGGGCAAGCTGGTGGCTGAGCGCTGCAAGGCCAAGGGCATCGACCAGGTGGTCTTTGACCGCGGTGGTTACCTGTACCACGGCCGTGTGGCCGAGCTGGCCGAAGGCGCCCGTGAGGGCGGCCTGGAATTCTGAGAGAGGAGGAACACTGACCAATGGCAAGATTTGAAAGAGAACCCAGCGAGTTCATCGAAAAAGTTGTATATACCAACCGTGTATCCAAGACGGTCAAGGGCGGCCGCGTCATGAAGTTCTCCGCTCTGATGGTGGTCGGCGACGGTAAGGGCCGTGTGGGCTTCGGCATGGGCAAGGCCGCCGAAGTGCCCGAGGCTATCCGCAAGGGCATCGAGGATGCCAAGAAGAACATGATCACCGTCTCCATGTCCGGCAGCACCATTCCTCATGAGATCACCGGCGAGGCCGGCGCAGGCCGCGTGCTGATGAAGCCCGCTGCTCCCGGTACCGGCGTCATCGCCGGCGGCCCCGTGCGTATCATCATGGAAGCTGCCGGTATCAAGGATATTCGTACCAAGTGCCTGCGTTCCAACACCCCTGTGAACGTGGTGGCCGCTACCTTTGAGGGCCTGAAGGCTCTGCGTACCCCCGAAGAGGTGGCTCGCATCCGCGGCAAGAACGTGGACGAGATCGTCGGTTAAGGAGGGCAAGCGAACATGGCTAATCTGAACATCAAGCTCGTCAAGAGCCTCAACGGCAGACTGGAAAAGCACGTCGCTACTGCCAACTCCCTGGGTCTGCGGAAGATCGGTGACACCACCGTGCAGCCCAACAATGCCCAGACTCAGGGCAAGATCGCCAAGATCGGCTACCTGCTGCAGGTCACCGAAGCTGAATAAGGAGGTGCGAGAGAATGAAACTGAATGAACTGTCTCCCGCCGCCGGCTCCGTCAAGGATGCCTATCGTAAGGGCCGTGGCCACGGCAGCGGCAACGGCAAGACCGCCGGCCGCGGTCACAAGGGCCAGAAGGCCCGCTCCGGCGGCGGTACCCGTGTGGGCTTCGAAGGCGGCCAGATGCCTCTGACCCGCCGGGTCCCCAAGCGCGGTTTCAACAATATTTTTGCCAAGCCCCTGGAAATCATCAATCTGAGTGCCCTCAACAAGTTTGAGGACGGCGAGATCGTCACTGCAGAGGCGCTGCTGGCCAAGGGTATTCTGAGCAAGTGCGAATACGGTTACAAGGTTCTGGGCAATGGTTCCGTTGCCAAGAAGGTGACCGTTCAGGCCGCTGCTTTCTCCCAGTCTGCTAAGGAAGCGATCGAAGCAGCTGGCGGAAAGGCAGAGGTGATCTGAAGTGGTCCAAACGATTCGTAAGGCCTGGGGTATCCCCGAGCTGCGTAAGAAAATCGTCTTTACCCTGCTGATGATGCTGATCTTCCGGATCGGCAACGCTATTCCCGTGCCCTACGTGGACACCAATCTGCTGGAGACCTACATCCAGCAGATGAGCACCACGGTGCTGGGCCTGTACAACGTGATGTCCGGCGGCGCCTTCGCCCAGGCTACCATCTTTGCCCTGGGTGTGCAGCCCTACATCAACAGCTCCATCATCATCCAGCTGCTGACCGTGGCCATCCCCGCTCTGGAGCGGCTGGCCCGTGAAGGCGGCGAGGAAGGCAAGAAGAAGATCCAGAGCATCACCCGCTATACCACGGTGGCCATCGCCGTGCTGCAGGGCTGGGCCTACTACATGCTGATGAAGAACAACTACGGTATCCTCACCAACGACTCCATCTGGGCCGCTTTGGTGATCATCGTATCCTTCATCGCCGGCTCCTGCTTCGTGATGTGGATGGGCGAGCAGATCACGGAATTCGGTATCGGCAACGGTATCTCCATGATCCTCTTCGCCGGCATCCTCTCCCGGGTGCCCACCATGGTTTCCGGCATGATCCAGTCCACCGTCAGCGGCGATATCGCCTGGTGGATGGACGTTCTGCTGGTGGTCGGCATTCTGGTGCTGTTCGTACTGGTGGTCTTTGTCAGCGAGGCTGAGCGCCGCATCCCGGTGCAGTACGCCAAGCGTCAGGTGGGCCGCAAGATGTACGGCGGCCAGGCTTCCACGCTGCCCATGAAGGTGAATATGTCCGGTGTGCTGCCTGTGATCTTCGCACAGTCCATCGCCATGATCCCCTCCACCATCGGCGCTTTCATGAAAGCTCCCGAGGAAGGCACCTTCTGGTACTCTGTGCTGCAGGCCATCGACACCAAGTCCGTGCTGTATATGATCTTCTACTTTGTGATGATCATTCTTTTCAGCTACTTCTACTCTACCATTCAGTTCAATCCTGTTGAGATTTCCAACAACCTGAAGAAGAACGGCGGCTTCATCCCCGGTTTCCGTCCGGGCAAGCCTACCGCCGATTTCATCAAGAAGGTGTTGGGCAAGATTACGCTGTTTGGTGCCATCTACCTGGGCATCGTGGCCATCCTGCCCCTGCTCATCGGTAAGATCATCGACAATCCCGCCCTGTCTATCGGCGGTACCTCTGTCATCATCGTTGTGGGTGTGGCCCTGGAGACTGTCCGGGCCCTGGAGTCCCAGATGCTGATGCGTCAGTATAAGGGCTTCCTGGAATAATGGAGGTATAAAAATGAAACTGATCCTTTTAGGTGCTCCGGGTGCCGGTAAGGGTACCCAGGCAGAAATCCTCAAGACCAAGCTGGGTATTCCCACCATTTCCACCGGCAATATTCTGCGCTCCGCCATGAAAAATGGTACCCCTGTGGGTCTGAAGGCCAAGGAGTATGTGGACAACGGAAAACTGGTGCCGGATGATGTGATCATCGGCATCATTACGGAGCGCCTGCAGGAGGCGGACTGTGCCAATGGCTATATCCTGGACGGGGTGCCCCGCACCATCGCTCAGGCCGATGCCCTGGAAGCAGCCGGAATCAGGTTCGACGCCGTGGTCGCCATCGAAATCAGTGATGAGAGAATCATTGAGCGGATGAGCGGCAGACGTGTCTGCGAGGCTTGCGGCAGCAGCTATCACATCGTCAACATTCCTCCCAAAGTGGC
This sequence comes from uncultured Oscillospiraceae bacterium, assembly GCA_944385395.1. Classification (GTDB taxonomy): domain Bacteria; phylum Bacillota; class Clostridia; order Oscillospirales; family Oscillospiraceae; genus Vescimonas. The sequence goes on along the minus strand of CALWXA010000059.1, from coordinate 10,092 downwards.
GGGTGTGTGCGATGCCTGCGGCGGCAAGCTGGTGCAGCGCAAGGATGATAACCCCGAGACGGTGAAAGCCCGTCTGGAGGTTTATCATAAAGAGACGGAGCCCCTGAAGGACTATTATCAGGCCAAGGGGATCCTGAAGTCTGTGGAGGACCAGCCCACTGTGGCCGGTACCACCCAGGCGATCCTGGCCGTACTGGAGAAGTAAGTATGATTACATTAAAGTCCGGTCACGAGATCGAAGCGATGCGTCGGGCGGGAAAAATTACCGCGGCTGCCCGTGCTGTGGCACGGGATATGGTAAAACCCGGCGTAACAACCCAACAAATTGACCAGGCAGTGTATCGGTTCATTACTTCCCAGGGAGCCGTACCGTCGTTCCTTCATTACAGCGGATACCCCGCCAGCGCCTGTATCAGCGTCAATGACGAGGTCATCCACGGTATACCCGGTCCCCGGGTACTCCAGGAGGGCGACATCGTCAGCGTAGACGTGGGCGCCTGCATCGACGGGTTCCACGGCGACTGCGCCGGCACCTACCCCTGCGGTCAGGTGTCCGACGAGGCCATGCGTCTGATCCGGGTGACACAGCAGAGCTTTTTCGAAGGCCTCCGCTATGCCCGGGAGGGCTACCGCCTGTCGGATATCGGCGCCGCCATCCAGCGCTATGTGGAGAGCAACGGCTTCTCCGTGGTGCGGGAGTTCGTAGGACACGGCATCGGCCGGCACCTCCATGAGGCGCCGGAAGTCCCCAACTACGGCAAGCCGGGACATGGTACCCGGCTGCTGCGAGGGATGACCCTGGCAGTGGAACCTATGGTGAACATGGGTACGGCCGCCATCCGGCAGCTGTCGGACGGCTGGACCGTCAAGACCCTTGATGGTCAGTATGCCGCCCATTATGAGAACACCATCTTCATCACAGACGGGGATCCGGAGCTTCTGACGGACCCAGAGGGATCACTGGTGTAACGACATGGACATTGCCAAATCAAACATCGTCAAATCAATTGCCGGCAGGGACACAGGAGAGTTGTTCTTCGTGCTTGCGACGGAGGGCGACTTCCTCCTGCTGGCAAACGGCAAGCGGCGCAGGGTGGAAAATCCCAAGCGCAAACGCTGCAAGCACGTGGTGCTCATCAGCAACAGCGACTCGCCCCTTGCCCAGAGAATCAGGAGCAACGAAAAAATCACCAACAGTGAGCTTCGTAAGGCCATTGCCGCCCTGGGCGGCGGTAATCAAGACCAGGAGGGATAACACTTGGCAAAATCCGATATGATCGAAGTTGAGGGCGTAGTGGTCGAATCCCTGCCCAATACCACATTCCAAGTCGACATTGGAAATGGACACACGATTTTAGCGCATATTTCCGGAAAGCTCAGAATGAATTTCATCAGGATTCTGCCCGGCGACAAGGTGACGGTGGAGATGTCCCCGTATGACCTGACCCGCGGTCGGATTACCTGGCGTAGTAAGTAGGAGGTTTAAGACAATGAAAGTAAGACCGTCCGTGAAGCCCATGTGCGAGAAGTGCAAGATCATTCGTCGCAAAGGTCGCGTTATGGTGATCTGCGAGAATCCGAAGCACAAGCAGAGACAGGGCTAAGTAGAAAGTGGAGGTGCTTTAAAAGTATGGCACGTATTGCCGGTATTGACCTGCCCAAGGATAAGCGAATCGAAATCGGTTTGACCTATATCTATGGTATTGGCAGAAAGAGCGCACAGGACATCCTGGCCAAGACGGGCATCGATCCCGATACCCGGGTGAAGGATCTCACCGAAAATGATGAGGCCAAGCTGCGTGAGGCCATCGACCAGGGCTACACCGTGGAAGGCGATCTGCGCCGCCAGGTGGCTCTGGACATCAAGCGTCTGACGGAAATCGGCTGCTATCGCGGCACCCGTCATCGCCGCGGCCTGCCCGTCCGGGGTCAGCGCAGCAAAACCAACGCCCGTACCCGCAAAGGTCCCAAGAAGACCATTGCTAACAAGAAGAAGTAAGGAGGGGAGTAGAACATGGCTAACGTGAAAAATGCCAAGAAGGGCATCCGCCGTCGTCGCGAAAGAAAGAACGTTGAAAAGGGCCAGGTGCATATCCGCTCCTCCTTCAACAACACCATGGTGACCGTTACCGACGCCCAGGGCAACGCCCTGAGCTGGGCCTCCTCCGGCGGCCTGGGCTTCCGGGGCAGCAAGAAGTCTACCCCCTTTGCCGCACAGAGCGCCGCTGAGACTGCCGCCAAGGCCGCTATGGAGCACGGACTGAAGACCGTTGAGGTCTTCGTCAAGGGCCCCGGCCAGGGCCGTGAGGCCGCTATCCGGGCTCTGCAGGCTGTGGGTCTGGAAGTCACCATGATCAAGGACGTCACCCCCATCCCCCACAATGGCTGCCGTCCCCCCAAGCGTCGTCGCGTGTAATCGGAACAAGGAGGATAAGTAGAATATGGCTAAGAATATGCAGCCTATCGCCAAGCGCTGCAAGGCGCTGGGCATCTCTCCTGCCGTTATGGGTTACGCCAAGAAGGAGACCAACCGCAACCCCGGCGGCCAGATGAGAAAGAAGAAGAGCGAATACGCCATCCAGCTCAACGAGAAGCAGAAGGTGAAGTTCGTTTACGGTATCCTGGAGAAGCAGTTCCGTATGTATTACGAGAAGGCTGCCCGGATGCCCGGTAAGACCGGTGAGAACCTGCTGAGCCTGGTGGAGCGCCGGATGGATAACGTAGTGTACCGTCTGGGCTTTGCCATGACCCGCCGTGAGGCCCGTCAGCTGGTGAACCACGGTCACTTTACCGTCAACGGCCAGAAGGTGGATATCCCCTCCTATCTGGTGCGTGTGGGTGACGTCATCGAGGTGCGGGAGCGCAGCCGTTCTTCCGCTGCCTTCAAGCGTTTCACCGCTGAAGACGCCCCCATGGTCACTGTCCCCCAGTGGCTGGAGCGTGACAAGAACGCCCTGAAGGGTACCGTCACCAAGATGCCCGCCCGTGAGGACATTGATATGCCCATCGAGGAACACCTCATCGTCGAGTTGTACTCCAAGTAATAGGGTCGAAACCCTCACAAAGCAATGGAACCCCATACGGTGCGGATGGCTCCGCATCGAAACGAGAATGAAGGAGGGTACTGCATGATTGAAATTGAGAAGCCCCAGATCGAGTGTATTGAGACGCCCGAGGACGCTTCCTATGGCAAATATGTAATCGAACCCCTGGAACGCGGATACGGAACGACCCTGGGCAATGCCCTGCGGCGCATTATGCTTTCGTCCCTGCCCGGCACGGCGGCCACCAGCATCAAGATCGCCGGTGTGCAGCATGAGTTTTCCACCATTCCCGGTGTGAAAGAGGACGTGACGGAGATCGTTCTGAACGTCAAGAACCTGCTGACCAAGCTCCACTGCGAGGGCAGCAAGACGGTGTTCATCGAGGCTGCCGGTCCCTGTGAGGTCACTGCCGGCGACATCAAGAGCGACGGCGAGGTGGAGATCCTCAACCCCCAGCTGCACATTGCCACGCTGGACGTGGGTGCTACGCTGAGCATGGAGATCACCCTCAGCCATGGCCGGGGCTATGTCTCCGCTGACCGCAACAAGGCTGCCTGCGCCGGTATGATCGGCGTGATCCCCATCGACTCCATCTACACGCCGGTGTACAAGGTGAATTACACCGTGGAAAACACCCGTGTGGGCAACATGACTGACTTTGACAAGCTGACGCTGGAGGTGTGGACGGATTCCACCCTCACCGCCAGAGATGCCGTGTCCCTGGGCGCCAAGATCCTGTGCGATCACTTCGCCCTGTTCACCGACCTGTCTGACACCCTGGGTGACAAGTCTACGGTGGTGGAGAAGGCTGCCGATCAGCGGGACAAGGTGCTGGAGATGACCATTGAGGAGCTGGATCTGTCTGTGCGCAGCTTCAACTGCCTCAAGCGGGCCAACATCAACACCGTGGAGGACCTCATCAGCAAGACGGAAGATGAGATGATGAAGGTCCGTAACCTGGGCCGCAAGTCCCTGGAGGAAGTCATCAACAAGCTGGCCATGATGGGTCTGTCCCTGGCCAACGAAGAAAACAACTGATTGCGCGCCTCTGGCGCCAAGATCCTTACAAGGAGGAAACACAAATGCCCGGAACTCGTAAGCTCGGTAAAACTACCGATCAGCGTATGGCGATGCTCCGTCAGCAGGTTACCGATTTCCTGGCCAACGGCAAGATGGAGACCACCGTCACCCGTGCCAAGGAGATCAGACCCCTGGCTGAAAAGATGATTACCCTGGGCAAGAAGGGTGATCTGGCAGCCTATCGTCAGGCTCTGAGCTTCATCACCAGAGAGGATGTTGCCAACAAGCTGTTCAAGGAGATCGCTCCTGAATATGCCGAGCGCAACGGCGGTTACACCCGCATCATCCGCACCGGCGTCCGTCGGGGCGATGCTGCCGAGACTGCCATCATTGAGCTGGTGAAGTAAATCACTGCAACAAAAAAGCCCTTTGCTATGGCTCAGCCGCCATAGCAAAGGGCTTTTTTACTTGTGCGATTGCCATGGATGCGGCCCCATGCTATACTGAAAAAAACAGCAGGGGGGAGAGAACATGGCTGTGGTTTGCAAAGCGTGCGGCTGCCGTTATCGTTATGAAGAGGACAACTTTTGCCCCCGGTGCGGCGCATATAACCGCCGGAAGACGATGGAAGATGCCGCCAAGGTCCGGGAAGAGAAGCCTGCAGGCACTAAAAGAGAAAAGAGGGCTTCTTTTTCAAGATCCCAGCGGGGCGCTTTGCTGGTGGTTGGCGCCCTCATTTTTGCGTGTATGGTGCTTCCCTTTCTGATCTCTGCCTGCGGTATGCTGTGGACGGTAATTGGAATGTTCCCCTGATAAGCATCCCTTTCCGGGACAGCATACAGTTTATGTCAAAATAAAAAAGCTCTGAATCGATCTCGGTTCAGAGCTTTTTTATCAGCTGATGTTACATACCGGCAGCAACCATGCAGTTGATGATGAGGGTCAGCACCACAAACAGAGCGCCCACCCACTTGGTGGCCCGGGCCAGTTTGGCATCCAGGGACTTGGCCTTGGACTTGGCCATGTAGGAATCGGCGATGCCGCCAATGGCGCCGCTGAGCCCACGGCTCTTACCGGACTGGAACAGGATCATGGTGGCCAGCACGAGGCCTACCAGCAACTGCACGATGGTAACAAAAATCAACATAACGGACTTCCTCCAAGCGTATTGCATGCCCTGGGGCAATGTTCTCACAGTACAGCTAATCATAGCATATCCGGAATTAAAATGCAAGAGGTATGCCTGCTTTTGCCTGGAAAATCAGCAATTTATTGGAAAATCCGGGTTCATCCGTTGTGAGAAAATCGAAAGTATGTTATGATATCCCTATCCAAAGTGGGACTAATGGGAAAAAAGGAGGCTGGCGTATGGCAAAGCTATCCAAAAGACAGCAGCGCGTATATGAATGCATCGTGCAGAATATGCTGGAAAAGGGATACCCTCCGTCCGTACGGGAGATCGGAGACGCAGCGGGGCTGAGTTCTCCATCTACGGTTTACTTTCATCTGACGAATCTGGAAAAGCTGGGGCTCATCACCCGCATCGCAGGCAAGGGCCGGACCATCCGGCTGACCCGCCCACCCCAGGTGGATCGGGTGCCGGTGCTGGGTCATGTGGCTGCCGGAGTCCCCATTCTGGCGCAGGAACACATAGAAGAGTATCTGGCATTTGATATCGGGGACGATCCGGGCTCCTATTTTGCCCTGCGGGTCCGTGGGGACTCCATGGTGAATGCGGGGATTTTGTCCGGTGACCTGGTGGTAGTGCGTCAGCAGCCTACGGCAGAAAACGGGGAGATCGTGGTGGCTCTGCTGGGTGAAGAAGCCACCGTGAAGCGGCTCTCCCACCGTGGCAAGGAGCTGTGGCTGCTGCCGGAAAATCCGGACTACAGCCCCATCAACGGCGCCGGGGCAGAGATTCTGGGCCGTGTCATGGCAGTGGTCCGCCGGTATTGATATGGATACCGCCTATCTTCTCATCGATATGCAGCAGGGCTATGTGGACCCCGCCAGCCCCCTGCATATTGCCGGTGCAGCTGCAACCGTCCCGCCTGCCGCCGCACCATGTCCCTGGCCCGGGAAAAGGGAATGCCGGTGATCTGGGTGCGCCGTGCCTACAGCCCCGACGGCAGCGATATAGAGCTGACCCGTCATGCCGGCTGGCAGGAATTGGGCAAGCCCATTGGACCGGACAGTGCCGGCTGGCAGTGGGCGGAGGGCCTGGAGCCCCAGGAAGGGGACTATTGCATCACCAAGCCCCGCTACAGCGCCTTTTTTGCAACGCAGCTGGACCTGCTGCTGCGGCGGCTGGGGGTGCGGACGGTGGTGCTGGCAGGTACCACCTTGCCTAACTGCATCCGTACTACTTGCTATGATGCCCTGTCCCTGGACTATCAGGTGGCGGTGCTCACCGATTGCTGCTCCGCCCAGACGGAGGAGATCCGCCGGGTGAACCTGGAGGATATGGCCCGGGTGGGAGCCGCATTGCTGACGGAGGCGGAGTGGGCGGACTTCACCGCCCTGCCGGATCCGCTGCCGGACATCCGGCAGTCTATTGACCTCTGGCATGGGATACATAAACGATAAAAGAGAGGAGCAGCGCTCCTCTCTTTTTATGATTTGATGTCGATTTTCCACTCCGGAAGATTGTAAAAGGGATTGGCCGCTGTGGGGACCACAGATTCCACGGTGTCGGAGGGCAGCAGCACGGAGACATTTTTGAAGCATACCGGCAGAATGGGACACTGCTGCTGCAGATGGGCACACAACTCCCGGGCCGCCTGGGCCCGGCCGCTCTCATCGGCGGAGAGCAGAGATTGCAGCAGAAGATCTGTTTCGGCGTTGCTGTAGCCGCCGTAGTTCAAAGATCCGCCGGTGCTCAGCAGACTCCGGAGATCCCAATCCGCCGTCAGCTTGATCTCTCCGTAGTAGAGGTCAAAATTACCTGCCTGCAGGGCCTGCAGGTATTCCGACCAGGGCAGGCTCTTTACGGTGATCTGGATATCATGGCGGGAAAGGTCTGCGGCGATCTTCTCAGCGGCAGAGACCTTGAAGCCGTTTTCACTGTTTACCAGCAGGGTCAGGGAAACGGCGGTGCCGCCATCATATCCGGCGGCATTCATGGCGGTATCAAAGTAATCCGGAGAATAGGTCTGCTCCAGATCCTCCGGATACAGGCTGGAGGCGGGAGACAGAGGGAACTGGGCAGCGGACCCGTGGCCCAGCAGGAAGGAACTGACGCAGCTGCTGCGGTCAATGCCCAGGCTCAGGGCCTGCCGCAGCGCCGGATCATTCAGCGGGGCACGGCGGGTATTGATGCCGATATACTGCATGGTGGTGGCGGCAGCGTCAATATAATCGCCGCTGCCGTATACATTGGAGGTAGAGGTAGCGGTGAGATCGCACAGCAAAAGCTGGAGCTCACGGGCATAGAAGGCATAGGACATGGTGTCGCTGTCCTTGCAGCTCACCAGCTCGATGCGCTGCAGAGGCAGGGATTTCTGCTGCCACCAGCCGCTGTTCACTCCCAGGAAGGAGCCTGCATCATCGCTCTGGTAGACATACGGCCCGGTACCCACCGGGAAGGACCGGCTTTCCGTGCCGTACTTCACAATGGGGATATCCAGCCGCTGAACAAAGGATGCGTTGTTGCTGGAAAGACGGATATACACCGTATTGCCGCTGCCGTAGATCTGGGATACCCCCGCCAGGCGTCCTGCGTACCGCTGGCTTTGCTGGGCACGTTCCAGGGTATAGATCACATCCCGGGCGGAAAGGGCTGTCCCATCGCTGAAGGTGACACCGTCCCGCAGGGTGATGGTATAGGTGTAGCTGGCGGCGTCATAGCTGTATCCCGAGGCCAGCATGGGCTGGGCCTCCAGCTCCGGCGTCAGGGCAAAGAGCCCCTCGTACAGCAGCGCACCCAATACCTGCTGGGCGCCGTCGCTGCAGGTGATGGGATCTGCCGTTTCGCCTGCATAGTAGGGCAGGGCAAAAAAGGTCAGGGAAGAGGGGGCTTTTTCCTCGTCGTCCTTGCCGTAATAGTCCGCCAGAGTCTGGAACACATCGTCCCCGGCGGGATCTTCCCAGCTTCCGCAGCCGGACAGGCACAGCAGTGCTCCGGCCAGCAGCAGGGAAGCCATACGTTTGATCATGGCAGCCTCCTTATTCGCAAAGGGAGATCATAGCCGCCTGGTTGCCCCGGGCTTCCCCCATCTTCCGATGGGACCAGTACAGCTCCGGCATACAGGCGGTGCAGTGGGGGTATACGTCCACATGAGCCCTGTCTACCCCGGCCTGGGTGAGCCAGTGGACGTTGATGGCTTTCAGGTCGATGTGCCATTTGGCACCCCGGCGCTCCATATACGGCCGGACAGCATCTCCCGGTGCCGCTTCCAGGGCCTGGGGCACATCGTTGTCGGTTTCAAAGCAGCAAGGACCAATGGAAGGCCCCAATGCGCACAGCAGATCCTCCGGCCGGGAGCCGAAGACGGCGGACATGGCTTCCACCGTTTTGGCGGCCAGCCCCAGCGCCACGCCACGCCAACCGGCGTGGACGGCGCCCATGGCCCGAAGAACCGGGCCGAACAGAAGCACCGTACCGCAGACGGCGGAAAAGACCACCAGCACCAGCCCCGGCTCCCGGGAGATCAGGGCGTCCACGCTGGTATAGTCCCGCTGCCGGAAAAGGCCTTTCCCGGCATCCTCCGCTGTTACCAGGCGGACATTGTCCTCATGGACCTGGCGGCTGAGCACCGTCTTGCGGGCATCTACCCCCAAGGCAGCACAGATCCGGCGGTAATTCTCCTCCACGCAGGCGTTGCCGTCACCCCGGCCCATACCCAGATTCAGACTGTCCCAGGGGGCAGGGCTGACGCCGCCCAGACGGGTGGTGAAGCCGTGACGCACCTCCGGCCGGGTCAGCAGGGTGCTGGTGTGCCAGACGAGATCCTCTTGTCGGTGGGTCTGAAAGGACATGGCGCTCTCCTTATGATGTGGGTTTCAGGCGTTGCGGCCGCAGCAGTGCTTATACTTCTTGCCGGACCCGCAGGGGCAGGGATCGTTCCGGCCCACCTTGGTGACCTTCCGGGGCTGCTTTTTCACGGTACCGTCGCCGCCCAGATTTTCGGTGATGCCGGTGGCCACGCGCTGGCGCTTGACCTCCTCATCCTTCCGCAGCCGGACGGAGTACAGGCGCCGCACGGTCTCCTCCTGGATGGCGGCGATCATTTCCTCGAACATCTCCAGACTTTCCTTCTTGTAGGCGATGACCGGGTCGGTCTGGGCATAGGCACGCAGCCGGATGCCCTGGCGCAGATCGGTCATGGCGTCGATGTGGTCCATCCAGTATTCGTCCACCACACGCAGCAGTACCACACGCTCCAGCTCACGCATGACAGGAGAGGTGAATTCCGCTTCTTTCTTCTCGTAGTATTCCTGGGCTGCCTGGGTAAATGCATCGATGACGGCATCGGCGGTGAGGGAGGGGATCTGGGCGGTATCAAAGCGCACGGCGTATTTGGGGAAGTACAGGCCTTCCACGCCACGCAGCAGCTCCTGACAGGACTCGGCGTCCAGATGGCCATGGTTCTGGAAAGCAGTCTCCACCTGATGGGTGATGGCGGTGGTCATCATGTTCATGATGATGCCCTTGACATCCATGCCGTCCAGCACCTGCTTGCGCTGACCGTAGATGATCTCACGCTGCTTGTTCATCACGTCGTCGTATTCCAGCACCGACTTACGGGACTGGAAGTTCCGGGACTCCACGGTGGTCTGGGCCTGCTCGATGGCACGGCTGAGCATCTTGTTTTCGATGGGGGTATCCTCATCCAGCTTCAGCCGCTCCATGATGCCGTTGATCCGGTCGCCGCCGAACAGGCGCATCAGATCGTCCTCCAGGGAGATGTAGAACCGGGTCTCGCCGGGGTCGCCCTGACGGCCGGCACGGCCACGGAGCTGATTGTCGATCCGGCGGGAGTCATGGCGCTCGGTACCGATGATGAACAATCCTCCGGCCTCCCGGACC
>CALWXA010000058.1 GCA_944385395.1 uncultured Oscillospiraceae bacterium | reverse complement strand
AGTGCTCCACCTCGTCGAAGCCGATGTCAAACATGCGATCCACAAACTCGTATGCCCGCTCGATGGGCACCTTGCCCTGGATGGGGCAGCCGAACACCGTGCCGATGTTGCCCGCCACCTTCTTGATGCCCATATCGTGGAGGGCCTTCACGTTTTTTTCCGCCTCGTCAAAGAGCTGCTGATGGGTGCGGCGCATGTTTTTCATAGCGTAGGCCTCGCTGGTGGCGATCTGGCCGGTGAGCACCCGGTCGATCTTGGCGCCCTTTTCCAGCAGGCCGCCCACCCGCTCGATGGCCTTGGGGGTGAGGGCCAGGACGGTGTACTCCACGTCCACGTCCTTGGGAAGCTTGAGCAACAGCTCGTCTACGTCCTTGAACTGCGGCACATAGGCCACATGGCTGATGGAGCCCACCTCCAGCCGCTTAAAGCCGGCCTTGATCAGCTTGTCGGCCAGATAGAGCTTGCCCTCCAGGGGCATGTAGTGCTCCTCGTTCTGGAGTCCGTCCCGCATGGTGATGTCGATAATATCAATGGATTGGGGAATCACTGTGTCCAAATGGGTCACCTCTTTCTTTTCACCAGGTGCGCGAGGGGAATTTGGGTGGCCGCTTCTCATAAAATGCGGACAGTCCCTCCCGCGCATCCTTGCTGGTAAATGCCTTATAGCCCAGCATAGCTTCCGTGTCAAAGGCCTGGTCCAGTTGCATATCCCACAGCTTGAGGACCGACTCCTTGGCAGTCTGGACAGCGGTGGTGCTCAGATCCAGGAACTGCCGGGCCAGCTCCATGGCCTTGGGCATGACCTCCTCCGGCTCCACCACATAGTTGAGAATACCGAAGTTCAGGATCTCCTGGGCAGTGAATTTCCGCCCGGTGAGAATGGCCTCCATGGCGTAGACATAGGGGATCTGGCGGGCCAGCCGGGTCAAAGTGCCGCCGGCGGGGACGATGCCCAGTCCCACCTCCGGGAAGGCGAACTTTGCCTTGCTGGAGGCTACCCGGATGTCGGTGCCCAACATGATCTCAAAGCCGCCGCCCATGCACATGCCGTTGACCGCCGCGATGATGGGCTTATACATCTTCACGTGCTTCAGATGCGCCGCATCCCACTCGTCGATATAGTGTCCGTCGGCCAGATAGGGGATGGACTCGGTCAGATCCGCGCCCACGCAGAAGGCCTTTTCCCCGGCGCCGGTGAGGATGCACACCGCCACGGAGGGGTCATCCGCCGCCTGCTGGAAGGCGTCACCTAGATCCTGATACATCTGGAGGGTGAGGGTGTTCAACTTGGCCGGCCGGTCGAAGGTGATGACCACGATGCCGTCATTGACCTCATACTTGATGGACATTTACAGCACCCCTTTCTCGGAGAGCTCAGCCAGCTTCTCCGCGCTGTAGCCCAGGAACTCGTCATAGATCTTTTCATTGTCCTGCCCCATGTCGGGAGCCGGACCGGAGGTGTCACAGGGCGTGGCGCTCAGCTTGATGGGTGTGCCGAACATCTTGCCGGTGGCGGAGCCGTAGGCGTAGTCGATGAACATGTTCCGGAAGTTGAGCTGGGGGTCCTCCAGCACCTGATCCATGCTGTGGATAGGCGCCAAAGGCACCTTGGCAGCCAGCGCGTCTTGAAGCTCCTGGCAGGTATAACGGGAGAACCACTCGTTAATCTTGGGCAGCACCCGGCGGTTATAGGTCTCCATGTTAAACCGCTTGGGCATGGTGTCGATCTCCGGATCCTCCAGCAGCTCGGGCTCCCCGAAGAACTCACAGGTGGTCTTCCAGAAGCGGTCGGTGTAGCCGCCGAAGTAGATATAACCGTCCTTGGCCTTGAACATCCCGTAGGGGCGGCAGGTGGGGTGGTCGTTGCCCAGAGGCTGCTGCACCTGGCCGCCGATGGTGTAGTTGACCACTGCCGCCTCGGTCAGCGCCAGGGAGGAATCCAGCTGGGCCACGTCCACCATCTGGCCCTCGCCGGTATCCTTCGCGTGGATATAGGCGGCCAGAGTACCGATGGTACCGAAGAAGGTGGCGGCCAGATCGCCGATAATGGTGCCCATACGAGTGGGCTGGCCGGGCATACCATTGATGGACCACAGGCCGCTGAGGGCCTGGCCGCTGTTGTCGTAGGCCGGCCACGGGGAGTAGGGCCCCCCCTGACCAAAGCCGGAGATGGCGGTATACACCAGCTTGGGATTGACCTCCTTCAGTACGCTGTACCCCACGCCCAGCTTATCCATGATACCGGCCCGATAGTTCTCCACCAGGATGTCGGCCTTCTTCACCATCTCCTTGAGCATCTCCTTGGCCTCCGGGGCCTTCAGATTCAGGGTGATGGCCTCCTTGTTCCGGTTATACTGGGCGAAAAAGCCGCTCTGCTTCCGGTCTCCATCCACCAGGAAGGGCTCGAAGTCCCGGGTGTAGTCCGGGTCGGATGGGTTCTCAATCTTGATAACCCGTGCGCCCAGGTCGGCCAGGATCATGGTGCAGTAGGGGCCCGCTACCACGCGGGTCAGATCCAGTACGGTAACGCCTTCCAACGGTTTCATACGATGGCCTCCTTTATCAAGTTGATGATTGAACATCTGCGGCTGCCTGTATCCTGGCGGGCTCTGGCTCGTCGTATTGGTCTGCTACGATGCTCTGATAGCGCGGATCGTCAAAGGTACCCACCTTGTCGTATTTCTTGCAGTGGAACATCTGCTTGAAGAAGCCCACGGACATCAAAATCAACAGGGCGGAGACGGGAAGTCCGCAGATCACGCTGGCGGTCTGGGTATTGTTCAGGGACATCTGGCCGCCAGCCAGCATGAGCACGGCGGTAAGGATGGCAATGGCGGCGCCCCAGAAGCCGATGACGGGCTTAGGCGGCTCCTGGTTGCCGTACTCCCGGCGCATAACCGAGCTGGCCAGCGTATAGGAGACGGAGGTGGCCTTGGTGTTGAAGGAGATGGCCGCGCAGATCAGGGTGATGATAATCGTCAGCGCGGGCAGGGGCAGGGCGCGCATCAGCTCATAGGTGGCGGCCTCCTTGCCGAACTCCACGATCGCCTGGCCGATGGCGGTGCCTTCAAAGAGGTCCATGAAGATGCCCGCACCGCCGAACACCGACATCCACAGGATGCAGAACAGGGCGGGGAACACCATGTTGACCATGACGAACTGCCGCAGGGTGCGGCCCTTGGCCAGCTGGGCCAGGAACAGGCCGGTGATGGGGCAGGCGGAGAGCCACCAGGGCCAGAAGAAGGCAGTCCACTGCTCCACGAAGCCGTCCATCTCATAGGGATCCCAGTTGGTCATGAGGGAGGGAATATTCTGCAGGTAGGCACCGAAGGAGGCGATCAGGTTCTCAATAAGAAAACGGGTGGGGCCAAAGACAAATACGAACACCATAAGGAAGATGTACAGGCCCATGTTGAAGTTGCCAACCAGCTTCATGCCGCCGGATACCGGGGTCATGGCAACCACCGTGTAGAGAACACCCATAATAAGGATTACAGCTACAGCGACAAAAACGGTGCTCTTGATGTCGAAGGCGTACTCCAGTCCGGATGCGATCTGCAGGGCGCCCATGCCCAGGGAGCTGGCAATGCTGCAGATGATGGACAGGATGATGATGCACTCAAACACCTTGCCGGTCTTGCCGTAGATCCGGTCGCCCACCAGGGGATAGATAGCCGAGCTGCACCGGAAGGGCAGCTTCATATTGTGTACGGCAAAGGCCACCAGCACGCCGGCGCCGCAGTACATGGCGAAGAACACGAAGCCCCAGTGGTGGAAGGACCACAGCATGGAGGACTGGGCGGCCCCGATGGTATAGGCCTCCACGCCGTCCATGGCGGCGGGCTGGGCAAAGTGCATCATGGGCTCCGCCGTGCCCCAGAAGCTGATGCCGATGGCCATGGCGGAGGTGAAGGACAGGAAGATCCAGGACGGGGTCTTCATGATGGGCTTGGCGTCCGGACCGCCCAGCTTGATGCGGCCATACTTGGTGCACATGGCGAACATACACACAATAAAGAGCAGGATAACCACCAGGCCCATGAACCAGCCCAGCTCCGTCAGGATGAAGTCCAGCGCGGCGCTGGCCACAGTGTTGAATTGATTGGGAAACGCAATAGCCAGAATAGCAATGATCAGCGTCAGAATTGCGGGCGGCAGGAACAGGGACATATCGACCCCTTTGAACAGCTTTTTCAACAGAATCCCTCCTCTTTCGGTATGCCCCGGGTTGCCTGGGGGCACGGTCGGGTGGTTACTGATACTGCTTCAGCAGCTCCTGGGCGTACTCCAGCCGGACGTTCTTCTCAGACACCATCTGCTTGACGATCTTTTCCAGCGCCTCGCCGGTGGCGCCGGCGGTGGCGGCCAGGTTGCGGGCGTGGAGGGACATGTGGCCCCGCTGGATACCCTCGGTGGCCAGGGCACGCATGGCGGCCATGTTCTGGGCCAGGCCCACGGCGGCAATGATCTGCGCCAGCTCCCCGGCGGTCTTGACGCCCAGCATCTTCACTGCCACCTGGGCGGCGAGGTGAATCTTGGTGGCGCCCCCTACGAGACCCACGGCCATGGGCAGCTCAATGGAGCCCACCA
>CALWXA010000057.1 GCA_944385395.1 uncultured Oscillospiraceae bacterium | reverse complement strand
GGAGCATGACCGGCTCAATGCGCTGCCGGATACGGTGAATCCCCGGCAGATGCTCTTCGGCATCAACCAGGGCGCTACCTATGCCGACCTGCGGATCTGGCATATGCAGCAGATCGCCAAAATTCCCTGTGACGGATACGCCATCGGCGGCCTGGCGGTAGGGGAGCCCACGGAGGTGATGTATGAGATCATCGACGTCGTGGAGCCTTATATGCCCCAGGACAAGCCCCGGTATCTCATGGGTGTGGGGACGCCCTCCAATATCATCGAGGGCGTAGCCCGTGGAGTGGACTTCTTCGACTGCGTGATGCCTGCCCGGAACGCCCGGCACGGGAAGCTCTTTACCTGGCAGGGTGCCTTGAACATCAAAAATGCCAAGTATAAGCTGGATGATCGGCCTATTGATCCGGAGTGTGACTGCCCGGTGTGCCGCCGGTTCAGCAGAGCGTATCTGCGGCACCTCTTTACGGCGGAGGAAATGCTGGCCATGCGCCTGGCGGTGATGCATAATCTGTATTTTTATAACCGCCTGGCCCAGCGGATCCGGGATGCCTTGGACGCCGGCTGCTTTGGGGCATTTCGTGCTGAATACAGCGAAAAACTTGCCAGACGCATATAATTGGTCATCCATGCAGAAAATCACTTGCCAAAGCGGGTAGAGTTCTGTATAATGACATAGATAATTTGTAAAAAAGGAGATCATCCCATGTTCAACTTCATCGAAACTGCCTATGCGGAAAGCGGCGCTGCCGGTGCCACGGGAGGTATGGGCACCACCATCCTGATGCTGATCGCCATGGTAGCCATTTTCTACTTTATGCTCATCCGTCCTGAGAGCAAGCGGAAAAAGGAAGCCGAGCAGATGCGCAACAGCCTGAAGAAGGGCGACTGGATCACCACCATCGGCGGCATTTATGGCCGTGTGGTGGCCATCACTGACCGCACCGTGGTCATTGAGACCAGTGAAGACCGGGTCCGCATGGAGTTCATCAAGTCCGCCATCGGTACCGTCGGTACTCTGGACGAGCAGGCTGCCGCTGCCCAGCGTGGCCGGAAGGGCGCCAAGGCCGCCAAGAAGGACGAGCAGGCTGCCGAGCCCAAGGCTGTGGAGGCCAAGGCAGAGGAGAAGACTGAGGAAACTGCCAAGACCGACGAATAATTCTGAATGAAGAAGCCCTCCCTCGAATATGCTTCCGGTAGAAGCTGTTTGAGGGAGGTTTTTTTATGCCCGTTTTCAAAGATATGCTGAAGGGCCGCTTTTGGCTGAGCGTGGCAATAACGCTGCTGGTAAGCGCTGCCGTAAATGCTCTGGGTGCCCTTTTGATCTCCAAGGGGCTGCTGCCTTACGAGATAGCCCGGCGCTGGACCTGGGCTGCCTGGGCTGTGGGTGCTTTTGTGGGCGGCCGCTATGCCGTAAAAGGGAAGGATGCGACCCTGGTCCGTTCACTGCTCACGCTGGCTGTAGCCTGGATTTTGGTCCTGCTGGCAGGCCTGGCTGTACCCGGCAGTGATACCATAGCGGCTGGCTGGCTGGGCGCCCTGATCGCATCGGTGGTGGGTGCGCTTGCTGCCGGACTGCTGAAACCTTCGGCAGGGAAGAAGCGGAAAAAGTCCCACGATACCCCGGTCCATAAAAAGCGCAAGGGCCGTTGAGCCCTTCTGACCATGTCAAAATTGACGAAAATGATATTTGCGGCAAAAAACGCTTGACGAACCAGCTTTTTTGCATTCATTTCCTTCGAACGTGCCTGAATTCAAGATATGGTGAGTTCATATCCCGGCCCGGTCTACATATTGCCCGGTTCTGCAAGGTAAGGCCTGCAGAAACACTTGGTTTTTAAGGTTAACATAATTATATTTACATAACATTTTAGCATAATTGACAAAAAAATGATTCTTGCGGAAAAAGGCTTGCGATTTTGCGGGATTTGCCCTATATTAAGTATCGTACCTTGTGGCCGATCCCCTTTGGCAGAGGGATTTGCGCCGCTGGAAGGGCGCCGGGCGACTGCGGAAGCCGTAGGCTTCGGGTTGCTGGTGCAGGATGTAGCCTCCGGCAGGAGACAGACAGTTTCCAGCCGGAGGATAAACATAAAATCCTGCTTCTAAAAAAGGCGACCGGTGCATATAGTGCCACGAGGTGAGAAACGAATGAAGATGCGACGGCTGCTGAGCAGGCCCCGAACCACCGGTCCGCTGCGTGCGGGACTGGGAGTTGTGCTGGTGTGTTTTTTGCTGGGACTTGTGCTGGGACGTGGAGCCCAGCTGTTCATTACACCCATGGATGACGAGCAGCTGCGTACCTACATTCTCTACTATGCGCAGCTTTCCGCCGGCCAGCCGGAGGATCGGACAGCCTGGCTGCTGTCGGCGCTGACGGTATACTTCCGCTATCCCATAGCGGCCTTTGTGCTGGGGTTTACTGCGGTGGGGATCGTGCTGGTGCCGGCACTGTGTGTGGTGCAGGGCTTTTTTCTGGCGTTTTCCATCAGCTGTTTTGTTTCGGCCATGGGGAGCGGCGGAGCGGCTCTGGCATTTTTCGCCTTTGGCGTGCGGTGTTTGTTTACGCTGCCGTGTACATTTTTGCTCTCTGCATGGTCCGTCGCCTCGGCCATACAGTTGCTGCAGAAAAAGACCAAGGGAACCGGTCGGGATCGCAGGATCTACGATTCGGCGTATTTTTTTCGGTTTTTTATGTGCGTACTGGTGCTGCTGGTGGGACTGGCAGCAGAGATCACGCTGGTACCCCGATTGGTGCAGCTGGTGCTGCCGGATATGATGTGAAAGGAAAGGAGGGAGCGTATATGACGGATTACATTGCCGTGTACCGTGACTATCTGCAGAACGAAAAGCATGCTTCGGCCAATACGCTCAGCTCCTACACCCGTGACATCGGCCAGCTGCGCACGTGGCTTCTGGGCCAGGGCAGCGGCGATCTGCGGAAGGTAAAGAAGGAAGTGCTGTCCGCTTACCTGCAGCATATGACCCAGGGGGGCAAATCCCCGGCCACCATTACCCGGTCCGCTGCATCCATCAAGTCTTTCTATGGCTATATGCTGCAGCGTGGCTATATCCGTTCCAATCCCGCCAAGAGCCTGGAAACGGCCAAGGTGGAGCGGAAATACCCGGAGATCCTCACCAGTAAGGAAGTGGAGCTGTTTCTGGATCAGCCCAAGTGCGTGGACGAAAAGGGCTATCGTGACCATGCCATGCTGGAGCTTCTGTACGCCACGGGGATCCGTGTTTCGGAGCTCATCGGGCTGGATGTGGACGATGTGAACCTCACCGTAGGGTTCATCCGTTGCCGCAGTCGGGATAAGGAGCGTATCATCCCTCTGTATCCCGGCGCCGTAAAGGCACTGCAGGATTATATCCGTCAGATCCGTCCCCGGATCGTGGACGATATGGATAACCAGGCTCTGTTTGTCAATATGAGCGGCCAGCGCATGAGCCGCCAGGGCTTCTGGAAGATCATCAAGTACTACCAGGAAAAAGCGGAGATCCATAAGGATATCACGCCCCATACCCTCCGCCATTCCTTTGCGGTGCATCTCCTGCAGAACGGAGCGGACCTTCAGTCCATCCAGGAGATGCTGGGCCATGCGGACATCTCCTCTACGCAGATCTATACCCAGGTGGTAAAAAAGCAGCTCAACGAGGTGTATCAGAAGGCCCATCCCCGTGCCTGATGCTATACATATGGTTGGCAAAAGCTGCCGGTCCCAATGGCCCGGCAGCTTTTTTTATTGCTATCGTGGTGATAGTTTGCTATAATGTCGTAGATCCTTTGAAGGAGGGCGACCATGCAGGTTTTGGGTATTGATCCAGGTGTTGCCACCGTAGGCTTTGGGGTGATCTCATCGGATCGCTCCGTCCAGCGACTGATTCAGTACGGTGCCATCACCACTCCTGCCGGTATGCCTCTGGCGGCCCGGCTGAACCTCATTGCCCAGGATCTGGAGCAGCTGATTGAGCAGTTCCACCCGGATGAAATGGCAGTGGAAGAGCTGTTTTTCAGCAAGAATATCACCACCGGCATCGCCGTCGCCCACGCCAGAGGCGTGATTTTGTGCACGGCGGAGCGGCTGCATGTGCCCATCTATGAGTATACCCCCATGCAGGTCAAGCAGGCGGTGGTAGGCTATGGACTTGCGGAAAAGTCACAGGTGATGGATATGACCCGGCGCCTTTTGAAGCTCAAGTCCATTCCACGCCCGGATGATGCGGCGGATGCGCTGGCCATCGCCATCTGCCACAGCAGAAGCGCTACCAGCCTGCTGCGCCGACGGGACCCTTCTGTACGAGAAACGGTATAAGGAGCGCAATCCATGTTTTACTATCTCAACGGTATCGTGGCGGAAACGGCGGCCAACCTTGTGGTCATCGACTGCGGAGGTGTGGGATACGCCTGTGCCACCACCAACTATACCCTGTCCCAGCTGCACCGTGGTGAGCGGGCCAAGGTCTATACGTACCTCCATGTCCGGGAAGATATTTTTGAGCTGTACGGCTTTGCCAGCCAGAGTGAGCTGCAGAGCTTCAAGCTGCTTCTGGGCGTCTCCGGCGTAGGTCCCAAGGCGGCTCTGGCCATTCTTTCCGCAGCCACGCCGGACCAGCTGGCTTTGGCCATCGTCTCCGGGGATGAAAAGGCGCTGACGGCGGCCCCGGGTATCGGCAAGAAGATCGCCCAGCGGATCATACTGGAGCTGAAGGATAAACTGGCCAAGGACCAGGCTGCCGGACTTTCCGACGGTACCGTGCTGCCCACTGTGCTGCAAAGCGATAAAGCCGGTGAGGCAGCAGCAGCTCTGGCGGTGCTGGGTTATAGCTCTGCAGATATTTCCGCCGCCCTCAAGGGCATCGATCTGGCCGGCTTGCCGTTGGAAGACATCATCCGCCAGGCACTGAAGAAAATGGTACGATAAGGAGCGTTTCCGGTGAGCATCGATTTTGGAGCCGATATTTACGAAGAACCCATTGTAGCAAAAACTTTCCTGGCGGAAGACGCAGGGGAGACCTCCTTGCGTCCTAAAGCCCTCCGGGATTATATCGGGCAAACCAAGGCCAAGGAAAACCTGTCCGTCTTTATTGAGGCCGCCCGCCGCCGTACAGAGTCTCTGGACCATGTGCTGCTCCACGGCCCTCCCGGCCTGGGCAAAACCACACTGGCCGGCATCATTGCCGCCGAGATGGGGGTCAATATCCGCATCACCTCCGGCCCGGCCATTGAAAAGCCCGGCGATTTGGCGGCTCTGCTGACCAACCTCAACGAGAATGACATCCTGTTCGTCGATGAGATCCATCGTCTCAACCGTGCGGTAGAGGAGATCCTCTACCCAGCCATGGAGGACTACGCCATCGACATCATCATTGGCAAAGGGCCATCGGCCAATTCCATCCGGCTGGATCTGCCGCATTTTACCCTCATTGGCGCCACCACCCGGGCGGGTGCCCTGTCCGCCCCGCTGCGGGATCGGTTCGGTGTCACGCTTCGACTGGAGCTTTATTCACCGGAGGAACTGGCGCAGATCGTTACACGCAGCGCCGGGATCCTGCAGGTCCCCATTGATGAGGCCGGCGCTATGGAGATCGCCCGCCGCTCCCGGGGCACGCCCCGTATCGCCAACCGTATGCTGCGCCGAGTCCGGGACTTTGCCCAGGTGAAGGCTGACGGCCAGATCACCGCTTCTGTTGCCGACCAGGCGCTGCAGGCTCTGGAGATCGATTATCTGGGCCTGGATCCGGTGGACCGTCGTATGCTGCGTGCCATTATCGAAAATTACGGCGGCGGCCCTGTAGGCCTGGATACGCTGGCAGCCACCATCGGTGAAGAAGCGGTGACGCTGGAAGATGTATATGAACCATACCTGATGCAGCTGGGCTTTCTGACCCGCACGCCTCGTGGGCGCTGCGCCGCCCGGAAGGCCTATGAACACCTGCATCTGGATTATTTGGGCCAGGAACAACTGGAAATTTGAATGACAGAAAGGGATCGTTATGGGAAAACTGTTTGGAACGGATGGAATCCGCGGTGTTGTAGGAAAGAATCTGACGGTTGAGCTGGCGTTTCATGTGGGCCAGGCTGTAGCCACTGTGTTGCAGGAGGAGAAGGGAAGTGCCCCGGTGATCGCCATCGGCAAGGACACCCGTATCTCCTCGGATATGCTGGAATGCGCCCTGATAGCCGGTATCTGCTCGGTAGGCGGCGATGTACTGCCTCTGGGCACCATTGCTACGCCCGCTGTGGCCTTTTTGACGGTGCAGGAGCAGGCGGACGCAGGTATTGTGATCTCTGCTTCCCACAATCCTTACGAGCACAATGGCATCAAGGTCTTCAACAGCCAGGGCTATAAGCTGCCCGACGAGATGGAGCTACGGGTAGAGGAGCTGATCCTGACCAATGCGCCTATGGCCGCCAAGATCGGTGGCGAGATCGGCAAATGCCGCCGTGGTATGCAGACGCTGCGTCAGCATTATATCGACCATCTGCTCTCCACTGTTACTGCCGATGTCAGCGGTCTGCGGGTGCTGGTAGACTGTGCCAACGGCGCCGCTACCGCCACCGCCCCCACGCTGTTCTCCCGCCTGCCGCTGGAGGCTGATTTTATCCACGTAGATCCCGACGGCGTCAATATCAACAATGGCTGCGGCTCCACCCATATGGAATCTCTGGCCGAAGGCGTAGTGGCCGGCGGATACGATCTGGGTATCGCCTTTGACGGTGATGCTGACCGCTGCCTGCTGGTGGACGAGACCGGCGCCATCATCGACGGTGATAAGATTATGGCCATCTGCGGCGCCAAGCTGCGGGAGGAGGGCCGTCTTAACGGCAATGCCATCGTGGCAACGGTGATGTCCAATCTGGGCCTCCATGAATTCTGCAAAAAGCAGGGCATCGATCTGATCTGCACGGCGGTGGGTGACCGGAACGTCCTGGAAAAGATGCTGGAGTGCGACTATGTCATCGGCGGCGAGCAGTCCGGCCATATGATCTTCCGTGCCTTTGCCACCACCGGCGACGGTCAGCTGACGGCGCTGCAGTTCCTGCAGGTGCTGCGTCAGTCCGGCCGCAAGGCATCGGAGCTGGCATCCTGCTGCGCTCAGTATCCCCAGGAGCTGGTAAATGTGGAAGTTTCCCATACTCCCGGTGTCAAGGAGCGGATCATGGCCGACGAAACCCTGAGCCGTCTGCTGCAGGAAAAGGAGGCTCTGCTGGCCGGCGAAGGCCGCATTTTGCTGCGTCCTTCCGGCACAGAAGCGCTGATTCGCGTCATGGTGGAAGCTAAGACCACCGAAATTGCGTTAAAGGTAGCGGAGGATTTGGCGGATTATATAAAAAAGCTGTCGAGTGAGCAACATTCCTGACAAATTTTCCAGGATCGCTTGACAAATTATTTAGTCAAAAGGTATAATCATGTATGGTAAATGGTAACGAAGCAACGTATGAGCAGCTGGAAGCCATGACGGATGAGGAGCTGTGTGCTCTGTCCGGCAAAGGCAGCCGGCTGGCTGAAGAAATTCTGGCATCACGCTATCACCGCCTGGTGCGGTCCTGCGCCCGTCCCTATTTTCTGGCCGGGGGCGATAATGAGGATCTGCTGCAGGAGGGGATGTTTGGTCTCATCAAGGCCATGCGGGAATATGATCCTGGCCGGGATGCTTCGTTCAGTACCTTTGCAGGCACCTGTATCCGCAATCGGTTGTATTCGGTGATCAAGGCGTCCTGCAGCGGCAAACATGTTCCTTTGAATCAATCCGTTCCTTTGAATCCCTCATTCTTTGATGCGAATCCATCCCTTGCACAGGTTGACCCTGAAGTACTGCTGATTGACAGAGAGAAAGCTGCCAGTCTGCTGCAGATCACCCGCAAGCAGTTGTCCGAATTCGAGGTAAAGATTTTGGGGTATTATTTGGACGGTCTCACATGCCGTGAGATCGCAGAAACTGTGGGCAAGTCCCCGAAATCGGTGGATAACGCTGTGCAGCGCATACGCCGCAAAGTGGCGCGGCAACTTACTTCAGGCGATATCAGCAAAGGCTGAACGCATATATTTTTCTCAAAGAGAGGGTAAAATCATGTACGAAGACAAGACCTTAGTTTGCAA
>CALWXA010000056.1 GCA_944385395.1 uncultured Oscillospiraceae bacterium | reverse complement strand
TTTTGAAACTTCAAAAAAGTTTCAAAAAGTGGTTTGACTGGACGTGAAAGACAACCCTGACGGTTTTCTTTCACACTATCTTTCCCTCCGAAACCTTCGGCGGGAAGGTTTATCGACAGACTCAGAGCCGGCGGATCTTTGTCCGCAGGCTCTTTCTTTTTTCTCAGTTCCCGCTTTTTGCAAAATCAGATGGACGCTGCGTCCAACAGCGACAGGCGGCATCTGTCAGCGCACGGCTTTTCAGCCCTCCTGTACCGGATAATTCAGGGAGTCCCAAAGCAGCTGGATGCCCGGCCAGGTACCGTAGTATTTTTCCCCATCAGGAAAAAGCACCTCCACAGAATCCCCCGAGCCGGAAGCGGATGCGCAGACCGGGACGGATGTACCGTCATTCATGGAAAACACGATCTCGATGGACCAGCCGCCTCCCAGAATCTCAGAATGACGGCTGCCCCGGTTATAGCGGAGCTGCCGGACTGCGTCTGCTACAGCCGTGATCCCGGCGGCGTCGTCCACCTCCTTGTGCAGCGTCTTGTCCACCCATGGCTGAGACACAGAAACGGTGACGCCGCTTGCTTTTCAAAGTTCTCGTTTTTCGTAAAACCGGATGGAGAGCATCCAGGATAGGGCGTACAGTGCCGCAGCCACCGCCGCCACTACAGCCAGCGTCCAGGTGTAGCCCATGGCCGGCAGCGCCGTCTGTACGCCCAGACCGGCGGCCACAATGCTGATGACACAAAGAAAGCCCACCATCACAAAGAACACGATGCGTCCTTTTTCCGCTCCGAACTTGAAGATGAAGGGCAGCAGCAGTCCTGGACCCAGCACACCCAATACCAGCAGCGCCGACGCCAGGAAGCACAGCTCCTCCAGGGAGAAGCTGTGGCGCAGCTGCATCCGCACCACCGAGGCGATCAGGGACAGCACCAGGGATACGCAGCCAAAGAGAAGCCCTATGAGGTACTTCACAGACACCAGCTGCCCCCGGGAATAGGGGAGGGTGCCGCTGCACTGGGTCCAGCTGTCCCGCTCATCGTAGGAGATGAGGGTCACGGGGATGATGCTGGCAATCAGGGTAGGGTAGACGATGAAGAAAAGACTGTCATCACCGAAGAAGGACACCGCCAGGAACACCACCACCAGCAGCAGGAAGGACCGGCAATAGCTGGCGGCCATATAGAGATCTTTCAGCAGCAAGCCTTTCATATCAGACACGCTCCTTTACCAAAAATACGAACAGCTCTTCCAGATTCACCGGACTGATGTGGAGTTCCGGCGGCACCAGCTGCCGCAGTACCAGTGCCCGGACGCCGTAGGGAGAGCTGCGCTGCCCCTGTACGGCCCCTGCCGGCAGCTGTGCAAGCTGCTCCTGGGAGCACTGCACCAGTCCGAAGCGTTCCAGCAGTGCGTCCTTTTCCTCGCAGCACAGCAGCTTTCCCTGATGCAGGATGGCGATGTAGTCGCAGATCTTTTCCAGATCCGTGACGATGTGGGAGGAGATCAGCACCGCATGGCTCTCATCCCGGGTGAATTCGTTGAAAATGTCCAGCACCTCCTCCCGCACCACCGGGTCCAGTCCGGCGGTGGCCTCGTCCAGGATCAGCAGCTTGGGATGGTGGGACAGGGCCACGGCAATGCCCAGCTTCATCTGCATCCCTCGGGAAAAGGTGCGGAAGGGCTTTGCCTCCGGCAGGAAAAACCGCTGCAGATATTCCCGGTACAGCGCCGGATCCCAGCGATCAAAGGTGTGGGCCATGACGTTGCCCACCTGCCTGGCCGTCAGGCAGCCCGGGATTCCCACATCGTCCAGCACCACCCCCAGGTCCTGCTTGGTCAGCTGGAGCTGCTCCCGGTTGTCCCGGCCCAGCAGCGTTATGGTGCCGCCGTCCCGGTGGATCATGTCCAGAATCAGCTTGATGGTGGTGCTTTTTCCGGCGCCGTTTTCTCCGATAAGTCCCAGGATGCAGCCGGATGGCAGCGTCAGATCCAGACCCTGCAGCCGAAAGCTTCCGTAATCCTTGGTAAGGCCTTTGATTTCCAATGCGTTCATGTGCTTACTCCTCCAGACTGATCTGCAGCATTTCCATGAGTTCTTCCTTGCTCAGCGAGCAGACGGCGGCCAGCTGAGCGATCTTGTGCATGTAGTCCTCGATCTGGCGCAGATGCTCTTCCCGTACCAGCTCCAGATTCTTGGGCGCCACAAAGCAGCCCTTGGCCGGCAGGGTATAGATAAACCCGTCCCGTTCCAGCTCGTCATAGGCCCGCTTGGTGGTAATGACGCTGATCCGCAGATCCTTGGCCAGATTGCGGATGGAGGGCAGCGCCTGATCCTCCTGCAGCGCCCCGCTGAGAATCTGATTCTTGATCTGCGTATAGATCTGATCGTAAATGGGCGCGCCGCTCTTGTTGTCAATGTAGATCTCCACGCCGTCACCTCCGTAAACTGTATAGCTACAGTATATACAGTTATAACAGTTTGTCAAGAGCTTTTTTTGCAGTCGGGAGGGGAAGAACAAAAAAATCCTGTCCGGCACAAGGCGGGACAGGATTTTTTCTGTATGGAAAAAGGTCGTTACGGCTCCTGCTGCACGGTCAGATGCAGCACGTCGTTGCGAGCGTAATGGCCGCAGACGTCGTGCTCCATTTTGCTGGCGGGTACCTGCTGCATGTCCAGATCTGCGTAGATCACGGCTTCCCGGTCCCAGACGGTTTCCGATGCCTCGTGGCCGAAGGGATCGATGACGCAGCTGCCGCCCCGGCAGACCACTTCCGGCAGTCTGGCGATTTCCTCTTCTGCGCCGGCGGTTTCGGGATAATGGCTGCGGGTGAAATACATATTGCAGTTGACGAAGTAGCAGTGCCCCTCGATGGCGATGTGGCGGATGGTGTTCTGCCATTCCGGATTATCATTGGTGTTGGGGGAGAGGTAGAGGGACACGCCCTTCTGATACAGCGCCACCCGGGCCAGAGGCATATAGCTTTCCCAGCAGATGAGATTGGCCATAGGGCCCCAGGGGGTCTCCATCACGGGGAAATAGTCCCGGTCGGCGTCGCCCCAGACCACCCGCTCCGAGCCGGTAGGCTTCAGCTTCCGGTGGTTCAGGGCCTGGCCGTCGGGAGCGATCATCATATTGGAATTGTACAGAGTTCCGGTGACGCTGTCCCGCTCCGAGTAGCCCAGGCTCACATACACCTTGTGGGCCACGGCGCACTGGATGATGCGCTGCATCTCGACGCCCTGGGAGAGCAGGGAATTGTCGTAATAGACCTTCCAGTCCCGGCGCCCGGCGCTTGTGCGGCTGCCCACCGTGAAGCCGTAGGTCATGCCGTAGGGGTATCCCGGGATCATCAGCTCCGGAAATACGATGAGCTGCGCCCCGTTGGCGGCGCATTCCTCGATCAGGGAGAGCACTTTGGCTACGCCCTTTTCTTTGTCGAACATCACCGGTGCAGCCTGCACCACGGCGATGCGGCAGGTGTTTTGCAGATCCTTCATACGTTCCTCCTGTAGCAGCGATTGGGAAAGGGAAGCTTTGCTCCAACATAACACATGCGGCGGCATCTGACAAGAGAAACACAGCGGCTGCTTCGGGAATAGACCACCGGAATGGATAGGAACATTCCTTTTTCCTGCAATTGTTCCTGTTTTCCCGGGATTTGCAGGCGGAAGGGCAGAAATGGACATTTTTGCACGGAGCAAAGAAATTTGACATATGGGATACGATGTCAAACCCCTGTCAGGAAAACGTCAAATTTGTAGAAATTGATGGAAGAAACAGGGGCGTTTGCCTTGACGTTTGTGCATTAGTGCAGTAAAATGGTGCCAAAGCGTACAGGAGGGAAATGGATCCCGGCTGCCCTCATTTCGCCGCCGGTCGACGGATTTCACGGTCCGGCGGTGATATGCTTTTTGCAGCATCAATGGAGGTAACAAAAGATGGATCAGGAAATGCAGTTGTTTTATGACGGCATGTGGAACCGGGCCTATGAATATTTCGGCGCCCGCCCCATGGAACGTGACGGGAAAGAAGGCTACTTTTTCCGGCTGTGGGCGCCCCACGCCAAGTCGGTGATGCTGGCCGGTGACTGGGCCCAGTGGGTGCAGTCCCCCATGCAGGGCAATGAGCAGGGCGTGTGGGAACTGTTTGTACCCGGCGCCCGGGAATATGACAGCTATAAATATATCGTGGAGGGAGCCGACGGCAAGGTGCGCTGGAAGGCGGACCCCTTTGCCTTCCACGCCGCTACCCGGCCGGACACCAACAGCAAGCTCTACCGGCTGGACGGCTATGAGTGGCAGGATGCCAAATGGTACCGCAGCCGTTCCCAGAAGAATCCGGCGGAAGGGTATGTAAACATCTATGAGGTCCACCTGGGCTCCTGGCGCCGGGGGGACAACGGTCGGTTCCTCAGCTATCGGGAGATCGCCCAGCAGCTGCCGGAATACGTGAAGGATCTGGGCTGCAACTATGTGGAGCTGATGCCCGTCACCGAGTATCCTTTGGACGATTCCTGGGGCTACCAGTGCACCGGCTATTTTGCCGCTACCTCCCGGTACGGCACGCCCCACGACTTCATGTATCTGGTGGATCAGCTGCACCAGGCGGGAATCGGCGTGATCCTGGACTGGGTGCCCGCCCACTTCTGCAAGGACGATCACGGCCTGGCGGATTTCGACGGCACCAGCCTGTACGAGTATGCCGACGAGCTCAAGCGGGAGCACGGTGCCTGGGGCACCCGGGTCTTTGACTTCGGCAAGAACGAGGTGCGCAGCTTCCTGCTGTCCTCTGCGGCCTTCTGGCTGCGGGAATTCCATATCGACGGACTGCGGGTGGATGCGGTGGCTTCCATGCTGTACCTGGACTATGACCGGGGCGACGGCTGGTGGCGGCCCAATATCCACGGCGGACGGGAGAATCTGGAGGCCATTTCTTTCCTGCAGGATCTCAACCGCACGGCCTTTGCCGTCAATCCCCAGGTGCTGATGGTGGCCGAGGAGTCCAGCGCCTGGCCCCAGGTGACTTATCCTCCGGAGACCGGCGGCCTGGGCTTCAACCTGAAGTGGAACATGGGCTGGATGAACGACGTGTGCCATTACCTGAAGATGGACCCGTATTTCCGGCAGTATAACCATAAGGACATCACCTTCTCCATGATGTATGCCTTCTCGGAGAACTATGTGCTGCCCCTGTCCCACGATGAAGTGGTACATATGAAGGGCTCCCTCCGGGGCAAGATGCCCGGTGACGAGTGGAAGGCCCTGGCGGGTGTCCGCGGCTTCTATACCTATATGATCGCCCATCCCGGAAAGCTTCTGAACTTCATGGGCGCTGAGCTGGCCCAGTGGCACGAATGGGACTTCAACGGTCAGCTGGACTGGTATTTGAAGGACCATCCCCAGTACCATGCCACCGGTGAGTGCATCCGGGCCCTGAACCATTTCTACCGCAAGCACAAGCCTTTGTGGGACAACGACCGGGATTGGGACGGCTTTGAATGGCTGGTGGTGGATGACAACACCCGGAACCTGGTGTCCTTCATCCGCCGTGACCGGACGGGCAAGGAGCTGGTGGCAGTGGTGAACTTCTCCACCGAGGCCTGGGAGGATTATATTCTGGGCGTGCCCCCCAAGGGCGCCTACTATGAGCTGTTCAACACCGATGATCCCCAGTGGGGCGGCAGCGGTGTGTGCAATCCGGAGCCAATGAAGCCGGTGTGGGAGCCCTGTCACGGCAAACCCTGCTCCATTACGCTGCGGATCCCGCCTCTGGGCGGCGTGATCCTGCAGGGTAAGGGCCGGCTGGCCAAGCCCAAAAAGACAAACGGAGGAAGCAGTAAATGAAGAAAGAATGTGTAGCCATGCTGCTGGCCGGCGGCCAGGGCAGCCGGCTGTATGTGCTCACCGGCGACATGGCAAAGCCGGCGGTGCCCTTCGGCGGGAAATTCCGCATCATCGATTTCCCGCTGTCCAACTGTACCAATTCCGGCATTGATACCGTGGGCGTGCTGACCCAGTACCGCCCGCTGGAGCTCAATGCCTATATCGGCAGCGGCCAGCCCTGGGAGCTGGACCGGATGCAGGGCGGCGTACATATCCTGCCCCCGTACCAGAGCGCTACCGGCGCCTCCTGGTATAAGGGCACGGCCAACGCCATCTACCAGAACATCGGGTTTGTGGATCTCTATGACCCGGACTATGTGGCGGTGCTCTCCGGCGACCATATCTATAAGATGGACTACTCCCGGATGCTCCAGCGCCACAAGGAGGCGGATGCCGCCTGCACCATCTCGGTGATGGAGGTGCCCTGGAGCGATACGTCCCGGTTCGGCATCATGAATGTAGACGATGCCGATATGGTGCTGGAATTCGAGGAAAAGCCCAAAAACGCCAAGAGCAATCTGGCTTCCATGGGCATCTATATCTTCACCTGGCAGAAGCTGCGTGAGTACCTCATCGCCGACGAGGCGGACCCCAACTCCGCCAATGACTTCGGCAAGAATGTGATCCCCGCCATGCTCCGTGCCGGCGAGCGGATGGCGGCCTACCGCTTTGAAGGGTACTGGAAGGACGTGGGTACCCTGGACTCTCTGTGGGACGCCAATATGGATATGCTCTCTCCCGGTTCCGGACTGAACCTGCTGGATAAGAGCTGGCCCATCTACGGCCGCAGCCCCTCCTGCCCGCCGGCCTTCCTGGGTCCCCAGTCGGATGTGGGCAACAGCGCCGTGGCCAAGGGCTGCAGCATCGAAGGCGAAGTGAAAAACTCCGTGCTGTCGGTGAACGTCACCGTGGCGCCCGGCGCCAAGGTATCCTATTCCGTGGTGATGCCCGGCGCCGTCATCGGGGAAGGCGCCCAGGTGCAGTATGCCATCATCGGCGAAAACGCCGTGGTGGGCAAGAACGCCTCCGTGGGTGCACCGCCGGATACGGCATCGGATCCGGACCAGTGGGGCATCGCCGTGCTGGGCCCCGGCACCCATGTGGCGCCGGAGGAGACGGTACCGGCCAAAACCATGCTGGATAAAACGCATCAGGGGGTGAAAGCATGAAAGGGATGCACGGGATCATTTTTTCCTATGAAAAGAAAACGGGCCTGCGGGAGCTCATCGACCACCGCATCCACGGCTCCATTCCCATCGGCGGCGAGTACCGGATGGTGGACTTCATGCTCTCCAATATGGTCAACGCCGGCATCAGCGATGTGGGCATCATCATGCAGGGCAAATGCCAGAGCATGCTGGACCATCTGGGCACCGGCAAGAGCTGGGATCTCAGCCGCAAACGCGGCGGCCTGACGCTGCTGCCCGCCTTTGCCTATATGGAAGGCCGTGGCGGCCCCGGGAAGTTCCGTGGCAAGATGGAGGCCCTCAGCGGCGTGCTGAACTATCTGGAAGAGGATATCCGCCAGGATTACGTGGTACTGGCAGACAGCGACCTCATGGTGAACCTGCCCCTGGACGATGTGCTGGAGCAGCATATCGCCACCGGTGCGGATATCACCTGCGTATGTACCGCCCGGGCCGGGGAGATGGGGGATACCTGCTTCATCCTGGACGAAACCGGCCGTATCGTGGATACCATGTCGGATCTGCAGCAGCCCCAGGGCAGTGCGGGCCTGAGCATCTTCGTGCTCAGCAAGGAGCTGCTGATTCGTCTGGTGCGGCACTGCGCCGCCCATAACCTCTATAGCCTGCGCCGTGACGTGCTGCAGGGCATGGGGAAGGAACTGCATCTCCACGCCTATATCTGGGAAGGCTACGCCGCCCGGATCAATACCATCCGGGGCTATTATGAGCGCAGCATGGAGCTGCTGGACCCCCAGGTACGTGCCCAGCTCTTCTGCCCTCAGCGTCCCATCTATGCCAAGGAGAACGACGCCGGCTCCACCTATATCGACCCCACCGGCGTGTGCGTCAACTCCCTCATCGCCGACGGCTGCGATATCCAGGGCAGCGTCCGCAACAGCATCATCTTCCGTGGCGTACAGGTGGAAAAGGGCGCCCAGGTGGACGGCTGCATCCTCTTTAAGAACACGGTGGTGAAGAAGGACGCCGTGCTGCGCAACGTCATCGCCGATAAGTATGTGGTGTTCCGGGAAGGCTGTATGCTCATGGGCCACGAGCACTATCCCATGGTGCTGGGCCGGGGCAGCGTGGTGTAAACATAGTGACCAGAAAATAACGGGGAGGGACAGGAACTCTCCGTTATTTTTTGAAAAAATGCGGACCGGTAACGTTTTCTGTTGCATCATATGGTAAAATATGAGAGAATATAAGAGAACTGATGGTGTGAAAGGAGCTCGGAGCCATGAAGATTTTGTACGTGACCAGCGAAGCGGCCCCCTTTTGCAAGACCGGCGGCCTGGCGGATGTGGCCGGCAGCCTGCCTCCTGCCCTGGCGGCCCAGGGCGACAACGTATCGGTGATCCTGCCCCGGTATGGGCTCATTGCCCAGGAGTGGAAGGATCAGATGACCTTTTTGGGCTATATCTATGTGGATCTGGGCTGGCGCCATGAGTACTGCGGCCTCTTTTCCCTGGAATATCAGGGTGTGACGTGGTACTTCGTGGATAATGAGCACTATTTCCTCCGGGGCCAGCTGTACGGGGAATACGACGACGGAGAGCGTTTCGCCTTCTTCAGCCGTGCGGTGGTGGATCTGCTGCCCATGATGGGGGATATGCCGGACGTGGTCAACTGCAACGACTGGCAGACCGCGCTGGTGCCCATTTACCTCAAGGACTACGCCGTGCGCTGGGATGCGGTGCGCAGCATCAAAACGGTGCTGACCATCCATAATATCGAGTACCAGGGCATGTTCGGCGAGCATACGGTGACGGACCTTTTCGGCCTGGACTTCGGCTGGTATTCCGGCGGTACGCTGGAATGGAACGGCTGCGTGAATCTCCTCAAGGGCGCTATGCTGTGCGCCGACTGGATCACCACCGTCAGCCCCACCTATGCCCGTCAGCTCCATAACGCCTATTACGCCCACGGCCTGGAGCAGATCGTGGATCTGTGCAGCGGTAAGATGAGCGGCGTGCTCAACGGCCTGGATGTGAAGAGCTATGATCCGTCCACGGACCCCTGCCTGCAGGAGAACTATACCCCGGAGGACCTCAGCGGCAAGGCCGTGTGCAAGGCCTGGCTGCAGAAGACCCTGGGTCTGCAGGAGGCGCCGGACGCTCCGCTGCTGGCCATCGTCAGCCGCCTGGTGGGCCACAAGGGCATGGATCTGGTGTGCCAGGTGCTGGACGGCATCATGGATACCGGGGCGCAGCTGGTGGTGCTGGGCAAGGGCGATTACGGCTATGAGTGCTTCTTCCGTGACACCCAGCAGCGTTACGGCGGCCGCCTCAGTGCCCAGATCACGTATTCCGACGCACTGGCCCGGCAGATCTATGCCGGTGCGGATCTGTTCCTGATGCCCTCCAAGAGCGAGCCCTGCGGCCTTTCCCAGATGATCGCCATGCGCTACGGCGCTGTGCCCATCGTGCGGCAGACCGGCGGCCTGGCGGATACGGTGCGCTCGTGCCAGGTGGGGCAGGCCGACGGCAACGGCTATGTATTCAGCAATTATAACGCCTACGATATGCTCCATACCATCCAGCAGGCCATCGGCCTGTACCACGGCTGCCGTGCAGACTTCCAGGTGGTGCAGCGGCGGGGTATGGAGGATGATTTCAGCTGGGGCGCCAGCGCCCGGACCTACCGGGATCTCTACGCAAGTCTGGTGGGGTGATCCCCACGGAAACACGGAGGAACCTATGACCGATCAGAAGCAAGCATTGAAAGAAGCCATCGTCCAGAAGCTGCGGCTGAACTACGGCTGCACGGAACAGCAGGCCAGCGACGGTGAGATGATGAAGGCCTGCGCCATGGTGCTGCGTGACATCCTGGCCGAGCGTGGGGTACAGACCCGCTCGGAAACCGACAGCGATGAAAAGCGCAAGGTGCACTATCTGTCCATGGAATTTCTCATGGGCCGGAGCCTGATGAAGAATGCCTATAACCTGGGCCTCATCCAGCCTCTGCAGGAGGCCATCGAGGAGCTGGGCTTCAAGGCAGCTGATATTTTTGATATGGAGCCGGATGCAGGTCTGGGCAATGGCGGTCTGGGCCGTCTGGCCGCCTGCTATCTGGACAGCATGACCACCCTGGATATCCCCGCCACGGGCTATTCCATCTGCTATGAGCTGGGCATCTTCAAGCAGAAGATCGTGGAAGGCCAGCAGGTGGAGCTGCCCGACGACTGGAAAGGCCTGGGCGACGCCTGGCTGCTGCCCAAGCCCCAGGAGGCGGAGGAGGTCCACTTCGGCGGCAAGGTCCGCAGCCGCTGGGACAACGGACACCTGATGGTGGTCCATGAGGACTATACCCGTGTGGTGGCCATCCCCTGCGATATGGAGGTGGCGGGCTACGGCACGGATCATGTCAATACCCTGCGGCTGTGGGACGCCAAGGCTCCGGTGCCCATCGATATGCAGCTGTTCCGGCAGGGCCGGTACCTTCAGGCCGGTGAGGAGCAGGCCATGGCCGATGCCATTTCCATGGTGCTCTATCCCGAGGACAATCACTATGAAGGCAAGTCCCTGCGCCTGAAGCAGCAGTACTTCTTCGTTTCCGCCACCATCCAGTCCATCACCCGCCAGCACATCCAGCAGTACGGCACGCTGAAGAACTTCCATGAGAAGAACGTGGTGCAGATCAACGACACCCATCCGGCTCTGGCCATCCCGGAGCTGATGCGGATCCTGGTGGACGACGCCGGACTGGACTGGGATGAGGCCTGGCACATCACCACGCATACCATGAACTATACCAACCATACGGTGCTGGCCGAAGCCCTGGAGTGCTGGCCCCAGAGCCTGATGGAATCCCTGCTGCCCCGCGTGTGGCAGATCATCAAGGAGATCGCCCACCGCTGGCAGCGCCGGGTGGAGGAGTATTACCACGGCGACAACCAGAAGGTGGAGAAAATGGCCATCATCTGGGGCGGCACGGTGCGCATGGCCAATCTGTGCATCGCCGGCTGCAGCAGCGTCAACGGCGTATCCGCTCTGCATTCTGAGATCCTGCGCAAGGACGTGTTCCACGATGCCTGCCAGATGCGGCCGGACCAGTTCAAGAACGTCACCAACGGCATCGACCATCGCCGCTGGCTCTCTCAGATCAACCCCGGTCTGGACGCCCTCATCCGTGAGCTCACCGGCGGCGATGAATACCTCACCGCACCCCTGAAGCTCCGGGAACTGGAGGCCTATGCCGATGACGCCGCCGTGCTGCAGCGTCTGGAGGAGATCAAGAAGGCCAACAAGGTGTCCTTCGCCGCCTTTGCCAAGCGGCAGCAGGGCGTGGTGCTGAACACCGACGGCATCTTCGACGTCCAGGTGAAGCGTCTGCATGAGTATAAGCGGCAGCTTCTGAACGTGCTGCATATCATCTACCTCTACCAGCAGCTGCAGGATCGTCCCCAGATGGAGATGACGCCCCATACCTTCCTCTTCGGCGCCAAGGCCGCACCCGGCTATGCGGTGGCCAAGCGGATCATCCACCTCATCAACTCCCTGGCCGACCAGATCAACGCCGACCCCATCTGCAGGGATAAGCTGCAGGTGGTGTTCCTGGAGAACTACCGTGTCTCCATGGCCGAGGCTCTGATGCCCGCCAGTGAGGTGAGCCAGCAGATCTCCACCGCCGGCAAGGAAGCCAGCGGTACCGGCAACATGAAGTTCATGATGAACGGTGCGCTGACGGTGGGTACCCTGGACGGCGCCAACGTGGAGATGCACGAGGTGCTGGGAGATGAGAACATCTTCCTCTTTGGCCTCACCGCTGCGGAAGCGGCCCGGCTGTCCGAGTCCTATGATCCCACCCTGGTCTATCGCCGGGATCCCATCCTGCGCCGGGTGGTGGACCAGCTGAAGGTTGGCTTCCGGGACGGCGTTTCCTACGAGGATCTGTACCAGCGTCTGCTGTTCGGTGTGAACTGCCCGGCAGACCAGTACCTGCTGCTGGCGGATCTGGCCTCCTATGCTACGGCCGAGCAGCGCATGACCCAGACCTATCATGACCGTACTCAGTGGAACCGCATGAGCCTTTGCAACATTGCACGCTCCGGCATTTTTGCCGCCGACCGCTCCATTGCCGAGTACGCCGATACCATCTGGCACGTGCCCTATCGCAAATAAAAACAACACCCAGGGGATGCTGCAAAATGCAGTATCCCCTGGCAAAATGCCCAACTCCCGCTCCGGAGTTGGGCATTTTGCGCCGCCTGCGGGCGGGTGATTGGATGCGAAAGGGGCTCATGGCCGCCCCTTTCACACTTTTCCTGCCAAGTTTTTATGCATCTTTTCAAGTGCAGTCTGTTTTGGGACAGGCTCTTGGCTCATATTGACAGCCGTGTTATAATAAAGAGTGACTGAAAATAGAGAAAAACGAGGATATACGATATGGAATTCACCCAGGGCGCTCGGTTTGACAGCTTCGGGCTGTCCCAGGCCACCATGCGTGCTATCGCCAGAAAAGGCTATGAAATCAGCACTCCCGTTCAGGCAGGCTGCATCCCGCCTATGATGGCGTGGAAGGATGTCATCGCCAAGGCCCCCACCGGCACCGGCAAGACCATGGCCTTCGGCATCCCCATTATTGAAAAGATCGATCCCGCCAAAGAGGCGGTGCAGGCGGTGATCCTGGCCCCCACCCGTGAGCTGGCCATGCAGATCACCGAGGAAATGCGTGAGATTGCCGTGTACCACGAGGGCGTGCGGCTGGTATGCCTGTACGGCGGCCAGCCCATCGGCAAGCAGATCGAGGCCCTCAAGCGCCGCCCCCAGGTGGTGGTGGCTACTCCCGGCCGTCTCAGCGACCATATGAAGCGCCGCACCGTGACGCTGGGGGAGGTACAGACGGTGGTGCTGGACGAAGCCGACCGGATGCTGGACATGGGCTTCATCCATGACGTCACCCGCATTTTGGACAAGATCCCCCACCGCCGGAACCTGGGCATGTTCTCCGCCACCATCTCCCGTGAGGTAATGGATATCTCCTGGGTATACCAGCGTGACCCGGAGGAGATCACCGTCCAGGCCACCAAGGAGAATAAGCCCGATATCCTTCAGTACCGCATCGAAGTGGACGCCGACAAGAAGGTGGACACCGTGGCCAGGATCATCGCCGGCGAGGGCCTGGAGCGTGTGATGGCCTTCTGCAACACCAAGGGCTCCACCGAGCGGCTCACCAAGTTCCTGCAGCTGCGGGGCATCGATGCCCAGTGCATCCACGGCGATATCCCCCAGAAGAAGCGGGAGGCGGTCATGGCCAAATTCCGTGCCGGTGAGCTCCATGTGTTTGTGGCCACGGATGTGGCCAGCCGGGGCATCGACGTAGACGACGTAGACGCCGTGTTCAACTTCGAGATGCCGGAGGAGAACGAGTATTATATCCACCGCATCGGCCGTACCGGCCGTGCCAAGCGCCACGGCGTGGCGTATAACCTGCTGTCGGATTTCCCCTCCCGGATGCGGCTGGACGATATCGCCCGGAATACCCGCAGCCAGATCCTGCCGGCCCATGTGGACGAGGCGGGTCATGTGATTCCCGATCCGGCCAAGTAAAAACGGAAAAAAGGAGCCATCCATGAATCGACACAAAGCATTGGCTCTGCTGCTGGCGCTGTGCATGCTGCTGTTGCTGCCTGCCTGCGGCGGAGAGGATACCTATACCCTGCGGACCTGCCTGCCGGAAGTCCCGTCTACCCTGGACCCGGCCATGGTCACCACCCAGACGGAACAGATAGTGGTGAGCCATCTCTTTGAAAACCTGATGAAGCGCACCAGCGATGGCAGCGGCGGCTATAAAACCACCAACGGCGCTGCCCGGAGCCATCAGGTGGAGACGGACAGCAACGGCCAGCAGATTTATACATTCACCCTGCGCAGCGGCCTCCCCTGGTCCGACGGTCAGGCGGTAACGGCGGCAGATTTCGTCTATGCCTGGCAGCGCCTGGCCGATCCGGCTACCGGTTCGCCCAATGCCCAGCTTCTGAGCATGGTGGCGGGTTATGACCAGGTGCGCAGCACCGGTGATGTGTCCAAGCTGCAGGTATCGGCTCCCAATGAGAATACTTTTGTGGTGGTGCTCTCCCAGCCCACCAGCTATTTCCTGGACGAGATCTGCACGGCGGCGGCTACCATGCCGGTGCGTGCCGATGCCGTCAGCCAGGAGGGCTGGTCTCTGAACCTTCAGACGCTGCTGACCAACGGCCCCTACCGGGTGCAGCAGTGGCAGGACGATGTGCTGACCGCCTCTGTGGCAGAGGATTATTATGATGCCCGGCGCCTGGGTCCGGACGTGCTGGAATTCCGGTTCCAGCCGGATACCCAGGCGGCCATGGAGCTCTATGAATCCGGGGAAGTGGACTTTGTCCTGGGCCTCAGCGATGAGATGATCGCCCAGCAGGGCGAAAATTACCTGGCCGACCCTCTGGCCCGGGTGACGGTGCTGATCGTCAACCAGATGTCCGACAGTACCATCGGTGAAAAGCTGCGCCAGGCCATGTCTCTGGTGATCCCCCGCAGTGCCATTACCCAGGAGCTGGGTGCCCAGCGGTATTGGCCGGCAGAGGGCCTGATCCCTTACGGCATCCGCAATACCGCCGGTGCGGACTACCGCACTGCCGCCGGTCCCATGCTGGAAGTGGACCCGGAGCTGTACGACGCCTGCTGCCAGGCGGCCAGAGAGCTGATCGCCGGCCAGACGCTGCCTTCTTCCGGTATCACCCTGACCTTCGACAGCGGTATGGCCCCAGCGGCAGAGCAGATCCGGGATGCCTGGGAGCAGGAACTGGGCCTGAGTGTGACGCTGCAGCCTCTGAGTGCAGGGGACCTGGCTACCACACTGAGCAAGAGCGACTTTACCGTGGCCCTGACCACCCTCAGCAGCAAGATCAACGACGCCTCCGCGTTCCTGGACGACTGGACCAGCGATTCTCAGAGCAACGTGGGCCACATCCACAGCACGGCCTATGACCTGCTGCTGCGGATTATCGGAAATTCGGATAATGCCGAAGCCCGGGACGCCTACCTGGTGGACGCAGAACGCCTGCTGCTGGACAACGGCCAGGTGATCCCGGTGTATTGCCATACTACCACCTGGCTGCTGCGCAGCGGCCTGACGGGCCTCTTTGGCAGCGGCACGGGACTTTACTATTTCACCGGCGTGGTGCATCAGAGCAACTGAACGATTCGATAAAAAGCCCATCATCCCTCGGGATGATGGGCTTTTTTGTTTGGTTAATTCTGTGCGGCGCTCTCCACCACCAGCGCTCTGGCCCGGGCCAGCTTCATGTCGTGCCGCAGCCGGGGTTCCGGCAGCTGCTGACGCAGCTGGGTAAGATCCATACCGGCCTGTCCGCTGATCCGGCGGTACTCCTGCTCCAGCTCCTCATCAGTGATCTCGATGCCTTCCAGCCGGGCGATCTCCGTCATGGCCAGCTCATACCGTGCGCCCTGCAGAGCTGTTTCCCGGGCGTGCTGCCGCAGATCATCCATCTGCAGCCCGGCGGCTTCCAGATATGCCTGCAGCTCCATGCCCTGGGCGGCCAGCTGCCGTTCCAGCTCACCGAGAATGCCCTGGAGCTGGTTTTCCACCATGGAGTCGGGGATCTTCACCTCCATGCCCGCCAGCACCTGCTGGATCAGGGCATCGCTGTAGGCCCCCTGAGCTTGGGCTTCCTTGACTGCCAGAGCGTCGGCCATCACCTGCCGGCGCAGCTGGGCAATATCGTCAAAGCCCTGGCTGACGGCAAAAGCGTCATCCAGCTCCGGCAGCTCCCGGCGCAGGATCTGGCGGGCAGTTACCTGGAATACGGCGTCCTTGCCGGCCAGCTCCGGCACATAGGCCTGGGGGAAGGTGACATGCACATCCCGCTGCTGGCCTACGGAGATACCGGCCAGCTGTTCTTCAAAGCCGGGGATGAAGGTGCCGCTGCCCAGCACCAGAGGATAGTTTTCCCCCTTGCCGCCTGCAAAGGCCACGCCGTCCACAAAGCCTTCGAAATCCAGGGTCACTTCGTCGCCCATGGCGGCACGCTCCTGGGGAATCTCCCGCAGATGTGCCCGGCGGTATTCCTCCAGAGCGGCAGTGACGTCATCGTCCGACAGCTCCACATTTTCCCGGGGTGCCCGGAGCCCCTTGTAAGCCCCCAGCTTTACCTCCGGGTACAGCTCCACCGTGGCGTGGAAGGTATAGCCCTCCGGCCCGATGGTGCCCACCTCCAGAGCAGGGGTGCCGGCGATCTGCAGCTGCTGGCTCTGGATGGCTTCCACCAGAGCGGCAGGGAAGGTGTCGTTCACTGCCTCCTGATACAGCACGTCCTGCCCGTAAGCAGCTTCCAGCGCCTCACGGGGCGCAGCGCCCGGGGCATAGCCCTCCACAGGGAAAAATGCCTTGTTCTGCTGGTACATCCGGCCCAGAGACGCCTGCCAGGCCTCCCGGTCAATGGCGATGGTCAGCCGGACCCGGCGGTTTTCCAGATCCTCACGTTGGATAAGAGTCATAGGATGCGCTCCTTTTTTCAGATATGTACCAATAGTATAATATAGAACCTGCCCCGGACGCAACGGGAAAAAGACACGGGCCGATTGACGCAGATACGGCCATATGGTATGATAAAAGCAATGTGGCAGAAATGCCTCCCCCTGATGGCAGGAAAAAGGCAAAGATGAAGAAAGAGGGAAATGCTTATGTATCGTATTGTGAACAAGGAAGCGTTGAAACCCACGGTGATTCTGTATGAGATCGAGGCCCCCATGGTGGCCAAGAAGGCCCAGCCGGGCCAGTTCATCATCCTGCGGGTGGACGAGAATGGCGAGCGCATCCCCATCACCATCCATGACTATGACCGGGAGAAGGGCACGGTGACCATCATCGTGCAGACCGTGGGCGCCACCACGGAGAAGCTGAGCCACAAGCAGGCCGGCGAGTATCTGCAGGACTTTGTAGGCCCCCTGGGCAAGCCCACTGAGACCGAGGGCAAAAAGAAGGTCTGCGTGGTAGGCGGCGGCGTAGGCTGCGCCATTGCTTATCCCGTGCTCAAGAAGTTCCATGACAGCGGCGCCGAGGTCCATGCCGTGGTAGGCTTCAAGAGCAAGGACGTGGTGATCCTGGAGGACAAGTTCCGTGCCGCAGCCAGCGTGCTGAAGATCTGCACCGACGATGGTTCCTACGGCCAGAAGGGTCTGGTGACCCAGGCGCTGCAGGAGCTGCTGGATGCAGGCAATGTGTATGATGAGATTTTTGCCATCGGCCCCATGGTGATGATGAAATTCGTCAGCAAGACCACGGAGCCCTATGGCATCCCCACCACCGTGTCCATGAGCCCCATCATGATCGACGGCACCGGTATGTGCGGCGGCTGCCGCCTCAGCGTGGGCGGTGAGATGAAGTTTGCCTGCGTGGACGGCCCCGACTTTGACGGCCACAAGGTGGACTGGGACCTGGCGGTCAAGCGCAACCAGATGTACCGTGATTTTGAGGCCCATAAGTACGAGGAAGCTTGCAATCTGTTCAAGCAGGAGGTAAAGTAAGATGCCGAATATGAGTTTGAAGAAGAATCCCATGCCCAACCAGGCCCCCGATGTCCGCAATAAGAACTTCGATGAGGTGGCACTGGGCTACACGGAGGAAATGGCCATCGATGAGGCCAAGCGCTGCCTGAACTGCAAGAATCCCAAATGCGTCAACGGCTGCCCCGTCAACGTGCGTATTCCGGAGTTTATCGGCAAGGTGGCGGAGGGCAAGTTCGATGAGGCCTACGGCGTCATCACCTCCACCAACAGTCTGCCCGCCATCTGCGGCCGTGTCTGCCCCCAGGAGAACCAGTGTGAGGGCCAGTGCATCCGCGGCATCAAGGGTGAGCCGGTGGGCATCGGCCGCCTGGAGCGGTTCGTGGCGGATTATCACAACGCCCAGGGCCACCGGGGCGGCGCACCTGCCAAGCCTGAGAAGAACGGCCACCGGGTGGCGGTCGTGGGTTCCGGCCCTGCCGGTCTCACCTGCGCCGGCGACCTGGCCCGCAAGGGTTACGATGTCACGGTGTTCGAGGCGCTGCATCTGGCCGGCGGCGTGCTGGTCTACGGCATCCCGGAATTCCGTCTGCCCAAGGCCATCGTCCAGAAGGAGGTCTCCCGCCTGGAGTATTTCGGTGTGAAGGTGGTCACCGACACCGTGGTGGGCCGCACCATCACCGTGGACGAGCTGATGGATGAGATGGGCTTTGAGGCTGTGTTCATCGGCTCCGGCGCCGGTCTGCCCATGTTCATGGATATTCCCGGTGTGAACTACAAGGGGGTTTTGTCCGCCAACGAGTTCCTGACCCGGATCAACCTGATGAAGGCCTACAAGCCCGATTCCGACACCCCCATCATCCGGCCCAAGAAGGTGGCCGTGGTGGGCGGCGGCAACGTGGCCATGGACGCTGCCCGCTGTGCCAAGCGCCTGGGCGCCGAGGTCTATATCGTCTACCGCCGGGGCATGGAGGAGCTTCCTGCCCGCCGCGAAGAGGTGGAGCACGCCATTGAAGAGGGCATCATCTTCAAGACCCTCAACAATCCGGTGGAGATCTTTGCCGATGAGAACGACAACGTCAACAAGATCCGCTGCATCCGGATGGAGCTGGGTGAGCCGGATGCCTCCGGCCGCCGCCGTCCCATTGAGGTGCAGGGCAGCGAGTTCGACATCGACGTGGACTGCGTCATCATGGCGCTGGGCACCAGCCCCAATCCGCTCATCAAGTCCACCACCAAGGGCCTGGAGATCAACAAAAAGGGCGGCATCGTGGTCAACGAGGAGGGCCTCACCAGCCGTCAGGGCGTGTATGCCGGCGGCGATGCCGTTACCGGCGCCGCCACGGTGATCCTGGCCATGGGTGCCGGCAAGCTGGGCGCCAAATCCATCGACGAGTACCTGTCCGCCAAGTAACCCTACATAGCATGAGAAAAAAGACGAGCCGGAAGGCTCGTCTTTTTTCTTGTTTTCTTCTGGATTTCTCTCTATGCGATCCTGCGCCGCCGCAGCAGGAGACTGCCCACCAGCATCCCGATGGGAAACAGGGCCGCC
Source organism: uncultured Oscillospiraceae bacterium (assembly GCA_944385395.1). GTDB lineage: Bacteria > Bacillota > Clostridia > Oscillospirales > Oscillospiraceae > Vescimonas. The sequence goes on along the minus strand of CALWXA010000056.1, from coordinate 23,494 downwards.
GCCAGCAATCCCCACCGCAGGTCATCCTGCATCAGGGTGGAGGTCATGCCCGCCACCGTGGGCCCCAGGGTGCAGCCCAGATCGCCGCCTACTGCCAGCATGGCAAAGAGCACCGTTCCGCCCTGGGGAATGGCACGGGCAGCGATGCTGAAGGTGCCGGGCCACAGGATGCCCACGGAAAAGCCGCACAATCCGCAGCCCGCCAGGCCCAGCGCCGGCCAGGGGGAAAAGATCATCAGAAGATAACTGACGATACACAGCCCTGCACTGCCGGCCATGGCTTTGCCCAGAGCCAGATGCTCACCCCACTTGCCGTACAGCAGCCGGGCGGTGCCCATACACAGGGCAAAGAGCATGGGTCCGCACAGGTCACCCATCGCCTTGTCCACCTGGAGCCCTGCCTCGGCAAAGGCGGAGGACCATTGGCTCACCGCCTGCTCCGATGCGCCGGCGCAGACCATCAGCAGTACCAGCAGCCAGAACAGGGGCCGCCGTCCCAGCTGTGCCAGATTCAGTCCCTGCTGGCCGCCGGGCAGCGGAAAGAGGGGAACTCTTGTCCAGGCCCAGCCGTTGCACAGGGTGAAGAGGGCCCATATAACAGCCAGAATGGGCCAGCGCTCCATACCGAAGAAAGTGAAAAACGCCGTACTGCCCAGTACCACCATCACGAAGCCCCAGCAGTAGAAGGAGTGCAGCAGGCTCATGGCGCTTTCCTTATGGTCTGTGGGACAGGCCTCCACAATGGGGCTTACCAGCACCTCCAGCAATCCGCCGCCTACGGCGCAGATGCCGGTAGAGAGCAGCAGTCCCGGGAAGGGGAGAATGCCCGGCAATACGGTGAGCCCCATGAGCCCGGCAGCAGCACAGAGATGGGCAAAGACCATGGTCCCCCTTGTGCCCAGTCGGGACACGATCCGGGGGCTCACCAGATCCGTCAGCAGCTGGATGCAGAAATTGCAGGTGATCAGCAGTGTGATCTGATGCAGGGGGATGCCGAAGGAACGCTGCCAGGTGAGAAACAGCAGCGGCGCAAAGTGATTGATGACAGCCTGCACCATGTAGGACAGAAACGAGACCCGCATGGTAGACTGGTACGATGCCGTTTGGGTAAGGGACATGTGAAAAACACCTCCGATGGTGTGATCCATTATACCCTGCCGACGGTGATTTGTCCACGGAAAGCGCTGCGCAAACAAAAACGCACGCCGGTTTCCGGCGTGCGTTGGGCTTAATGATAGAGGGGACACTTGAACAGCTGGGAGGCCTTGCGCAGGCAGTCCAGGGACTCCTGATAGCATCCGATGCTTTCATAGACCGACGACAACCGCTCGTATGTAGCGGCCTGTTCCCGGAAAGCGCCCAGCTCCTGCAGCTTTGCCAAGGCCTGCCGGATGATGTCGATGCCTGCCTCCCGGGACCCGGAGGCGGTGAGGATCTGGCCATAGAGGGCCTTGCGCTCGCACCAGAAGGCCAGGTCCGGCCCGTATTGCAGATACCGATGGTAGCCCAGCAGATCCACATCGTCCAGGACCCGGAGGGCCTGGGCAAAGTCCTTTTCCAGATAGTAGGCGGTGGCTGCCTCTGCCGCCAGGAACAGCCGCAGATTCCGCTGCCGGTTGACGGGCATGGTATCGTCACTGGTCAGCAGCTGCTGGTGCTGCGCCAGCAGCTCCAATGCCTGCTTGCCGTTGCCCTTCTTGTTTTCCCCTGCGATCTGCATGGCGATGATCCGGGGATAGATGGGGGAGTGAGAGACCTTGGAAAACAGCAGGGCATCCTGAATGCACTGGTCGAATTCCTGAAAATTGCCGCTGTCCAGGAATATCTGGGCCTTGATGCGCAGCAGCTCATCATAATAAATGAGGTTCCCCTTGGACGAGAGCTCCAGGGCCTGGGAAAGGCTCTGCATGGCGGAGATGGGACCTGCGTTAAAGGCCAGGGCGAAGCAGGCCCGGTAGTACAGCAGCTCAACTTCAAAGGAGATGTCAGGATTGGGAGCCTGGGCATAGATGGCCTGGGCCTCATCCAGCACGGCAAAGCTCCCGGCTACATCGTACCGGTCCATGTATAAATGCCGGGTTTCCAGATGCGCCTGGGCCGCCTGGACAAACAGCTTATTGGTTTCATACAGACGGCGGCAGGCAGCAAAGCAGGTGCTTGCCGCTTCAAAATCCGGTATATCCAGATAGCAGCTGCCGGCCTTGCGCAGCAGCTCCGCCGAAGACAGTGCCTGGGTATTCAGGCCGATCTCCTGGACGATCTGATCCAGCAGCGGCCGGGCACCTTCCCGGTCATTTGCCGAAATGGCATCCACCGAGGCCAGCTCGTCACAGATCCGCCGGAAAAAAACAGCCCCCAGAGCGCTGTCGGGCGAAGGCTGACCTTCCGCTGCCATAAACTGCGAGACCGGTACGCCCAACCGTCCGGCCAGCTGAGTAAGGGTCTTTAAGGACGGTGCGGCGTTCCCGTTTTCAATTTGACTTAACATGGACTTGGTGATGATGCCGGAAGCCAACTGTTCCTGGGTGATGCCAGCCTGCTTTCGCAAAGCCCGGATTTGTGCACCAAATGTGTTTTTCATAAGCCCCTCACATGGTTTTTGTTATATTGTACAACAATAAAACGGGAAAGTAAACAAGTTAAATAAAATTTAATTTTTTTAAGATTATACCACTTGACGTAGAAGAATATTTAGTTGTATTATCATCGCAAGAAACATAGGTAAATATAGCTTAACTTTTGGAAGGGTGGGCAAGTGGACTTATGAAGAACATCATCATTCGCAACGGAACCATCATTGACGGAACGAAGCGCGCAGCATTTACCAGAGACATTCAGATTGCCGGGGACACCATTGTGAAAATTGCGGAACACATAGAAGCGGCAGCGGAGATGGAGATTGACGCACAGGGCAAAATCGTCTGTCCGGGATTCATCGATCCCCACTCCCACGCAGATATGGACCTGCTGTTTGCCCCGGAAAACAAAGCCAACATCATGCAGGGCGTCACCACCTTTGTGGGCGGAAACTGCGGCGACTCGCCGGTGCCGGTATCCCGGGAGAACTGGGATATGGCCACGCAGCATTTCGGCAAGCTCAAGAGCATCCGGCCCCTGTATTACGACCAGACACCGCCGTCCATGGACCGGGAAACGGCCATCCGGGAATACCGGGAAGCCTACGGCGTGGATGTATCCTTTGAGACCTTCCCGGAATATTTCCAGGAAATCCGGAAAAGCGGCATTTCCTGCAACTACTATCCCCTGGTAGGACACAACAATCTGCGCAAGATGGTGATGGACAAGGACTGCAACCGCCGGGCCACCCCGGAAGAAGTGGAGCAGATGAAGGGACTGCTGCGGGAAATCCTGGCCAGCGGCATCGGCGGTATGTCCACCGGTCTGGACTATTTGCCCGGTACCTTTGCTTCCAAAGAGGAAGTGCGGGAGCTGGCAGAGCAGCTGAAGGATTTTGACGGGATCTATGCCTCCCATGTCCGCAGCCGCACCATGTTTGTAGATGGCAAGCCCGGCTTCCATCAGGAGCGGGGCATCGCCGAGGCGCTGGACATCAGCCGCCAAGGTGTGCGGGTGAATGTATCCCATGTGCTGCATGAGGAGCATCCCCGCAAGATCCAGGAACTCTTTGACCAGGCACTGGCGGAAGGGGTAGACGTATCCTATGACGTCATCGCCAATGTCACCGGCGGCGGGGCCATTTTCTCCCATCTCATGTATCTGCTGCGGCCCTGGTACCTGGCGGCGGGAAGCCCGGAGCAGCTGGTGCGGAATCTGGAGGACCCGGATTACGTGAAGATGATGAAGCGGGAAATGACAGACTCCCGCTGGTACTTTACCAATGAAAAGGCTCTGCCCGGCGTGGAAGAGGCTATCCTGATCACACAGCATCAGGACAGCCGCTATGTGGGCAAGAACTTCCAGCAGATCATGGAAGAGACCGGCATGAGCTATCAGGATACCTTTATTGCGGTGATCCGTGCCGATCCCATGACCAAGATCAAATATGGCCGTCCGCCTCAGGAAGATGCAAAGCTGGCAGTGCGGGAGCTTTTTGACTACGACCATGCCATCCCCTGCTCCGACAGCTTCGCCGCCAATGAGGATTCGGAGCTGGGCTTTGCCCCGCCGCTGGGCATGACGGCACACAACAACGCCTACACCTATGCGGTGCGCTACCTGAAGGATTACCGGCGCAGCAGCCTGGAGGATTCCATCTATGCCATGACAGGCCTGCCGGCCCAGCGGTTCCGGATCTCCCGGCGCGGCGTGCTGCAGGAGGGCAACTTCGCCGATATTGTGATTCTGGATCTGGGCAAGCTGGACCCCAACGAGGATGTGTCCGAGCCCCGGCGTTTCCCCAAAGGCATTGACTATGTGCTGGTCAATGGTGCGGTGACCGTGGAAAAAGGACAGTTCACCGGCGCACGCAGCGGCCGGGTGCTGCTGCGTGACAGGGAGATCTGACGATGAAAGCGTACATTGAAGAGGTCTGCGCTGGCATTCAGGAAACGGTGCGGGAGACGGCCCATGCCATCTGGGAATATGCCGAGCTGAGTCTGGAAGAGTACCGCTCCTCCAACTATCTGACCGAGCTTCTTGCCCGGGCGGGTTTCTCCGTAGAACGGGGCGTGGCCGGATATCCCACCAGCTTTGTGGCCGTATTTGCGCACGGTACCGGCGGCCCGGTATTCGGGCTGCTCAGTGAGTATGATGCGCTGCCGGGACTGGGGGACCGTGAGGGAAAGCGCAATGGTCACGGCTGCGGACACAATCTCTTTGCGGCCATGATGGCCCTGGTGCCGCTGATGACCCAGGACGCTTCCCAGCGTCCGGCTCAACCAGGCCAGAATGATCGGCAACACGGTGCTGGGCATCGTGGTCTCCGCTGTCTCCATGAAGCTGGTGGCCGGTGTGGGCTATATGGGCACCGCCATCGTCTTCGGTGCAGGCTTTGTGGTGTGCATGCTGATCCTGTTCTTCAACAGCAAGGAGATCGACTACGATCAGCTGGCTGTCCATAAGAAGAAAATCCGGCTGGTAGACCAGATCCGGACGGTGTTCGGCAATCCCCACTGCATGAAGATCGCCATCGGCAACTTCTTCGTGGCGGTTGGCGGCGGCGTGGTAGGTGGCTCTACGCTGTACTTCCTGACGGACTATATGGGCAACGGCAACCTGTTCTCTGTGGTGCAGCCCATCTCCTTTGCTGCCTCCATCATCACCGTGCTGGCCACCGGTGCCATCATCAAGAAGTTCGGCAAGAAAAAGACGGCGCTGCTGGCTATGGCCATCTCCATGTTCTCGCTGATCGTCCGCCTCATCACCAAGGATACCAGCGTTCCGGTGTTCCTGGCCATGCAGGTGGTGCTGACCATGGCGGCAGGTATGTATTCTGTGTGCCTGATCCCGCTGTTTGCCGATTCCGTGGAATACGGCGAAGAAAAGACCGGCATCCGCGCCGAAGCCCTGACCATGACCTCCTACACCCTCTTCTCCAAGATCGGCTCCGGTGTGGGTACTGCCATCTGCGGTTTTGCCATCAAGGCCATCAAGTATGTGCCCAACCAGCAGAAGACGGAAGAGACTCTGGAAGGCCTGCGGCATCTGAATGTTACCTCGTATCTCATCGCTTTTGCCATTGCGTTCCTGATTTTCCTGACCTATTCCCTGTCCGAAGAGCAGGTAGACCAGATCCGGCAGAGAAAAATGGCGGCTATTGCGGCGCTATCTTCGTACTGGGCTCCAGTCGCTGTTCCAAGGATTTTTCGCCCATGGAGCTGACGCTGATCCAGTCGGCGTTGGGTGCTGTGGTCTTCAATGCGGCAGCGGGGCTGCAGGCAGGAGGTTTTGGCTGGTACAGCACCTATTTCACCGTACCGGAAGCGGGCTGGAGCGTTTTGTATCTGGGCGCCGTGGGTTCCTGCCTGTGCTATATAGCCTTCCACTACACCGTGGCCAGGATACCGGAAGAGAAGGCAGCCCAGCTGCAGATCAGCATCATTTGTGTCACCGGCGTCATCGCCGGCATTGTGGTGCTGCAGGATTCCTATGGCTGGCAGACGGTGGTGGGCATGGTGGCTGTGGTCTGGGGCGTCATCCTGGCCAATCGGACGGGAAAGACCAGTAATGCTACTGGCCGCAGGAGGTCCTATCTGCCTGCCAACGAAAGCTGAGGGACGGCCTGCCGACAGCGGCCCGTACTCCGGCAGAAAAAGAAAAACCCCTGAAGCCTGTGAGCTTCAGGGGTTTTCGGTTGTTTCAGAAATCCACAACGCCGTTGATGACCTTCAGGTCATACGGCTCGTAGACGGCATTGTGGTAGCGGTCCAGATCCATCACCACGCCGGTCCAGTCCGAATGGATCTCGCCGGTCTGCTTGATGAGGATGTCATACAGGATCTCATAGGTGACGCCGTTGCTGTCCGTCTCCACGATGGTGGAGTAGGGCAGGGTCTTGTGATACGTCATATGCAGGCCCTTGTATTCAAAGTGGAATCCGTTGCGCATCCGGCAGCCGTCCAGGCCCTTGTAGGTGAACAGGCGCTTGAGATCCTGCAGGATCTTGTCACTGTCCTCTTCGTACAGGTTTTCCGGCGTCGTCTCGGTATAGTCGTAGCGGAACTGAATGGGGATGCCATAGGGCAGGAACCGCTCCACATAGTCCACCAGCTTGTTGGCGGGATAGTTCTTATACAGCACGCAGTTGATCCGGGTGGGGCAGGCGATCTGGCCCAGCACCTCGTCCGGAGATTCCTCCACGTACTTCACCAGATGACGGGAAATGTTCATGCAGGTGATCTTATCCTTGTTCTTCTCCGTAAAGGCCAGCATTTCCTGGGCGGAATACCGCTTCTGCACCGGGAAAGTGGTGTTGATATAGATTTTGTGGGTGGCGGGAATCACATCCAGCATCTTCTGCAGGGATTCCAGATCCGCCAGGGGCTCACCGCCGGTAAAAACAAAGTCGCACCGGGGCGTGATGGCGTCCATGGTGCGGATGCTCTCAATAATTTTCTCCAGAGAAAAACCGCTGCAGTCAGCGTATTCTTTTTTATTGATGCAGAAGGGGCAGTTGTTGCCGCAGTCATACGGTACAAACACGGTAACCGTGGCGCCGCCTTCCCGAGTCTTGTAGGGAACGCTCATTCCGATCTCTCCAGCTTTCCAATAAAGTGTCCAAATATTATTGTATAACAACGAAAAAGAAAATGCAAGGAATATGTACGAAAAAGACTGTTTTTTTATTAACGAGCTGGCAAAAAAAGGGAGCAGAAGTTATGATCACCGCTTTTGACGGCGGTTTTGGCGCAGCTCGCTGCGGATTTGGGCGAAAGCGGCGTCCTCTCCCTGTTCCTTCAGCAGCAGAAGCCAGCGGTCGATGAGGGCGTCGGTGTCCGGATGGATCAGGATATGATCCTTGGAGTGCTGATAGTAGTCATAGGGGGAAGCGTCCGTATAGGCATTACCCTGATAGACACGACAGGCGGCAATACGGTCGCAGAACATCTCCGCCACGTATTTCATGGGCATCTTGCATCCGCCCATATAGACGCCGCCTTCCGGCTTGAGGCAATAGTCGATCCAGTATTCAAAGTGATGGCGGTTGCGGCCCTTGTGGTGCAGCCAGGAGAGGCTCACGCCGTTTTCCAGGCGCTCCTGGTCGTTGGGGCTGCGGTAGCCCTGATAATACCGGACGCTGCGCAGCAGCTCCGTGGGGCTGTATTTGGTGAGGTCGTGGGTGAGGCCCTGGGCGTACAGCCCCAGCCGGAAGCAGTAGCGCCGCACCAGCCGGCGGTGCCGCCCCACGGTACGCAGATGTGCCCAAACGTGCATAGACAAACCGTCTCCTTTGCCGGATAGATCTGCTCCATTATAGCACGCTGCTGCCCAACCGGCAACTGCTGCGGGTGAGGGGAGAGAAAGGAAACGCTCCCGGTGGGTGACACCGGGAGCGTTTGGAATGCGGGATGTGACCATCACACCAGCAGCAGGGAGATCTGGGGGATATAGGTGGTGAGCATCAGCACCACGATGATGGTGGCGATGAAGCCCCAGATCCATTTCACTACCTTCTCGAAGGGCAGCCGTGCCACGGACGAACCGATGAACAGGTTGGCACCGTAGGGAGGAGTGATGAAGCCGATGGCCAGGTTCATGGTCATCACGATACCGAACTGCACGGGGCTGACATCCAGGGCCACCACGATGGGCAGCAGGATGGGAGCCAGGATGGTGCAGCTGGAGATGTTGTCCATGAAGCAGCCCACGATCAGCAGGAAGATGTTGATGATCAGCAGCACCAGGATCTTGTTGTCGGTAAGGCCCAGGATGAAGGTGGACACCGTGGCGGGCACCTCTTCCAGAGTCAGCACGTAGGAGAAGCTGGTGGACATACCTACGATGAAGGAGGTAGCACCGGCGATGATGGCGGTATCCTTCATGCAGTCCATGAATTCCTTCCAGCGGATTTCCTTATAGACGAAGGTACCGATGATGAAGGTGTACACACAGGAGATGGCGGCGGACTCGGTGGGGGTGAACTTACCGGAGTAGATACCGCCCAGGATGATCACGGGGCTGAGGATGGCCCAGAAGGAATCGATGAAGCTCTTGCCCAGGGCTTTCCACTGGAACCGGCGGCCGTTACCCTTCCAGCCGTACTTCTTGGCCCGGATGTAGTTGTAAATGATGATGGCAATGCCCATCAGGATACCGGGCAGGATACCGGCCTTGAACAGGTCACTGATGGAGGTGCCGGTGGCCACGCCGTAGATCACGAAGGGGATGGAGGGCGGGATGATGACGCCGATGGTACCGGCGGCGCAGGACAGAGCGGTAGCATAGCCCTTATCGTAGCCCTTGGCTTCCATTTCGGGGATCATGAAAGCGCCGATAGAAGACACGGTGGCGGGGCCGGAACCGGAGATGGCGGCGAAGAACATGGCCGTCACGGTGGTGATGGCGCCCAGACCGCCGGTGAAGAAGCCGACGATGTTGTCCGCCAGGTTCAGAAGGCGCTTGGAGATACCGCCGTAGCGCATGAAGTTACCGGCCAGCATGAAGAAGGGGATAGCCATCAGGGGGAAGCTGTCCATGCCGGTAAAGGCGCACTGGGCGATCATGATGGGATCAATGTTGGTGGCGAAGATCAGGCAGAGCATGGTGGCGATGCCCATGCTGATGCCGATGGGCAGGCTGATGGCACTGAGCACGATCAGCGCAATAAACAGAATCACTAACATGTTATGCCGCCTCCTCCTCTGCAGAAAGTTTCTTCAGGGTCACAATGATCTTCTGCACCAGCCGGATGGCCATCAGCAGGCCGCCCAGGGGTACGGAAGCGTAGGGGACCTCCATGGGGATCTGCATAGCCGGGGACAGCTGGCCCATGATGGCCACCTTGTTCACCAGCACGCAGCCCTCGATCATCAGCCACAGGGCGAAGATCAGCCAGACGGTGAGCACAACCAGCTCCACCTTCAGCTTGTTCTTTTCCTTGAGGATGTTGGTCAGAGCGGTGATGCGGATGTGTGCGTCCTCGTGGATGGCGTAAGAGGCGCCAACCCACACCTGATAGAGCATGATATAGCGGCACAGCTCCTCAGCCCAGACGGTGGCGCTGCCGAACTCACGCAGCACTACCTGCATGGTGGTAACCAGCACCATAACGATCAGGGAGAGGATCAGGAACCATTTTTCCAGATGCTCATTGATCCATTTCAATGCAGTCATGTCAGCCCCTCCTCTCAACCCAATTCATCATTGTAGAGCATGGCCAGGTCGATGAGCTCCTGAGAACCGTTGTACTGCTCAATGAAGAGATCATACACATCGGCGGCAGCCTCGATAAAGGCGTCCTTCTGCTCGCTGGTCAGTTCCACTACGTTCATGCCTTCGTCACGGGCCTGCTGGATGTAATCCTGCTCCTGCTCCCGCACCAGACGGGTCAGGTTATCCACGAAGTGCTGGCCGGCCTCGTCAAACCAGGCTTTCTCCTCCTCGGTGAGGCTGTCCACAAACTCCTTGTTGAAGGAGATGCAGCCGGCAGAGAAGAAGTGACCCGTCAGAGACAGGGTATTCTGCACTTCAAAAAGACGGTTGGACATGGTGACCATGATGGGGTTTTCCTGGGCGTCCACAGTGCCCTGCTGCAGAGCGGTGAACAGCTCAGAGAAGGCCATGGGAGTGGGGTTGGCGCCCCAGGCCCGGAAGGAGGCCACATGGATGGGGTTCTCCATGGTGCGCACCGACAGGCCCTTGAGGTCATCGGGGGACGTCACGGGGTTGTCGTTGGTGGTGATGTGACGGAAACCGGACTCGGTCCAGCCCATGGGATAGATGCCCAGCTCTTCCAGAATGGGATCCAGAACCTCGCCCAGCTCGCCGTTGAGGGTAGCCGTAGCGGCTTCGCCGGACTTAAAGACAAAGGGCAGGTCAATGACCATCAGGCGCTGGTCAAAGGCGGACAGGGTTCCGCTGGGGGGAACACAGCCCTGGATATAGCCCAGGATGGTGCTCTCCACCTGCTGCCGGTCTCCGCCCAGGGCGGAGTTGGGATAGATGCGGACCTCAAACCTGCCGTTGGAGATACGCTCCAGCTCCTCCTGGAAAATCAGGGAAGCCTGGTGAATGGGGTTGTCTTCTGCAACCACGTGGGCCAGCCGGACCACGATGGTATCCTGGGTGTTGTGGGTGCTGTTGTAGTTCATCTTGGCAAATAAACCAGCCGTAGCCGCCACAGCAATCACCAGGATCAGGGCAAAAATTCGTTTTGCACTTTTGCTCACTGCGTTTCCTCCGTTCTTCCTAAAATATGCATGATATGGTTTCCCAAACGGGGACGGGACCTCCCTCAGATCCCGATCCTGCCGTAAAGGACGTAAAAATTATAGCAGTCGACAAAATACGTGTCAACAAGCCAGGGGGATTTTGTATACAACGCATAAAGTATTTCGGCGAAATAACGAAGCAAAGGAAGCCGGCAATTTCCAGCCGTATTACAGGAAAAAACCGATTTTTTATAGATTAGATAGGAGTTAATCGCCGGAAACCATTCAAATATAAACTTTCCTGTACTTTGCACAGTTGGTATGTATAGAATTTATATTTGAAAATAATTGCATACATGCAAAGGGGCGTCAATCCAGCAGCTGCCGGATGGTCTCGTAGGAGATGTTGGGCACGTTGCGGAAGGTCTGCACCATGTCCACCCGCTCGGTGAGCATGTGACCGTCCCGGCCAAAAGCGCCGATATTTACCACGGGAACGTTGATCTCCAGGATCTTATCCACGTCGTGGAAGTACTTCACCTTCCAGGAAGGCATATTCTCCGCCACGGCGTTGAAGGATTCCCGGGTGTCGCACAGGGCCATGAAGCTGGAGTCGGAGATGTAGGGATAGAACATCCGGGTCTTGATCTGACGCTGAGCGTCGGGCCGGATGGTATCCACGGCCTGCTCCACGGCATCCAGCAGAGCCTTTTCCTTGGCGGTCTTGCCGGTCATCTCAATGCGGGCGCTGAAGATAGAGCCGAAGAACAGAATCAGGGCCGGGGACTTATCCTCGTACCACTTCCAGACCTCCTCTACCACCGCCAGACTGAAGTACCGCAGATCCATGGCGGGCTGCTCCTTCTGGAGATTCTCGGCGAAGGCGGCAATGGCGTCCCGGAAGGGCTGACCGTGCTTGGCGGCGGCCTCTTCATAGAACTCCTTCCAGGTGTAGACCCGAGGCTGCCAGGGCAGCTTGTTGTAAGGTACCTTGCTGAGGCTGCAGTACTTCTGATACTGGTCGTTAAGGTAGTCAATGACGTTCTCAAAGGCGGTCTGACCAACGACCTTGCACTTTTCCAGCACCACATCGGGGCTCATGCCGTGGGTGAAGAAGTTGTAGTAGGACATGGCGCTCAGGGCCGTCTGAACGGTATAGCCCACCTTGGTGTCTGCCTGCTTCAGTGAGATGGGGGGCATGGTGACTTCGCCCTGGGCGATATCGCAAAGATCGGTGTTCAGGGACATGCCACGGGTGACCTCGGCGATAAGCAGGTTGGGATCGAAGGCGCTGAAGGCCGAACCCACATGGGACTCCTTGCCGAAAGCCACGAAGGTGGGCAGGAGCTTGCCGATGCTGCCGTAATAGATGTAGCGGTTCTCGTCGCCGGGCATATAGTTGGTGGAATAGTCGGCGTTGATGCAGGCTACATATTCGAAGCCTTCCTTTTTCTTCAGCTCCAGCAGTACGTCCACAGCGGTGATGATGCCGTGGGAGTTATCCTCCTCATCGCACTCGGCGATCTGTACCAGATTGCCGTCCAGCTCTTCGGGATGCTGGGAGAAGTAATTGATGAGGTACATGTGGCCTGCCACGCCGGACTTCATGTCCAGAGCGCCCCGGCCGAAGAGATACTCGCCGGACTCGATGTCCGCCAGCACTTCCGGGGACAGGGAGAAGGTCTCCTTCAGCTTCTCCGGCAGCTCCTGGGGCCGGAAGGCGTATTCCCGGATGGTGCCGTAGTCGTCCACACCCACGGTGTCGATGTGGCCGATGAGGATCACCGTGCGGTTGGAGTGACCCTTGGTGCCCTTGACATAGGCCAGGGTGGAGTGGCGCTCCACGAAGTCGTCCTTGGTCTGGAAGCACATCACCTGCTGGGGATGGGCCTGGAAATAGGGCAGGGACTTGAAATAATCGTATACATACCGGGCCACGGCGGATTCGCCGCCGGGCTCCTTGTTGATGCTGGGGATGGCCACCATCTCCGAGGTCAGGCGCTTGACCTCCTCAAAACAATCCAGTTTCATCATGCAACATCCTTTCTCTTATTTGCTGTAGACTTCCTTGCCGGCCAGATACGTCTTTTCCACCTGGGTATCCATAATGTCGTCTTCCGGGATGGTAAAGATGTTGCGGTCGATGACCACCATGTCGGCGAATTTCCCCGGTTCCAGGGTGCCCAGATAGGCGTCCATACCGGCGGCGTAGTGCAGGTTCTTGGTGAACAGGCATACGGCGTCATAAACACTGAGCTTTTCCTCCGGCTGATAGCCGCCTGCGGGCTGATGCTGGAAATCCTTCCGGGCCACGGCGGTGTAGATGTTCAGCCAGGGGGAGAAGGGCTCCACCGGGCAGTCGGAGCCGCCGGTCATGATGAGCCCGGCGTCCCGGTAGGTCTTCCAGCGATAGCTGTAAGCGGCACGCTCCGGTCCGATGCGCTCGATGACCCAGTGCATATCCGTCTCCAGGAAAACCGGCTGGATATCCAGCACCACCGGCAGCTTCTTCATGCGCTCCACCATCTCGTCGGTGGCCATCTGGGCGTGGATGATGCGGAAGGGATCCCGGTCTGCCAGCTCCTGCTCTGTCATGCCATCTTCCCGGCACTTGGCCAGGGTGTACTCAATGGCGGTAAGCACGCAGTCGGTACCCTTGTCGCCAATGCAGTGGGTGGCGGGCTGCAGGCCCATCCGGTAGGCGGTGTACATCTGCTCGTTGAGCTGCTCCTGGGTCTGGACCAGAATACCGTCGGTGCTGGGATCGTCGCTGTAAGGCGCCAGCAGCTTGGCGGAACGGGAGCCCAGCGAGCCGTCGGAGAAGATCTTGTAGCCGCCGTAGCCAACCTTGCGGTAAGGATCGGCCATCTGCTTATAGGTGAGGTAGGGCTTATGATATAAGGTATCCAGATAGATCACTACCCGCAAAGGCAGCTCGCCCTGACGGTCCAGCTCCAGATAATCCTCGGGATTCTCTTCATATTTCCAGATCTCGGCGGCATAGGTGTGGATGGTGGTCATGCCCACCCGTGCTGCATCAGCCAGGGCGGCCTTCATGATCTGTCTTTTGGTCTCCGGCACCTTGGTGGGATCGGGGATCAGGGCGTCAAAGAGCTTGGTGGCCTGCTCCCGGAACACACCGTTGGGCATACCGTTCTCATCCAGCTCCACCAGGCCGCCGGGGCCGTAATCGTAGCCTTGTCCGATGCCGGCCTTCTCCAGAGCGGCGGAGTTGGCCACGGCGGTGTGGAGACAGACCCGCTTCATGAAGATGGGGTGCTCCGTGCTGGCCTGGTCCAGATCCGCCTTGGTGGGCAGATGGTCATTGTCTGCCACCCACTTGGATTCATCAAAATTGGTGCCCTTGATCCACTGGCCCTTGGGGGTCTTGGCTGCCTTGGCCGCCAGAGCGGCGATCATCTCTTCCTTGCTCTTGCAGCCGCTCAGATCTACCATGGTCTGGGTCTGGCAATAAGCGAAGAAGTGAAGATGCGAGTCGCCCAGACCGGGGAGCATGGTCTTGCCCTCCAGATCCACCACCTGCGGGGCGGTGAACCGCTCCAGAGCTTCCTGAGTGGTTCCGGTGTATACAATCACGCCGTCTTTGACACACAGAGCCTCCGCCGTATCGTTTTCGGAAACCATGGTGTAGATCTTTCCGTTGATAAAAATGGAATCCGCAGCCGTTTTCATGATGTACCTCCCAAGCTTTTTTCTGCGATACAGAAATTATAGCATCGTCAAATATTGCATGCAATTATCATTTTCGTACAATTTCGGCCCTCGCTTTTGTGGGAAAGGCAAAACTTTCTCCCTGAAAAAGGAAATGCTACGAAGCGGAAAATATTTTTTATGTATTTATGCCAAATAAACAGGTTACTTTCCATAAAAATAGAACGAATTTGTGACCATTTCTGTTCGGTTGACGTATGGCGGGCGGATAGCGGGTGGGACAAAAATGTGCTTGACTGCCTAAAAACAGGGCGCTATAATGTATACATTCAGCGAAAGCACAACAAATTTTATGTTCATACGGGAGGTCGGATTCATGTATAAAGCAGTACGTATGTTCCACTATGCCGACGGCGTGGGCCTGGAACAGGAAGCTTTGAAGGGTCTTTGCGAGGTAACGGAGCATGTATGCAGTACCGAGGAAGACATCATTGAATACTGCAAGGACGCCGATGCGGTAATGGGCATTTTTGAGCCCCTGACCGCCCGGGTCATCAAGTCCCTGCCCAAGCTGAAGCTCATTGCATGCAAGAGCATGGGCTACAACTATGTGGATCTGGAAGCCGCCAAGGAGCGGGGGATTTCCGTGACCCATCTGACCAACTACTGCGTCCACGAAGTGGCGGACTATGTGTCGGCCTGCATCCTGGCCCACAACAAGCGCCTGTTTGCCTATGACCGCAGCGTTCGCGTGGATAAGAAGTGGGACTTCGGTGTCTGCCCGGAGATCCGCCGGTTCAACACCCAGACGGTGGGCCTGGCTGGCTTCGGCCAGATCGCCCGGCTGGTGGCCAAGAACCTGTCCGGTTTCGGTGTGCGGATCCTGGCGGCAGACCCCTTCATTGACCAGTCCATCGGCGCCCAGTACGGTGTGACCATGGTGGATATGGAGACGCTGTTCCGTGAGTCCGACTATGTGAGCCTGCATATCCCGCTGATCGACGGTACGGCCAACCTCATCGACAAGCACCTCTTTGACCTCATGAAGGAGGACGCTGTGTTCATCAACGCTGCCCGGGGCGGCGTAGTGGTGGAGCAGGACCTCATCGACGCGCTGGACAGCGGCAAGCTGGCCTGGGCCTATCTGGATGTGCTGGTGGATGAGTTCCCCGATCCCAAGACCCATCCCCTGGCCAACCGGGACAACGTGATCATCACCCCCCATGTGGCCTTCTATTCCCAGGAAGCCGGGCGTGACGGACGGCTGCACTGCTGTGCCGATATCCGCAATTACTTCACCGGCAACTACGACGCATGCCACTTTGTCCCCGGCGGCGACAATACCGGCCGCTGAGTGAGCAGACAGGAGGAACGATCATGAAATTTGAACAGGCACACCGACTGGAAAATCTCCACCCCTCCGGCACCCGGGTGGTGTTCAGCAAATGCGGCCAGCTGGCCCGGGAAGGCATCAAGGTCACGGCTCTGACGGTAGGTCAGCCCGACTATGATACCCCCAAGTACATCGTAGAGGCCTGCAAGAAGGCTCTGGACGCCGGCTATACCCGCTACACCGACGGCGACGGCATCCCGGAGCTGAAAAAGGCGGTCTGCGCCAAGCTGGAGAAGGAGAACGGCCTGCACTACGAGCCTGCGGAGATCTCCGTCACCACCGGCGTGGCCCAGGCCATGTTCGTGGCGCTGATGAGCACCCTGAACCCCGGTGATGAGGTGCTGGTGCCGGATCCCGTGTATCTGACGTACAATGAGATCCCCAACATCGCCGGCGCTGTGGTGAAGGCCTACGATCTGCTGGAGGAGAACAACTATCAGGTGGACGTGGACCAGATCCGCTCCCTGGTTACCGACAAGACCAAGATGATCGTCATCGTCTCTCCCAGCAACCCCACCGGCGGCGTGCTGGGCATGGAGTCCCTGCAGGCCATTGCCGCTATCGCCAAGGAGCACGACCTGATCGTGCTGAGCGATGAGATCTATGACCATTTCGTCTATGACGACGAACAGCAGCTGGTGTCCATCGCATCCCTGCCCGACATGAAGGAGCGGTGCATCGTGCTCAACGGCTTCTCCAAGAGCATGGCCATGACCGGCTGGCGTTTGGGCTACATTGCCGCCCCGGTGAATATGATCGAGCCCATGAACCGCCTGTCCTTCTATATGACTGCCGGCGCCACCACATTCGTGCAGTATGCCGGTGTCACCGCTCTGGAGGAAGAGGACGGCTCCATTGAGCGGATGCGCCAGGAGTTCAAGCGGCGCCGTGACTACCTGGTAGCGGAGATCAACAAGATGAAGAACTTCAGCTGCCAGATGCCTGAGGGTGCCTTCTACATCTTCATGAACATCAAAAAGACCGGCATGACCGCTGCGGACTTCTGCAACTATGCCATCGACAAGTACCGCCTGGCCATGATCCCCGGCTCCGCCTTCGGTAAGAACGGCGAGGGTTATGCCCGTCTGTCCTATGCTTCCTCCATGGAAGTGCTGAAAGACGCAGTCGATCTGCTCCATAAGCTGGACGCAGAGTTCTGAATATTCTCCTTTAACAGGAAATTCCCCTTGCTTGTTCTCAAGCAAGGGGAATTTCCTGTTTCTATCATTATTTTCCGGCATTTTCTCCGGTGCGCAGGGCGTAGCCGCCCTTCACCAGCGGCAGCTCCCGGACCGGCTCAAAGCCCTTGGCCAGACCCATGAGGATGCTGTCCTTGGCCAGGGTCAGATGCTCCCGCATCCGGGTTTTGGCCCGGCCGGTATCCCGGCTTTCGATGGCATCCAAAATGTCCAGATGGTCCTGCACGATCTGCCGGGAAGCGTCCATATGCAGGGAATAGAAGATGTAGCGCCAGTAGAGATCGTATACCCGCATCATCTCCTGGGCCAGCAGCGGATTCCGGGACAGATCTGCCAGTGCCCGGTGGAAGGCCCGGTCTGCCCGGAGGAAAGCCCGGGAATCAATGGTCAGCTCCTCGGCCATGGTGATCTGCTCCTGAAGCTGGGAGCGGATCTTGACGATCTCCACCGGATCGTTCCAAGCGTAGGCGGCCAGCCAGACGCACAGATCCTCCAGCACCTCCCGCACCTGATGGATGGACATGAAAGAGTCCACCGAAACGCTGCTGACGATATTGCGCTTGGGTCCCAGTTCCTCCACGAACCCATCGGAGATCAGCTGTGCGATGGCGGCCCGGACGGGGGTACGGCTCATGTCCAGCAGCTGGCTCAGCTCGATCTCCCGCAGGGGATACCGGGGCGGGAACTCCAGGGAGAGGATCTTTTCCTTGATTTGGTTATATGCCAGCTCCGCTTTGTTCTTTTCGTCATATGTTGCCATACTGCCACCACACATTCCTGCTGATTTGTCTGCCCGGAACAGGCCGATCCGACCCTGGGGATTCTATTTATGTATACAATAGCATTATAGCACATGTGGGATGATATATTCAAGGCTGTTTGTGGAGGAAATGAAACTTTTTTGCCTGCTGCCGTGTCATTTTGCCGACAACAGACCGGCAGAGGGGAGAAAAATATGGAATCCCCTCTTTGCATTTTCGGCGGGATGTGCTATACTGCAGGAGCAGATATTCCGTGCCGCAGCTGTCTGCTGTCCGGAAATGCGGGATTGTCTACCATCCAAAAGAAAGGAAGATCATGAAAGATGAAGAGCAAACGTTTGTGTGCCTGGCTGATGAGCTTGACGCTGCTGCTGGCATTGCTGCCTGCAGCTGCCTACGGCGCTGAAGGCGATATTGCTTCCATCGATGGCAAGGGCTATGCCTCCTTGCAGGAAGCTTTTGACGCTGTGGAGCCCGGCACCGCCACCAAGGTGGTGCTGGAGCAGAGCTTTGTTGCGGATTCTGTCATCACGCTGGCCGAGGGCAAGGACGTCACGCTGGACCTCAGCGGCAAGACCATCACGGTGACGTCTGGCTTTACGGGCCGGCCGATCTGCAACAACGGCACCCTGACCATTACCGGTGAGGGCACCATGGATACCTCTGCGTCTACTACCGCTTACGGCTCCGTGGACAACTACGGAACCCTGGCCATTGAGAACGGTATCTTCACCGGCTATACCTATGCTGGCGGCGCCGTCATCAAGAACCGTCCTTATGGTGAAGTGACCATCTATGACGGCTGGTTCGGTGGTACCCCCACGGCGGTATACAATGCCGGTATTACCAAGATCTATAACGGTACCTTTGACGGCCGTTCCTGCTCTGCCTGCAATTCTGACATCTGGGGCTATACCATCCAGAGCCATATGAATGATGCCGGCTGCGTACCGGAGCTCTATTTCTATAACGGCACGGTCATCGGCGTCCAGGGCGCCTTCTCTACCTCCGCCGGTACCTCTGAGATCCATGACGGGACCTTTACCACGGTGGGCTGCGATAAGCATGGAGTGAACAGCGCCTGGTACGCTCTGTATGTAGCCGGCGAGTCCGGCCAGGTGTCCACCACCGTGTACGGCGGCACCTTTACCTCTGCCAGCAAGTATGCTGCCTTTATCGGCAACAGCAATGACGGCGGCGATAAGCAGGATGCCATTGCCACCTTCAAGGGCGGCACTTTCAAATCCGGCCGGTCGGATGTGGCCATCTATGTGGACGGTACCCTGGGCGATCTGGAGATCACCGGCGGCACCTATCTGCTGAACAACGGTTCCGTTGCCACGGATGCAGCTCAGTGGATGCCTGAGGGCTATGAGCAGAACGAAGACGGCTCTGTGACGCACAGCCATCACTATGAGAATGGCGTGTGCACGGTCTGCGGTGGTGTGATCGAAGCAGAAGTGCCGGAGCTGGATCCTTCCGCCCCTGCCGATTCGGTTCAGATGGGCATGGATGCCCAGGGCACCGAGGAGCTGAACCAGGCCATTGCGGAAGTGGTGGATGGTATTACTGCCGGCACGAGCGATGCTGTCAGTGCTGAGACGGCCGAAAAGGTCAGCGACGCCATTGCCGCTGGCGCAGATATTTCTGCCCAGCTGGTGATCCAGGCTATGGATAAGATGAGCCAGGCGGATGCAGCTCTGGCAGAGAAGGTGCTGGGCGATGCTGACACCTTGGCGGCCTATTTCGATCTGAGCGTGCTGCTCAAGGCCAACGGCGAAGTTCTGGGCACCGTGCAGGAGCTGGCTCAGCCGGTGACGGTGCGTATGGCTGTGCCTGCCCAGCTGCAGGCGGAAGGCAGAACCTTCTTCGTGCTGCGCATCCATGACGGTAAGGCTGAAAAGCTGCCTGTTCAGGCGGGAGACGATCAGATCTTCAGCTTCCAGACGGACCGCTTCTCTACCTATGCCCTGGGCTACACGGATAAGGTCTCTGCACCGGAGACCGGCGATGCCGGACAGCCTGCGCTGTGGGCTGCCGTGCTGGCACTGTGCGCCCTGACTGGCGGCGCTGTGTGGCTGAATCGGAAAAAGATTTTTGGCTGATGCCATGCAATAAAAAAGGACCGACCTGATGGTCGGTCCTTTTTTTGCCGCAAAAAGCATGTTATGACGTTTTGGCCCAGTTGGCCCGATACTTGTAGGGCGTGACGCCCTCAATCTTCTTGAACAGCCGGATGAAGTAACTGACGTTATCAAAGCCCAGAGAGGCGGCAATCTCGTTGACGGGAGTGGCGGATTTGCGCAGCAGAGACTTGGCGGCGCCGATGAGCAGGATATTCTGCAGCTCGTTGGGGGTCCGCCCGGTATAGAGCTTGAACTGCTTTTGCAGATAGAATTTGTTCACCGAGCAAAGATCGGCGATGGTGTCCAGAGTAGGCCGGTGCATATAATTTTTGGTCAGGAACTCATAGGCCTGTACCACATAGTCCGGCGCATTTTCCGCATAGAGCATGGGAGAGCTTTCTGCGATGGCGGCGCTGATGGCCTCGGCCATCAGGGTGGTGAGCCGTGCGGAAATGGTGATGTCCGTTTCCAGATGATTCAGATTCACCCGATAGGCATCGGTGATCTCCCGGATGCGGTTGGGAATGCCGGAACAGGGAGGTGTGGCGATAACGGGACAGTTTTCTGTGATCTCCATCATCTGGCTGTAATAGCTCTCTGCGTTGCCGCCCCAGAAATTGATCCAGACCATGTGCCAGTTCTGCTGGTCCGGCGCAGTGCGGAATTCGTGGGACCGGGAACAGTCGATCCAGAACAGATCCCCCGGCTCCAGGGCGTGGGTGGTGCCGTCATAGGTCAGTGTACCGCTGCCGCTGGTGGTAAAGACCATCATATAGGACCGCAGTCCGGAGCGTCTGGTGAAATAGTTCTTTCTGGCCCAGAACTCGCCGCCCTCCTGCATATAGACGAAGTGGGGATGCATTTTCTGGCTGCAAAGGGGGATCACCCACCGGGAATCGGGTGACACATCCAGCTCATAGGTGGTCAGCTGCGGGGAAAGGGGGGACTGCAGGGCGTGGATGTCAATGTTCACACAATGCTTCACGGGATTGTCCTCCTTTCAGCAACATAGTGCTATTTTAAGACCTAAAAAAAGGATTTACATTTTGAGGAAGCTATACTACACCGTAGGTGTAAGGAAAAAAGCACAAAAAGTATTGAGATGATCCGGACTATATCGTTGAAAATGACGTTTGCCGGAAGGTTTCCGGCGCACTTTTGGTGCGCCTTTTTTCTACTCACTATACCACAAGATACAAGGGCTGTAAACAAGATTTGAAGATTTTTTAACGATCATAGAGAGGCGGCGACAAACATGCGGTTGGAGACGCAGGCACTGATTGAGGAGTACCGGGAAGGGGTACTGGAGTGCGTGCATGAAGGAATGGTTTGTGTTGTGGGGCCGGAGGGGGTCCGGAAAGCCATAGGCGATCCCAACTGGCGGTGCTTTTACCGCAGCTGTTCCAAACCCATCCAGGCGCTGCCCATCATTCAGCTGGAGCTGGACCGCAAATACGGTCTGACGGAAGAGGAAGCGGCCATCTTCTCCGCCTCCCACTGGGGCGATCCGTACCATGTGGGGCTTTTGGAGCGGGTGATGGAGAAGACCGGACTGCGGGAAGAGCAGATGATCATGCTCCCCACCTATCCCAACCGCCCGGAAGCGGCGGAGACCCTGATGCTGGCGGGAAAGCCCCGGCGGAAGATCTACCATAACTGCTCCGGTAAGCATCTTGGCATGATGCTGCTGCAGCGGGAACTGGGAGGCAAAACGGAGGACTATTGGCGCCGGGACTCCCTGGCCCAGCATGAGATCCTCCGGGCCATTGAGGGCATGACGGATGTGCCCGCCGGTGAGATTGCCGTAGGCGTGGACGGCTGCGGCGTGCCGGTGTATGCCGTACCATTCCATGCCATTGCCACATCGTTCCTGCGCCTGCAGTGCCCGGAGCTCATCGCCGATGACGCCCTGGCGGAAGCTGCACGGCGGAATGCCGCCATGATCCACCGCTATCCCAATACCATTGCCGGGGAGAATGTGGTGTGCTCCATTCTGGCGTCGGACCCGGATCTCCTGGGCAAGAGCGGCGCCAAGGGCGTGTATGTACTGGCCAGCCGTTCCCGGCAGGTGGGCGTGGTGGCCAAGATCATGGACGGCAGCAATGATGAATTCGGATCTATTGCTCTCTACATCTGCCGGCAGCTGGGCTGCAGCGACCGGGTGATGGAAGAGCTGGAACAGGCCTACCCGGATGTGGTCATCAACGACAACCGGGAAGTGGTAGGCCAAAAGCACTGCGCATTTTCATTGGATTGACCCTGGTTTTTCTCCTTTGACAGACAGAAGTATCTTCCTTTGTCCGGTGGGGCAAAGAGATAAAATAAAGCAATGGAGGTAAAAAAGAATGAAGATGAAAAAAGTATTGGCGACTGTACTGGCTCTGCTGATGATCGTTGGCGTCATGGCAGGCTGCGCAGCGGCCCCCACCAGCGGTGACGGCGGCGTGTCCCGTCTGGATCGGATCCTGCAGGACGGCAAGATCAAGATCGGCGTCAACCCCGGCGGTGTGCCTATCTGCTACTATGATGACAACGGCGAAATGGTGGGCTACGATGTAGACTGGGCCATGAAGCTGGGCGAAGTCCTGGGCGTGGAAGTGGAACTGGTCCCCGTGGACGGCGAGACCCGTATCTCTGCCCTGCAGTCCGGCCAGGTGGATGTGATCTTTGCCAATATCACCGGCAACCTGGAGCGTGCGCAGAGCGTCAACTTCTCCATTCCCTACCTGCGTACCGGTATCAAGATGCTGACCCGTGAAGGCTCCGCCTACACCACCGTGAATGATCTGAATGATCCCAGCGTGAAGGTAGCCGTGACCCGCGGTACCACCGGTGAGTCCCTGGTGCTGGAGCGTGCTCCTCAGGCCCAGATCGTGTATACCGCTGGTTCCGAAGAGCAGTTCCTGCAGCTGGAGCAGGGCAAGATCGATGCCACCTTTGAGGACGGCACCCTCATCGACTACGTGGCAGGTACCAGAGAAGGCATGGTAGCTCAGCCCACCGTGTACACCTCCGATCCTATCTGCATTGGTACGGCCAAGGGCGATGCCGACTTCGTGCGTTACCTGGATATGTTCGTTTCCTGGCAGATCAGCAGCGGCTTCCAGGCTGAGACCTATCTGAAGTGGTGGGGCACCGAGTACACCGGCGACCTCAGCGCTCCCTGGTAAATCATAAGAAACCCGGAACAATCTAAGTGTTTTGACAGGATACCGGCCGGCCTCTGGCCGGCCGGTATCCGCCTATCCGATGCGTCTTTGACGGCAAAAGAATGACCTGCGGTACGACACCGCAGGGGAAGTGGGAGATTCTGCCGATGGTACTGAATTTTAATTTTATCACCAAGTATCAGGACATGATCATCGACGGGTGGATCACCACCCTGGAGATCGTGGTTCTGTCCATGATCCTTGGCTTTTTCATCCGTCTGGGCATGGCGCTTCTCCAGCCCTCCCAGAACCGTGTACTGCGCCTCATCTCCCCCGTCTGTGTGGATGTGCTCCGCAACTCACCGTTCCTCATTCCGTTGTTCTTCTTCTATTACGGCCTGCCG
>CALWXA010000055.1 GCA_944385395.1 uncultured Oscillospiraceae bacterium | reverse complement strand
GAACAGCGCATGGACCGCCTGTATGAGAAATTTATTCTCGAATACTATATCAAAGAGTGTCCGCAGGTGACGGCCACAGCCTCACAGATCCCATGGGCTTTGGATGACGGCATTGGGACCATGCTACCGGTCATGCAGAGCGATATTATGCTCAGCAGAGGCAGTGAGGTGCTGATTATCGATGCCAAGTACTATTCCCACACAACTCAGGCGCAGTTCGATGTTCACACCATTCACTCGGGCAATCTGTATCAGATCTTCACCTATGTAAAGAATAAGGACGCAGAGTTTGGGGATCAGCCGCATACGGTTGCCGGTATACTTCTTTATGCGGCAACAGACGAGGCCATCCAACCGAACAATAGCTACCAGATGAGCGGCAACCAGATCAGCGTTCGAACCCTGGATCTGAACCGGGATTTTTCTGAGATCGCCGCCCAACTGAATGGGATTGCCGAGGAACATTTTCACCTAACGGATTCCAATTAAGAAAATTTCACCATCAACAATTAAACGATAGCCCATAAATTAAACCATTCCCACAAAACAAACGATAGCCTGCCGCTACCCAGCGCCTTTGCGGACTGGGTTGGCAACAGGCTATTGCTTTATCTGGTGGCGGCTGGGGCCGATAAAAGCCAGAAACCCCTTGAAATCAGGGCTTTCAGGCAAAAAGAAAGAACCGCAACTTGATACCCATTGTATCAAAATTGCGGTTCTTATTTGGTGGACTCGAAGGGGATCGAACCCTCGACCTTACGGATGCGAACCGTACGCTCTCCCAGCTGAGCTACGAGCCCATATTTGAGCAGAGTGGGCACCCTGCTCAAATGATTATACACGTTTTTGGGGAAAATGCAACTCTTTTATTCCACAACGGGCATCTTGGCCACCACAGCGGCGCACCGGGGGCACAGCTCCGGGAACCGGGCGTCGGCGCCTACCTGAGTGTGGTGCTTCCAGCAGCGCAGGCACTTGTGGCCCTTGGCCTCGCTCACCAGCACCCGTACGCCGGCCAGGGGGGTATCGGCGCCCTGGGCGTAGAGGGCCGGATCTTCAGATACCTCCACATCCGACACGATGAACAGGTCCGCCCACTGCTGGGCAAAGGCCTTCCGGGTCTCCTCCAGATTGCTCTGAGCCACGGGGCCGTCGGTAACCAGCGTCACATGGGCCTCCAGTGCCTTGCCGATGCGCTTGTCGGCCCGGGCCTTCTCCAGGGCGGCATTGACGCCGCTGCGCAGCTGGGCCAGCACGCCCCAGCGAAGCATTGCCGCATCATCCAGATGGTAAGCGGTGTAGGGCTGTACCATCTGGTTGAACAGCACATTGCGTCCGTCATCTCCGGCACGGTGCGGCATGGCCAGCCAGATCTCATCGCAGGTGAAGGCCAGAATGGGGGCAAACATCCGGGTCATAGCATCCAGGATCAGGAACAGAGCCGTCTGGGCGCTGCGGCGGGAGAGACCGTCGGCCTCCTCGCAGTACAGCCGGTCCTTGATGATGTCGAAGTAGAAGGAGCTCAGATCCACCACGCAGAAGTCGTTGATGGCGTGGGCCACGGAGTGGAACTCGTATTCATCGTAGGCGGCAAACACCTTTTCGATGAGGGAGCCCAGCCGGGTGATGGCCCAGCGATCCAGCTCCTGCATCTCCTCCGGGGCCACCAGATGGTCGGCGTCGAAGCCCACCAGATTGTCCAGGCAGAACTTGGCGGTGTTCCGGAACTTCAGATAGTTCTGGCTCAGCTGCTTGAAGATGTCGTCGCTGCAGCGCACATCCACATGGTAGTCGGCGCTGCCGGCCCACAGACGCAGCAGATCGGCGCCGTACTTCTTGATGATCTCGTTGGGGTCCATGCCGTTGCCCAGAGACTTGTGCATGGCACGGCCCTCGCCGTCCACCGTCCAGCCGTGGGTGATGCACTCTTTGAAGGGGGCCGTCCGGCCCAGAGCACCCACCGCCGTCAGCAGGGAGGACTGGAACCAGCCCCGGTACTGGTCGGCGCCTTCCAGGTACACCGTGGCGGGCCAGAAGCCCTGATCCTTCTCCATGGAGGCATAGTGGGTGGAACCGGAGTCGAACCAGCCGTCCAGGGTGTCGGTCTCCTTGTCGAAATGCTTGCCGCCGCAGTGGGGGCAGACGAAATCCTTGGGCAGCAGGTCCTGGGCGTCCATTTCAAACCAGGCGTTGGAGCCCTTTTCGGCGAAGATGGCAGCCACGGACTCGATGCTCTCATCGGTGCACACCGGCTTGCCGCACTCCTTGCAGTAGAACACCGGGATGGGCAGACCCCAGCGGCGCTGGCGGCTGATGCACCAGTCGGTACGCTCCTGGATCATGGCCCGCATCCGGTCACGGCCCCAGGCGGGGAGCCAGCGCACATCGTCGCAGGCGGCGCAGGCGGCGTCCTTGAAGGATTCCACGCTGCAGAACCACTGGGGGGTGGCACGGAAGATGATGGGGTGCTTGCACCGCCAGCAGTGGGGATAGCTGTGGACAATCTCCTCGCTGGCAAAGAGCATGCCGCTCTCCTTCATATCCGCCAGGATCACGGGGTTGGACTCCTCGGTCTTCATGCCGGCATACTTACCGGCATAGTCGGTGTGGCGGCCCTGATCGTCCACGGGCACCACCATTTCGATGCCGTAGCGCAGGCAGGTCTGATAGTCGTCGGCACCGAAGCCGGGAGCAGTGTGGACGCAGCCGGTACCGGAATCCATGGTGACGTAGTCTGCCAGCAGCACGTGGCTGGTCTTGGGCAGGAAGGGATGATCTGCCAGCATGTGCTCATAGAAGCTGCCGGGATGGGTCTCCACAATGCGGTAGTTCTCATGACCGCCGATCTTCATGACCTTCTCCACCAACGCCTCGGCCATGATGTAGAGATCGCCGTTCTCGTCTTCCACCACGGCATAGCTCTCATCGGGGTGCAGGGCGATGGCCAGGTTGCCGGGCAGGGTCCAGATGGTGGTGGTCCAGATCACGAAGCTCAGGCGCTGGAGATCCAGGTGGCTCAGCTTGCCCAGATCGTCATGGATGGGGAACTTCACATACACGGTGGTGCAGGGATCGTCCTTGTACTCGATCTCCGCTTCTGCCAGAGCGGTCTCATCGTGGGAGCACCAGTACACGGGCTTGAGGCCCTTGTAGATGTAGCCCTTCTTGTACATCTGGCCGAACACCCGGACCTCCTGGGCTTCGAAGCCCTTGTCCATGGTGCGGTAGGGATGCTCCCAGTCGCCCACCACGCCCATGCGCTTGAAGCCGGCCATCTGACGCTGGATGTATTTTTCAGCGTAATCATGGCAGGCGCTGCGGAAATCCGCCACGCTCATGGCCTTGTGGTTCAGCTTCTGCTCCTTGATGATGGCGGACTCGATGGGCATACCGTGGTTGTCCCAGCCGGGGATATAGGGGGTGTAGTAGCCCCGCATGGCGTAGCTGCGGGTGATGAAATCCTTCAGGGCCTTGTTCAGGGCGTGGCCCATGTGGATGTCACCGTTGGAGAAGGGAGGGCCGTCGTGGAGGGAGAAGAGGGGCTTACCCGCGTTCTTCTTCAAAAGCTCATTGTAAAGATCCAGCTCTTCCCAGTGCTTGAGCATATCCGGCTCCCGCATGGGCAGACCTGCCCGCATGGGGAAGCCGCTTTTGGGCATGTTCAGTGTTTTCTTGTATTCCATCTGTATTCCTCCATCCTTATGATGCGTTTTTGCCGAAGAAAAAAGCGCCTTTGTCTCTTTGAAAAGAGACAAAGGCGCATGACCTCTGCGGTACCACTCTTCTTGCCGCCTGTTTCCGGGACGGCCGCTCAGCCCCACCAGCCGTGGGAGAGGGAAGGTAACGGCCCTCATGCCGGCCCTGCTTACTGATCCGTTTCAGCGGGCTGCTCCGGGGTGATCTTCACCGCTCGCCGCCATGGCTGCCTTACACCATCCGGCAGCTCTCTGGGCATGGCCTGCGGGGCTACTGCTCCCCATCCTCGCATGTCACATGATAACAAAACACATCTTACCCATTTCCGCCCCATTTGTCAACGGCAAAAAGGGGAAAAGATGCACAAAAACATAGGAAACGGCCCTTTGCTCCGCTGCCCGGAGTGCCTACGCACCGCCCTCCGTCCCATCCTGTGCCGCCTGATCCGGATGGTCGGGCTGGTATTCCAGAATATCCCCCGGCTGACAGTGCAGCGCCTGGCAGATGGCTTCCAGGGTGGAAAAGCGGATGGCGCTGACTTTACCCGTCTTGATCTTGGAGAGGTTTACGTTGGCGATGCCAACCTTTTCCGACAGCGTGTTCAAAGACATTTTCCGATCCGCCATAACCCGATCCAGGCGTAAGATAATCGGCATAAAACCCCCTCCTTGTGGTTATAAGGTTTCGTCATACAGCTGCTGCATGGCCTCGCCGTATTGGAAGATGCGGCGCAGCAGACGCAGCAGGAAAAACCAGATGAGGAAGCTGCCGTCCCCTACCACCGATAGGGAGCAGGAGGCCACCCGGTCCTGAGCAAACAGGGAGGCCACGGCAAAGGTGTCGTAGAAAATGTAGTTGGTGACCACTTCCAGCACCAGCCGGATCGCCCCCAGTACCAGTACGGCCCAGGACAGCTTGCTCAGACCGCAGCTCACCGGCGTGCTGAAAGGCTGCCCTTTGGCCATGGCCCGGAACACATCCAGCAGGATCCGGATGGTATAGCAGCAAAGTCCGCCCAGCAGCACCGCATTCACCAGCGTGACGGAAAACAGCGGCGCCAGCTGGCTGAGGGTATACGGCTGGCTCAGCTGCAGCGTATAATTGCCCAGAGAAATGGCACTGTCCCAGATGGGCGGCACCCGGTCTCCCGCCAGCAGCAGCGCCGGGATGGCGATGGCGGAAATGCCGCAGCCCACCGCAATGACCCAGAACAAAACCTTCAGAATCTTGCAGATGGTATTGGCTGAACGAATGATGCGTTCCATAAAGTATCCTCCTTGCCTGTGATGGCTATAGTATACCACAGTAAATATGTTTGTCAACTAAAATTTAATGATAAACATAAAAAATTATATGGAGCGCATAATAGAACCTGGAACGATGCGGGAGATGAAGCGGGCGAAGAAGCCGGAAGACGGCATCTTCGCCCGCGGCATGGATTGTTGGGTAAAAACCTTACAGCATGGTGATCAGGCCGTAGCCGCCCACGAAGGTGTATACCACCGCCATGATGGCCAGGATCCAGGAGAGCACGGTCTGGAACTTGCTCTCCGGCTGCTTGCTGAACCGCCGCAGATAGAACAGGCCGCCGCAGGAAAGACCGATGAGCAGGGAAGAGAGCTGGGAGAAGACGGCGCTATCCTTCAGCGGCCCGGTCATCAGCACCAGCACCACGATGAGCAGCACGAAGATACCGCCCATGGTGACGCTGACCCACAGGGGCTGCCGCTCCCGCTGGGGCTGGCGCTGGGTCTTGAGCTCCTGGTTCCGGGCGGCGGTATAGCCCTGATAGTTGGAGCCGTTCTTCTTGTGATGGATGTTCTTGTTGGGGTTGCCCTTGGCCTTGCGGATGGCCTCCTGGGTCTGGGCGTAATCCCCGTTCAGGGAAAAGCTGTTGGTCTGCTTGTTTTTTGCCATGGTCTGCTTACTCCTTTTGTCCTTGTGTATGGGTGATCTCCCGGCGCACCATGTCCAAAGCATGGAGTGCCGCCAGGATTCGGATGTAATTTCTCTCTCCGCTGCCCAGTGCCAGCTGCCGTACCCGGACGCCCTCCGGCCCGGCCAGCCCCAGGAACACGGTGCCCACGGGATTGTCCCGGTCGTCCCGGTCAGGCCCCGCCACACCGGTGACGGATATGGCCAGCTGCGCCCCGGTGATGCGCCGTGCGCCTTGGGCCATAGCCTTTGCCACCGGAGCGGATACGGCGCCGTATTCCTCCAGCAGCTGCCGGGGAACCTGCAGCACCTGGGCCTTTACCTCGTTGGTATAGCTTACCACGCCGCCCCGGAATACGGCGGAGGCGCCGGGGATATCCGTCAGTTCCTTGGCGATGAGCCCGCCGGTACAGGATTCCGCCGTGGCCAGGGTCAGCCCCGCCTTTGCCAGCAGATGCACCACCGTCCCGGCCAGGGATGCGCCGTCCTCACTGTAAAGGCAGTCCCCCAGCCGCTGCCGCACCTGAGGCAGCAGGGGCTCCATCAGCTGCCGGCAGGCATCCTCCGATGGGCCTCGGGCGGTCATCCGTACCAGTACCTGCCCCGTCTGGGCATAGGGCGCCAGAGAGGGATTCACGGCGTGATCCATGATGGGGCCCAGCAGCTCCTGCACCTGGGCCTCCGTAAGGCCGAAGATCCGGAATTGCCGGGACACGATGACCTGTCCCGTCCGCTTAACAAGCCAGGGCAGCAGCTGCTCCCGGGCCATGGTGCGGCACTCGTGGGGCACCCCGGGCAGCAGTGCCACGGTGGCTTCACGGGTTTCGATGACGCAGCCCGGTGCCGTGCCTACCCGGTTGCGGAAGATCTCCGCACCCTGGGGCAGCCAGGCCTGCTGCAGATTGCAAAGGGGCATCTCCCGGTGCAGCATGGTGTCAAAATACTGCCGCATGTCCGCCTCTGCCTGGGCCCGATATTCCAGGGGCAGGCCCAGGGCCTCGCTGACCACCCGGCAGGTGATGTCGTCGTAGGTGGGACCCAGCCCGCCGGTGATCACCACCAGATCCACCCGGCGGCAGGCGGTCTGTACCGCCTGGGACAGCCGGGCTGGATTGTCCCCCACCACGGTGTGGTACAGCACGCTGACTCCCGCCTCATTGAGCACCTGGGAGAGCATCTGCCCGTCGGTGTTGGCGATGCTGCCCAGCAGCAGCTCCGTCCCTACGGCGATGATCTCAGCGGTATTGTACATGATGGTTCCTCCTCAGGCCTTGATGCGTACCAGTTCCCGGCCTTCCATGGCCCGGCGGCACAGACCTTCAATATCCAGGGCCTGTTCCATCTCCCGTACGTCCTCCACATGGGGCTTGGTCTTGGGATGCCGGGGGGTGAACACGGTGCAGCAGTCCTCATAGGGCAGGATGGAGGTATCGAAGGTGCCGATGTGCCGGGCGATGGTGACGATCTCCTCCTTGTCCATACCGATGAGGGGCCGCAGTACCGGCAGCTCCGTTACGTCCTCGCTGACCCGCAGGGCGTCCATGGTCTGGCTGGCCACCTGGCCCAGACATTCACCGGTGACCAGGGCCTTGCACCGCAGCTCCTTGGCCAGCATATCCGCAAGACGCATCATGAACCGCCGCATGATCAGGGTGAAATGATCCTCCGGACAGTTGCGGCGGATCTCCTCCTGGATCTCGGCGAAGGGAATGATGAATACCGCCAGCCGTCCCGTCCAGGGCGTCAGCTCCCGGGCCAGCTGCAGCACCTTCTCCCGTGCCTGGGGGGAGGTGTAGGGAGGGGAAGCAAAATGGATCATCTCCAGCTGCACGCCCCGCTTGGCCATCATGTAGCTGGCCACCGGGGAATCGATGCCGCCGGAGAGCAGGGACACGGCATGGCCGCCCATGCCGATGGGGAGTCCCCCGGATGCCGGCTCTGCCGGCCCGTGGACGTAGGCGGCGTCCTCCCGGATCTCCACGTGTACGGTGAGCTCCGGATGGTGCACGTCCACCTGCACCTGGGGGAAGGCGTCGTGAAGTCCGCCGCCCACCCACTGGCTCAGCTGGATGGAGCCCATGGGGAAGCTCTTGTCTGCCCGCTTGCTCTCCACCTTGAAGCTCTTGGCCCGGGCCATGGCGTCTCCCAGATACGTTTTGGCGGTCTCCAGGATGGCCTCCTTGGTCTTGGTGCAGGGCAGCGCCCGGGCCACGGCGATGATGCCGAATACCTGACGGCAGGCGGCGTAGGCGCCGTCCAGATCGCAGGACGCCTCCGCCGGTTCTACGTAGATGGTGCTCTGCTTGGAATAGATTTTGAACTTGCCGAACCGCTGGGTGCGGCGGCGGATGTTGCTCATGAGCTTCATTTCAAAGCTGCGGCGGTTGAGGCCCTTGAGCACCACCTCGCCCAGCTTGCAAAGAATGATCTCCTGCATGAATGGTCTTCTCCTTATAGATTGGGTTATTTCAGCACCGTATTGCTGCGGTACTGGATGGCTTCTGCCAGATGTCCGGCGCCGATGTGGGCGCTGCCGTCCAGATCGGCGATGGTCCGTGCCATCCGCAAGATCCGGTCATGGCTCCGGCCGGTGAGCCCCAGCCGGTCAAAGGCGGAGCGCATCAGCCGCTCTCCGGCGTCGTCCAGCTGACAGTAGGCGCGCATCATGGCCGGGGTCATGTAGGCATTGCAGGCTACGTCGGTGCCGGCGAACCGCTTCTTCTGAATGGCCCGGGCGGCATTGATGCGCTGCCGGATCACGGCAGAGGACTCCGGCGTCTCCCGGCGGCGCATGGCCTCGTATTCCACGGAGGGCACCTCTACGTGCATGTCGATGCGGTCCAGCAGCGGCCCGGAGATCCGCCTGAGATAGTTTTCCACCTGACTTTGGGAGCAGGTGCATCGCCCGGAAGGGTGGCCGTACCAGCCGCAGCGGCAGGGATTCATGGCGCACACCAGCAGAAAGCGGCTGGGCAGCGTCAACGACCCGGATACCCGGGTGATGGTGAGCTGCCCGTCCTCCAGGGGCTGGCGCAGAGTCTCCAGCGCCGTCTTGTCAAATTCCGGCAGCTCGTCCAGAAAGAGGATGCCGTTGTGTGCCAGGGAGATTTCTCCCGGCCGGGGTATGGTGCCGCCGCCGGCCAGGGACACCGCCGAGGCAGTGTGATGAGGCGAGCGGAAAGGCCTTCGGGTCACCAGCGGATGCCGGGGATCCGTCATCCCCGCCACGGAGTACACCTCCGTGGTTTCCAGAGACTCCTCCCGGGTCATGTCCGGCAGGATGGAGGGCAGCCGCCGGGCCAGCATGGACTTGCCGGATCCCGGAGAGCCCACCAGCAGAATGTTGTGTCCTCCTGCAGCGGCGATCTCCAACGCCCGCTTTACCTGCTCCTGACCCATGACGTCGGCAAAGTCCGGCCCCGCTGCGGTGTCTGCCGGACCCGGCTCCCAGGGTTGGGCCGGCTGCAGGGGCTCTTCGCCCCGGAGATGGGCCATCAGCTGGGCCAGGGTGCGGACGGGATATACCTCCAACCCCTGGGCCAGGGTGGCCTCGGCGGCATTTTCCGCCGGTACATACAGCTGCCGGATGCCGCTGCGTGCGGCGTACAATGCCATGGGCAGCACGCCGCAGATAGGCCGCAGCTCACCGCCCAGACTCAGCTCACCCAGAAAGGCGGCGTCCTGGGGCAAAGCCCCCAGATCTTCCGAGGCCCACAGGATCCCCAGGGCCATGGGCAGGTCATATACCGTGCCCTCCTTGCGCTGCCCCGCCGGGGCCAGATTCACGGTGATGCGGCTGACGGGGAACCTGGCCCCGCAGTTTTTGACGGCGGCCCGGACACGTTCCCGTGCCTCCCGCACGGCGGCGTCCGGCAGGCCCACCACGTCAAAGGCAGGCAGCCCGCCGGAGAGGAAACACTCCAGCTGTACTTCATAGCCTGTCAGGCCCGTCAGGCCCAGAGACCGCACATGCACCACCATGATCCGCTTCCCCCTTTCGCTGCTTTCCGTTTATCATATCACAAATCCCGGAATCGGCAAATACAATTATCAGAAAAGCGAAAAAAATCGGCTGCAGGATTGATTTTTACCTTTATTTTCCTGGCCTTGGGGCGTTTTTAAGAAAAAGCCTCCGATGTGTATGAGAAAATTTGTGCATGATGAAGAAAAACTTGAAATGTGGGGAAAATAAACAAAACGGCGTTTACATCCTTGGCGGATTGTGATATTATAAACAATACTGATATTCTGCGTTGATATCAGCTGAGGAGAGCAAGGTTCTGCGAAAAAAGCAGAACATTGTGATAATGAAGGAGGCTCGTTTATGGCAAGAAAAATGAAGTCCATGGATGGTAACAACGCCGCCGCCCACGTATCTTATGCGTTCTCGGAGGTCGCTGCGATCTATCCCATCACCCCGTCCAGCCCCATGGCTGACTTTGTGGACCAGTGGTCCGCCAACGGTCTGAAGAACATCTTCGGAACCCAGGTGAAGGTTGTGGAGATGCAGTCCGAGGCAGGCGCCGCCGGTGCTGTCCACGGTTCTCTGGGTGCAGGTGCTCTCACCACCACCTACACCGCCTCTCAGGGTCTGCTGCTGATGATCCCCAATATGTATAAGATCGCAGCCGAGCAGCTGCCCTGCGTGTTCCACGTGTCCGCCCGTACGGTGTCCACTCACGCTCTGAACATCTTCGGCGACCACTCCGACGTCATGGCCTGCCGCCAGACCGGCTTTGCCATGCTGTGCGAAGGCAACGTCCAGGAAGTCATGGACCTGAGCCCTGTGGCACATCTGGCCGCTCTGACCGGCAAGGTGCCCTTCATCAACTTCTTTGATGGTTTCCGTACCAGCCACGAGATCCAGAAGATCGCCGTGTGGGATTACGAGGACCTGAAGGAAATGTGCGATATGGACGCCGTTGCCGCGTTCCGCAAGCACGCCCTGAACCCCGAGCATCCCCATATGCGGGGCAGCCACGAGAACGGCGATATCTTCTTCCAGCATCGTGAGGCCTGCAACAGCTACTATGACAATCTGCCCGCCGTGGTGGAGAAGTATATGGCCAAGATCAACGAGAAGCTGGGCACCAACTATCAGCTGTTCAACTACTACGGCGCTGCCGATGCCGACCGTGTCATCATCGCCATGGGCTCCATCTGCGACGTGGCCGAGGAAGTCATCGATTACCTCAACGCCCACGGCGAGAAGGTGGGTCTGGTGAAGGTGCGTCTGTATCGTCCCTTCGCTCCCGAGAAGCTGATTGCCGCCATCCCCGCTACCGCCAAGAAGATCGCTGTTCTGGACCGCACCAAGGAGCCCGGTGCCCTGGGTGAGCCTCTGTATCAGGACGTGGTCACCGCTCTGGCCAACGCCGGCCGTACCGACGTCACCGTTACCGGCGGCCGTTATGGTCTGGGTTCCAAGGATACGCCTCCTGCTTCCGTGTTCGCCGTCTACAGCGAGCTGAAGAAGGACGAGCCCAAGCATCACTTCACCATCGGCATCGTGGACGATGTCACCAACCTGTCCCTGGAAGAGGACAAGAACTGCCCCAACACCGCAGCTCCCGGCACCATCGAGTGCAAGTTCTGGGGTCTGGGCGGCGACGGTACCGTGGGTGCCAACAAGAACTCCATCAAGATCATCGGCGACCATACCGACAAGTATGTTCAGGCATACTTCCAGTATGACTCCAAGAAGACCGGCGGTGTCACCATCAGCCACCTGCGCTTCGGCGACAAGCCTATCCGCAGCCCCTATTATATCAATAAGGCTGACTTCGTGGCCTGCCACAACCCCTCCTATATTACCAAGGGCTTCAAGATGGTCAACGACGTCAAGCCCGGCGGCGTGTTCATGATCAACTGCCAGTGGGATTTCGATGAGCTGAACCATCACCTGAAGGCCGATGCCAAGCGCTATATCGCCCAGAACAACATCCAGCTCTATACCATCAACGCCATCGACCTGGCCATTGAGATCGGTATGGGCAAGCGCAACAACACCATCCTGCAGTCTGCCTTCTTCACCCTGGCCAACGTGATGCCCCAGGAGGAAGCCATCAGCTACATGA
>CALWXA010000054.1 GCA_944385395.1 uncultured Oscillospiraceae bacterium | reverse complement strand
ACCTACACGTATGACAGCCGGGGCAATATCACTTCGGTATCGGATGGTACCCATACCACCAGCTACGTCTACGACAGCAAGAATCAACTGCTGCGGGAAAATAATCAGGCAGCGGGCAAGACGTGGGTGTACACCTATGATGACGGCGGCAATATCCTCTCCAAGGCGGAATATGCCTACAGTACGGGAGAACTGGGAACGGCGCTGGACACCATTGCATACGGCTATGAGGACACGGAATGGAAGGATCTGCTAACGTCATATGATGGACAGGCTCTGCCTACAGATGCCATTGGCAATAGAACTGGCGACGGAGAATGGACCTATAACTGGAAACATGGACGGCAGCTGGTCTCCATGCTTAATGGTTTGTATGCCTATGATTTTGAGTATGACGCAAGTGGACGCCGTACTGCAAAAACCATTCGATACGAAAGATTCGAGTACCATTATGCAGGCAACCAGCTGACAGCGCTGACGTGGGGTAATCAAGCCATGTCGTTCACTTATGACACGTTGGGCCCGGCTACCCTTACCTATGATGGTGCTACCTATTATTACCTGCGCAATGCCCAGGGTGATATTGTAGGAATCACCAACGCCCAGGGCGTTCAGGTGGTGGCGTATACCTACGACGCCTGGGGCAAGCCGCTGAGCATTACCGGAACCATGGCGGGCACTCCGGTGGGGTGGGTAAATCCCTTCCGCTACCGGGGATATGTCTATGACAGTGAAACGGGATTCTACTATCTCCAGAGCCGGTATTATGATCCGGAAATTGGCCGGTTTATCAGTGCGGATGCGTTACTGAGTCAAAGTGGTACCTTCGGCAACAACATGTTTGCCTATTGTCTGAACAATCCGGTAAATATGGCAGATAGTTCGGGAAAACTGCCGTATTCTATCATAGCAGCTGTGGCAGGTGCAGCCGCTGGCGCCGTTACTGGTGGTGCGGCTGCGGCAGCAAGAGCTAAAAGTGTTGCGGGCGGGATAAGGACCGGTACTGTATCTACCATTAAATCTGCTCAGTCCGAGGAGAATTCATTCCCCATAATAAATCATGTTGAAAAGTCACATGTCACAACACCTACCGTTATGCTTGATTTAGGCCTGCCATTTGGAAAAGTTGGGTTTTCAGCTACTTCTGATACAACGACGACGCCGCAAACACCAGGGTTATTTCATAGCTATGTGGATGCAGGGAACGATGTGAGCAAATACGGATTAGGTGTAAATGCCGCAGGATTGATAGAGGCCAGCATAGGGGTTAGTACTTCTTTAAATATCTATGTTTTTGCGGAGGTTATTCCCGGACTTCATGGTGAAGTTTCGGTGGGCTTGGATGGAATAGGGCTTATGGTCGGAACCACGTCAGGCGAAGAATCGTCCGACTTGCACGTAAAAGCAGGGTGGGGACTTGTCGTTGTGATTGTTGGGACCTTTATGGGGATGACCCCAGCAGCAGTAACTGGATGATAGGAGGAGATAATGGCATGCGGAAACGAAATATCAAACTGGTGGGAATGATCGCATTGTTTTTTGTGGCGCTGAGTATGATCGGGAACTGGATCATTTCATGGAGCATGAGCAGCCTGACGGAGGAGAATACCACACTGTTCACCGCTACCGTAGAAGAAGTGCAGGTTATGGGAGCGGCGGATGATGTGGCGGTAACCATCCTGGTGAAAGAGTATCCAACAGGCCTGCTCCTGTTTAATTCCAGGGCTGCAGCGGTGCCCCCAGACCGTTTCCGGGCATTGCACCCGGGGCAGCAGATTTGGTTCCGGGTGGAAAACAATAAAACGATGTACCTGGAGCCGGAGTGGTGGGAGAAAGTGCCCTTTGTGGATATCTGCTCGCTGAAAACTGAGACCGACGATATCTTCACGTTGGAAGCGGCAGATCATATCATGGGAGAAGTTATGAAAGGGCTCCGTATTCGCTGCGCCGCTGCAGCGGTGGTGTCTTTGGCTGGCGGCGTGGCGCTGTTGATGTCGCTCCGACGGGAGAAGATGAGGAAAAGGAGATTCTGAAGCTGATTGGGGATATAAAAAAGGCGGCTGAGAGAATGTTAACTAGCTGATTAGCGTGTCGAATACAAGCGTGCCTTAGAAACTTGATTTGCTCGTGCTGTTTTAGGATAAAAGCAGCAAGTAAACGCCCAAACCACCCGGCCCGGAGGGGGCTCCCCTCCGGGCCGGGTGGTTATCCACTGGGATGCGGAATGAAAGGATCTGCTGACGTCATATAATGGACAGGCTCTGTCTACAGATGGCATTGGCAACCTGACGGATGATGGGACCTGGAACTATACCTGGGAGCACGGGCGGCAGCTTGCCGGCATGAACAAGGATGACGTTACCATAACGTATACCAATGATGATGGCACCAGCGGCTCCTACGTGGCGCCCGGGGATCCGTGGGAAGTCACCTATGACAGCCAGGGACACTGGATTGCTAAAGTATATCACAAACAAAAAAGCCTTGCGGACCACGTGGGAGGAATGCTCTGCAGCGAATGACTCAAAGTTTTGGCCTCTGAGCCCCATTGATATCTGTGCGGTCTGGTTACTTGCGGGTTACAGAGCCAGGGAAAGCTTGTGGTCAGGGAAGTTTCCATAACCTTGGTAAGGATGAGGTCGGCGGTTCAAATCCGCCCAGCAGCTCCAAAAAGTCCTGCTTTCTTTGGAAAAAAGGACTTTTTATTTACTTTTTTGTGGATTTAATCTGTGGGTCAAGGTGTGGAGGAGGCCTGACCCACACCCTGACCCACAATCGGAAAGCATCGGAAATGGCCGAAGAGTGCCGGACAGGAAATTCCCGTTCCTGTCCGGCTTTTCTGCGTTTTTGTCGCTTAATGTACAGCAATGATGATGGAACCAGTGGCTCCTATGTGGTGTCCGGGAATTTGTGGGAAATTTCCTATAGCAGTCAGAGGTGCCGAGTTGCCAGAGGAAGACCCGTTGTCCCTTATGGGACAACGGGTCTTCTGCTTTCTGCAGATGGTTGCCGTGGCAGCAGAAATCTACCGGAAGCCGGAACGGAGCGATTGACGGCGCCCTTACCCATAGGCTAAGATGGATTTGAACATAACTCTGACACAACTGCGTGCTATATTAGCAGTAAAGAGAGGGGGAGGCAGCCATGGCATCGGTTTTGCTGGTAGAAGATGAGGGGCGCATCCGTGATATTGTCCGGGACTATTTTTCTGCCCACGGTCTCATGTGCGACCTGGCCCGGAATGGCGAAGAAGCCCTGGATTTGCTGCAGGATCACGACTACGACGCCATTTTGCTGGATATCCTCATGCCCAATCTCAACGGCTTTCAGGTCTGTGGGGCGGTGCGCCGCAGAAGCCAGGTGCCCATCCTCTTTCTTACGGCCCTGGGTGGGGAGGAGGATATGCTCCGGGCCTATGCTCTGGGCGGCGACGACTATGTCACCAAGCCCTTCTCTCTGGCGGTGCTGCTGGCCAAGACCCAGGCGCTGATCCGCCGCAGCCGGGGCGGGAATGAGACGGACCGCCTCACCTGCGGCGCCATCGCATTGGATACCCGGCGCCGTACCTGCACGGTGTCCGGGAAGACGGTGAAGCTGTCGCCCCGGGAATACGATCTGCTGCTGTGCCTGCTGCGCAACCGTGGTCAGGTGCTCAGCCGCGAGCAGCTGCTGAACAAGGTGTGGGGCCTGGATTTTGAGGGAGATGACCGGGCGGTGGATGTGCGGATCCGCAGCCTGCGCACAGCCCTGGGAGATGCAGGCGGACAAATCAAAACGGTGTACAAGACGGGTTATCGACTGGAGGGACCGTAACCATGAAGTGGGTGAGAGTCAAAACTACTCTGCCCCTGTTCCTGGCTCTTTGGGCTGTGCTGATGTGGGTGCTGGTGGGTGTCAGCGATCAGGGGCAGATCGGAAGGGTAGGAAGTATCATGAATGCCGCCCGATATGCAGGGGAAATGGATTATCTGGAAATCTGGGCCGGCGGGGCGGAAGGGGTGCGCAAGCCCGTGATTCTGATGGGCCGGCTGGACAACGACCTGGGGAGCTATGACGGCGTATCCTACTTCCGGTTCTACGATGCCCAGGGGCAGGAAATAACCCGCAGCCAGATGGCCAGCGGCATGGCCGGCCTTCCGGGCACCGGTGTGTACGACTGGTATTTTCTGCTGGACCCGGTGCTAAGTGAAGACGAACAGCTGACCCTGGCACAGCGGCTCTGGGAAGATGTGGAGGTGGGGTATTTCAAAGGCTCCGAGGACGGCCTGTACGGCGGTGAGCCCATAGATGGACGCCGCTGCGAAGTCACCGGCGTGGTGGATGCGCAGCGGCAGGTGGTCTATCCCCAGACCATCACCTATGTCTATGCTGACCGGGAGATCACGGTGCTGGACAGCGCCAGCGACTTTTTTGACGGCAAGGAGTGTACGACCATCACCTTTTCCCTGGTGCGCCTGACCTCCGCCCTGACAGGCACTAACGCTGCGCCGGAGGAGATGTTGCGGCGCTGGCAGGAGGCGGAGGAAAAAGCGGAGCGTTTGCTGGCGTGGAATTGCCCCCGCAGCGACAAGCTTCTCATCACCGGCGAGGATGCCCACAATACCCCCATAGGCCAGGGGGCTGTGATGATTTCCGCCTATTCCTACAGCAGCCTGCGTCTCATCGCCCAGCAGCTGTGGCTCACGGCGGCGGCGACGCTGCTGGCGGCGGTGGCCATGGCGCTTTATACCGACTATAAGCAGCGCCGGGCCATCCGGCGTGAGCGTGACTTTACCCGTGCGGCGGCCCATGAGCTGAAAACGCCTTTGGCCATCCTGCGCACCCATGCCGAGGCTCTGCGGGAGGATATCGCCCCGGCCAAGAGGGAGCAGTATCTGGACATCGTACTGGACGAGAGCGACCGCATGGCCCAGCTGGTGAGCCGTCTGCTGGAACTGAGCCGCCTGGAGTCCGGCGTGGAGCTGAAGCTGGAAACGGTGGACTTGGCAGCCCTGATCCGGGAGGTTTGGGCGCCCCTGAAGCTGCAGCTGGAGCAAAAGGAGATCACCCTTGTCCTGGAGCTGGAGGAGCTTCGGATCCAGGGAGATGGGGAACGTCTGCGGGAAGCGGTGGAAAATCTGGCCTCCAACGCCCTGCGGTACTGTGAAAAGGGCAAAAGCATCCGGGTATCCCTGACGCAGACCGGAGGCTTTGCCTTCCTGCGGGTGTATAACGACGGCCCCGCCATTCCGGAGGAGGATCTGCCCCGCCTCTTTGAACCCTTTTACCGGGGCGACAAATCCCGTAACCGCCAGAGCGGCGGCACCGGCCTGGGGCTGGCCATCGTCCGGCGCATCGTGGGAGCCCACGGCGGCAGCTGCGCTGCGGAAAATCTGGCGCAGGGCCCCTGCTTCCGGATCTCTCTTCCGTTGAGGGGAAAAACCATATAAAAGGACCAGCATGAATCCATATGAACAAAAATCAGGCTTCTTTAGAAGCCTGATTTTTATTTTACCGATGGGGTATGCCTGGAGAGGTCAGTTCTGATACGCAATGCAGGGTTTGTCATCCAGTTCAAAGATCCGCAGCTGGTGTCCGTCCAGATCTTCCTTCCGCAGATCCACGCAGCGGATCTGCTGGTTATCGTAGGTGGTGTAATAGTAGCGTCCCAGAGTGGTGTTGATGCAGCAGGAATATACGGTGATGTCCCAGGTGTCGTGCTGGGTCCGGCAGCCGCCCCGCACCATCTCTACGGACCGCAGCAAATGGAAAAACTGACTGACGCTGGAGCCCTCATCCTCAGCGCACACCGAATTGTGGCTGTAGAAGGCAGTGCGGACGAAGCGTGACAGGGAGGATACGTCGCCCGGCAGGCCCAGAGCGCCCAGCCCCTGGCAGTATACGTCCAAGTCCAGATTCTCTGCAAAGCGGTTCTCTTCCGTCCGGGCACTGAGTCCCCGGAATTGATTCAGCTGGAAGAGATGATAGGGGAAGGGCGGATTGTTGGTAAGCACCCCCACAGGGTTATCGTAAATGTGCAGGCCCGTAGCCATCGCCTCCACAACGATGGATTCCTCTGCATCGGAGATGATCCAGTGCAGATCTGCCAAAGGCAGACTGGGGCTGAAAGGCAGATTGATGAGCCGGATCCTCTGCAGCAGGCCCCGTGCTTCCTTGACGCAGCTGCACTGCCCCAGGATCCAGGGGATGAACTCGTAAGGGGCGATGTTGTCCAGCCCGTTCTGTTCCGGGGCATACCAGGCGTTTCCCGGGAAATTCAAGCCCGCCATCCCCAATCCGCATTCGTTGGCCGCCTCATAGAAAAGGGGTAATCCCCCTACCACGGTGGCCATGCCGATCATGGCATACTGCCGTTCCGGCATGGGAACTTTCCGGAAGGGAAAACGGAAATTCCGGGGCATCACACAGACCTTTTCACCATAAGAAGTATCAATATCCAGGTTTCTGCCAAAATAGTGGTGGCAAGTGCGGTAACTCAAAGCGGTACACATAGCGTTTCCTCCTGTATTTGCAGTAGATTGCCCCAAAGGGAAGAAAAATACACATCCAACGGGGAAAGCGGCGGGGTTTCAGCGGCTATAGAGAAGCCCAATGAGCCGGTTCAGCACGCCGCAGGGCAGGAGCTTGGCCAGGAGACAGGTCACATGATAAAATGCTCCCACGGTGTACAGGGGCCTGACACGGCGCTTCTCCGCCAGAACGGCAATGCGCCGGGCGATGACGGCGGGGTCCATGCCCTGGGCTTCATCCTGCTCCATTTTTTCCACGCTGCGCCGGATGCGCCCGCCGTAGATATCGTCTCCTTTCAGAGAGGTTTTCCGTGCGGCGGTAAAGCCCGTGGCCAGATCCCCGGGCATCACGGCACATACCGATACACCCAGACTGCGGCACTCATTGGCCAGCGCCATGGTGTAGCTGTTCATAGCCGCCTTGGCGGCGGAATAGTAGGTCTGGAAGGGAATGGGTACCACGGCGGCCACGGAGCTCACCAGAATGATCCTGCCGCCGCTGCGGCGCAGATGGGGCAGCGCCGCACGGTTGACCTGCACCATGCCGAAGAAATTTACATCGAAAAGCTGCCGGGCCAGGTCCGTATCTGTAAATTCCACCGCTCCGGCGATGCCGAAACCGGCGCAGTTTACCACCAGATCCAGCTGCCCCTGCTGCACGATGACCTGCTGCACCGCTGCATCCACCTGAGCGGGGCAGGTCACATCTGCGGTCAGATGGATCATGCCCTCCGGACCGGTTCCCCGGCGGCTGAGGGTGTATACCGTCCAGCCCGCTGCGGACAGCGCCTGGGCGGTCTGCAGGCCGATGCCGGAAGTGCCGCCGGTAATCAATGCGATTTTTGCCATATGTCGTTGCCTCCTGCTGTGACTGCCTAACAGTATACCGCCCTGCCGTTCCGGATGCAAGAGACAATGCCTCAGGCAAAAAAGGGAGGGGCCTCAGGGCCCCTCCCTTATAGCGGGTGGATCAGAAGGATCTTCTGCGCCGCAGTGCCAGCAGAGCACCGCCGGACAGTGCCAGCAGTGCCAGCAGCGTTACCACGGGCGTGGCGTCACCGGTTTCCGGTGCCGTGATCTTTTCGAAGGCTACCGTCAGCACGTCGCCGGACTTGAGACCCTCCACGGTCTTCACAGTACCCAGAGACTTGCCGTTGCGCTGCACATCCTTGATGGAGTAACCGCTGTCGGCGGTGATGGTGGCCACAGTCATGTCCTGATTGAAGGTGACGCTGCCGCCCTCGCCTACCTGTGCTACCGGAGCCACGAAGGGGATCAGCACCTCATCAGCAGAGAGCTCCTGGGTACCGGCGGCATCCTTGAAATACTTGCCGCAGTTCTCACAGTACCAGCAGGCAATGTTGCCGTCAGCGGCGAAGGTGGGCTCGGAAGCAGGCAGTTCCACCAGACCGGTGTGGGTCACTTCCTCAGCCAGGAACTCCTCAGCGGCGGCCAGGGACTTTTCCATCCGCAGTGCCAGAGCTTCCAGACAGGCAGCTTCCAGAGCCTGATATTCCTGGGAAGGAGACTTCAGCAGATACTTGGCCACGGACTCAATGGCTTCGGCGTACCAGTCGCCCCAGGCGTTGAGCACTTCCTGTTCATTGGCCAGAGCAGCCTCAAAATCACCGCCGTGGCTA
Source organism: uncultured Oscillospiraceae bacterium (assembly GCA_944385395.1). Classification (GTDB taxonomy): domain Bacteria; phylum Bacillota; class Clostridia; order Oscillospirales; family Oscillospiraceae; genus Vescimonas. The sequence goes on along the minus strand of CALWXA010000054.1, from coordinate 2,437 downwards.
AGGGTGTAGGTCCGGTGATTGATGGTGTTCTGGGATTCGGTATCCATACGCTCCAGAGCGGCGTACAGCATCCGCATGGCCAGCTCCATGGCCACTTCCTCATGCTGATCGGTGGCATTGGCCATCATCAGAGCGGCGGCCAGGGTGGTGATGCCTACGTTCTCCATCTCATCGGCACTGGACATGGCCAGAGTGTCCACAGAGGTGTGGTAGGTGTAGTCGGTGAAATGCCAGGTCAGCAGCGCCGGCACATTCTGCGCCAGGAACCGGGAGTGGTCGCTGCCGCCCTCATAGGGACAAACATCTACCTGGAAGTCGCTGTCGTGATAGGCGATCACGTCGGTAGCGGCATACATATAAGTGTCATTGAGGAAATGTCCTTCCTGGAACATTCCGTCGAAGGATCCGGCGCCCCACAGGGTGTGGGAATCCGGCAGACGGACAAAGTTTCCGTCGGGATCGGCGAAGGATTCGTCATAGTAGGAATCCGTCTCCCAGGGCAGGATGTCCAGGGTGTAGTTGTAAGCGGCGGAGGGATCGGGCGTCTTTTCAATGCGCATCACACCGCCGGTCTTGTCGGGATCCTCGCCCACCATATCCATATCCAGAGCGGCGATGACCTTCACCTTCTCATCCGGATGGCTGTCCAGCCACAGGGTGGCCAGATTCATCTCATCGCCCCACAGGAAGGTGATGGTGCGGTCGGGCCGTGCCAGGGTGCCCTCATCCACCATCTTCTTCAGCGTCAGCGCCAGGCCCAGCTGGGAAGCCACGCCGGTGGCATTGTCGTTGGAGCCGGGCTCCTGGACGTGGGCGCAGATGATGATCCGCTCGTCAGGATATACGGCGCCCTTGATCTCGGCCATGGCCACTGCCTGGCCCTTGCCGCCGCTGGCAGCGTCATTCATGGCATAGGTCTTGCCGATACTGATGTTCTTGGCATATACGGGGGTATCGCCGGACTTCTCCAGCAGCTCCTTCAGAGCCGCCAGCTGATCGTTGGAGAACTGCCACTCCACAATAGGCTTGCCCGTGGCGGTCTGGGCCGCCGCGGTGGACAGACTGGCGCCGGAGGCATACCGTGCGGAGCGGTTGAAGGGCTCGATGATGTTGCCGTTTTCGTCCTTGGGGGTGCTGTAGTTGGCCAGACTGGCAGTGGACATCACAGCCACGGCCCCTACCTGCTTGGCCAGATTGAAGGTATTGCTCAGGGAAGAGTTAGACAGCAGCACCTTCCCGGCCAGATTGGCGGCACACTCTTCCGCCGTGGGATACTTGGTGCATACATAGGAGCTGCCGGAGCGGGACACAGCGCCGATATACACCACCTGCCCGCTGACACCCACCGCATCCGCCGGAGCGGTACCGGCAGGATCGGTAAAGCAGCTGTTCCAGGCCAGATGGCAGCGCTGGTTCAGCTCAGCTTCCTTGCCGTTGAGCACGTTCACCCGGTTGCCGTCGGCATCCTTTTCGGTGATCCAGGCCAACATCTCGTCAATGCTGTCCACACCGTAGTGATCCAGATAGGTGTCCGTGGTGGGATTGAAGGCTGCACTCTCCACGTTCACCCGGTCAATGAGGGCGTCCTTCCCCTCAAAATCGGCCTCAGTGGTGATTTCCAGCTTGGCATATTCCGGATCCCAGGTCAATGTGTCTACGTTGTAGTAGGTGACCCAGGCATAATCATCGTCAGTGGCGCCGCTCATGTCATTGGAGCCCTTGACGCCCAGTTCTGTGGAGGCTGCGCCCACATAGTTGTAGCCGGCACTTTTCAGCTGCTCCACAATAAAATCGTCAATTACTTGGTTCTGCCACCGTCCGCCGGTGGTCCGCCATCCCAGATATACATAGGAAAGGTAGTCGAACATCTCTTCACCGTCTACCTCTTCTCCCAGAGCTTCCACGAATTGCTGCATGGTCAGCTTTTCCTCCTCCGGCTGAGCGGAGGCCATACTGACGCAGCTGAGAATGAGGCAAAGGCAAAGGAAAATCGAAAAGAAACGCTTTTTCTTCATCATTTTCTGCTCCTCTCTGTTATTGGTGGCTGCGCTTGTGCTGGGGTAGGTTACTGTTTGGATATGACGCGGTTGTGCTTGTCCTTCCACCTCCCTGTTTTAACGGAAAATTCGCAAAATTTGACAAAAGTTCCAGATTTTTATTTGGCATAGAACCACTATTTATACGATATAGCAAATAGACAAGGCTGTCAAGCTGGGAAACTGGGAAAACTTACTGTGCTGAATTGTGAAATACGCATAAAAAAATCCGGCATTTGCCGGAGCCCGCTGCAGAGAAAAAGAAGCCCGCACCGAATGCTCATGTACGGTAAGGAAGCAAGCAACCGAAAACAAGAGATAGACCGCCAGCACTACACTATTCCGAACCAAAGACCAAAAGATAAGCATTGTGGGAAAATCTAAACTTTTGGATTTTCCTA
>CALWXA010000053.1 GCA_944385395.1 uncultured Oscillospiraceae bacterium | reverse complement strand
CTCCTCCCCCACGTTCTTGCGGTTGTTGAGCACGTTGGAAACCGTTGCGGCGGAAACACCTGCGGCGGCGGCAATATCCTTGATGCTGACGTTCATATGCTGCCCGCTCCTTTCCCAGTGTAGTGGTTGTTTTTGATTATAGCAAAGAACCTTTTGCCTTTCAATCGCCTGCAAATACGCAAAAACAGCTCCAGGACCGTACCCGGAGCCGTTTTTATCTGTTCAGTCGCCTTCCCGCATGCGGTAGCCCACACCCACCTCGGTGAAGATGTACTGGGGCTGGCCGGGATTGTCCTCGATCTTGCGGCGGATGTTGGCCATATTCACCCGGAGGATCTGGTTGTCGCTGCGCGCCTTGGGTCCCCACAGCTCCCGGATGATGAAGTCGTAGGTCAGCACCTTGCCGGCATACTTCCCCAGCAGGGCCACGATCTTGTACTCGTTGACGGTAAGCTTGGCATTTTCGCCCCGGAGCAGCACCTGATGCTTGTCATAGTCGATGGTCAGCTCACCGGTGGTGAACTTGCCGGACTGTGCGATCTGGCTGTTGTCCAAGCTGGTGCGGGTATGCCGGATGGCCGCCCGGATGCGCGCCAGCAGCTCAGAGGTGCCGAAGGGCTTCACCAGATAGTCGTCGGCGCCGCAATCCAATGCCTCTACCTTGTCCTGCTCATGCTGCCGGGCGGAAACCACCACCACCGGCAGATTGGACCACTTGCGTACCGAGCGCAGCACCTCCATGCCGTCCATGTCCGGCAGTCCCAGATCCAGTACGATGAGATCCGGACAGTGGGAGGCGATCATGGTCAGAGCCTCCTCCCCGCTGCGTACCACAATGGTGTCGTATCCGTTGGCCGTGAGGATCACGGAGATAAAGTTGCTGATGCGCTGCTCATCCTCTACGATAAGCACCTTATCCTTAATTTTCATGCTCTTCCTCCTTCATGGGCAGCTCCACCCGGAACCGGGCGCCGCCGTCTGGTTTATTTTCGGCACAGATGTTGCCTCCGTGAGCCCGGACGATGGTGCGGCACACCGACAGCCCGATGCCCATATTCCGTTTGATGTCTCCCCGGCTGCCCCCCAGCTGTCCGTCAAAGATCCGGGGCAGCTTTTCCGGATCGATGCCCTGCCCGTCATCCTCCACTGTGACCCGGGCATAGGCCCCATCCTTTTTCTGTATCTGGTCCATAGCCACCGTCACCCGGGTAATGCCGCCGCCGTGGATGGCGGCGTTTTCCAGCAGATTGGTAAACACCTGCTGGATCAGCAGCGGGTCCATGGGCACCATCAGCAATTCCTCCGGCACCTTCACCTCTGCCCGGATACCGGGATGCCGCTTGGTGAACTTACTCACCGGCGCCGCCACTACTTCCTCCAAAGCCTCCCAGCTTTTGTGCAGTCTGGCAGCGGAGCTGCCCACCCGGGTGATGGACAATAGATTTTCCACCACCTGAATGAGCCACTGCGCATCCTCATTGATGTCCTGCAGCAAACCCTTGCGCTGCTCCGGGGACAGGTTGTCCTGTTCCAGCAGCACATTGGTGGCCCCCACGATGCCGGTAAGGGGCGTGCGGATGTCGTGGGATACCGCCCGCAGGAGATTGGCCGTCATCTGCTGCCGCTCCGCCTCCCGGGCCGCTGCCGCCGCCCGCCGGGCCCGGCTGGTGATCATACTGGTAGCCACGGAAATGAACATCATCACCAGAAAGGTCAGCGGAAACCCGGTGATGACAAAGCTCACCTCCCAGTAGGGCTCCGTAAAGGCGTAGTCCACAGCCAGAACGCCCATCACTGCCGCCAATACGCCGAAGAAATATCCTTCCGTCAAAAATGCCGTCAAAAACACATCCAGCAGGAACAGCATGGCCACATACCGGGTGTCGTTGTTGGGATCAATGTGCCGCAGGCCGAAGCACAGCAGCGCCGTCACGGCAAAGAGCACAAAACACACCGTGCAGTCCCGCACGGAAAAGGAAAACCGGGGGATCAGGATCCGCCGCCGCTTCACCCAGCTTTTGGGCCAGGGCAGCTGCCATTTTCCCACATCATCCACCTCATTTCGCATGGATTTCGTTTATTATACCACAATTCGCCGTTAAGAACACGCAAAAATCTGTTTCTCCCTTTCCTTGACAGCGTCCCTCAAAGATGCTATTTTATATATATAAAGTGCATATGGATGCAGTGAGTGTTTGAGTCATGCAAAAGCAGGAGCGGGAACCACCCGGTCCGGCTGCGGCATGGCTCTTTTGTTATGCCCACGCATGTACATGAAGTTTTGTTTGGACAGAGAAAGGAGAGAGATAGGATGTATGATGCCATCATCATCGGCGGCGGTGTGGTAGGCTGCGCCATCGCCCGGGAGCTGAGCCGCTATCAGCTCAGCGTCTGCCTTTTAGAGCGTTCGGAGGATGTGTGTACCGGTACCTCCAAAGCCAACAGCGCCATCGTCCACGCCGGTTTCGACGCCCATCCCGGTTCCCAGAAGGCCCGTTTCAACGTAGAGGGCAGCGAAATGATGGAGGATCTGTGCCGTCAGCTGGAGGTGCCCTACCGCCGCTGCGGCTCTCTGGTGGTATGCTTTGACCCCGCCGATCACGAGCAGCTGCAGCAGCTGCTGGAGCGTGGCTTGGAAAACGGCGTCCAGGGTCTGGAACTGCTCCATGGCGCCGTCCTCCACGCCATGGAGCCCGCCCTGGCTCCGGAAGCGGCCGGCGCCCTGTACGCCCCTACCGGCGCCATCGTCTGCCCCTTCACCTTGACCTATGCCCTGATGGAAAACGCCAAAGCCAACGGAGCGGAGTTCCGGTTCGACACCGAGGTTCGTTCCCTCCGCCGCAAGGACGGCGGCTTCCAGGTGGAAACATCGGCAGGCATCCTGGAATCCCGGACGGTAATCAACGCCGCCGGTGTCTGGGCGGATGTGTTCCATAACCAGCTGAGCGACTACCCCATCCACATCACCCCCCGCCGTGGCGAGTATTGCCTGCTGGACCGGAAGGACGGCACCTTGGTAAGCCATACCATCTTCCAGCTCCCCGGCCCCATGGGCAAGGGCGTGCTGGTGACCCCCACGGTCCACGGCAACCTGCTCATCGGCCCCACCGCCCAGGATCAGCCGGAACGTGACAGCGCCCCCACCACTGCCGCAGGCCTTGCCTATGCGGTGGACACCGCCCGGCGCAGCGTGCCGGACCTGCCCATGCGGGATGTCATCACCAGCTTCGCCGGTCTCCGGGCCCATATCGACAGCGGCGCCGAAGATTTCATTGTGGACGAAACGGCCCCCGGCTTCTTTGAAGCCGCCGGCATCGAATCCCCCGGCCTCACCTCCGCCCCGGCCATCGGCCGGTATCTGGCGGCGGCGGTGGCCCGGCATCTCCAGGCGTCAGAGAAGGAGTCCTTCCAGCCCTGCCGCAGCGGTATCCCGGTGCTGCACCAGCTGCCTCTGGAGCAGCGGCAGGCCCTCATGGCCGCAGACCCCGCCTACGGACAGATCATCTGCCGCTGCGAGCAGATCTCCGAAGGGGAAATCCTGGAAGCCATCCGCCGGGGCGCCCGTTCCCTGGACGGCGTAAAGCGCCGGGTCCGGGCAGGCATGGGCCGGTGTCAGGGCGGCTTCTGCGCCCCCCGTGTCATGGAGATCCTGGCCCGGGAACTGGGCCAGGAGCAGACCCAGCTCACCAAAGGCGGCGGCCAGGGCCGTCTGCTTACCGGAAAAACCAAGGAGGTGCAGGCATGATGCGTCAGGTACAGTTGGCCGTCATCGGCGGCGGTCCCGCCGGTCTGGCGGCAGCCATCGCCGCCCGGGAGAGCGGCGTGGAGGATATTCTCATCATCGAACGGGACAAGGAGCTGGGCGGTATTCTGAACCAGTGCATCCACGCCGGCTTCGGGCTCCACACCTTCGGTGAGGAGCTTACCGGCCCGGAGTACGCCCGGCGTTTCATTGACCGGGTAGAGGAACTGCACATCCCCTGCCAGACGGATACCATGGTGCTGGACCTCTCCCCTGACCGGGTGCTGACGGTGACCAGCCGTGCCCGGGGTCTGGAGCAGATCCAGGCCGGTGCGGTGATCCTGGCCATGGGCTGCCGGGAGCGCCCCCGGGGCGCCCTGAATATCCCCGGCACCCGTCCGGCAGGCATCTGGTCCGCCGGTACCGCCCAGCGTCTGGTGAATATGGAGGGCCTTATGCCCGGCAAGGAAGTGGTGATCCTGGGCAGCGGCGATATCGGGCTCATCATGGCCCGGCGCATGACCCTGGAAGGCGCTCACGTCCGGGCGGTGGCGGAGGTGCTGCCCTATTCCGGCGGCTTGAAGCGCAACATCGTCCAGTGCCTGGAGGATTTTGATATTCCCCTGCTTCTGAGCCATACGGTGGTGGACATCCATGGCCGGGAGCGTCTGGAGGGTGTCACTCTGGCCCAGGTGGATGACCAGCGCCGTCCCATCCCCGGCACGGAGCAGTATATCCCCTGCGATACGCTGCTGCTGTCGGTAGGCCTGCTGCCGGAAAATGAGCTTTCCGCCGCCGCAGGCGTGACCCTGAGCGGCGTCACCGGCGGTGCGGTGGTGGACGAGACCCTTTCCACCGACCACGAGGGGATTTTTGCCTGCGGCAACGTGCTCCACGTCCATGATCTGGTGGACTTCGTGTCCCAGGAAGCGGCCCTGGCAGGCCGCAGCGCCGCCCGGTATCTGCAGCAGGGCCGGCACACCGGCTCCGCCATCCGCCTGGAGGGCAAAAACGGCGTGCGTTATACGGTGCCCGCCCTCCTCACCGGGCAATCGGAGGAGCCCGTCACCGTCCGGTTCCGGGTGGCCCAGCCTTATCGCAGCGCCGCCATCTGTGTGTACGCCGACGGCACGCTGCTGCGGCGGATCCCCAAGCGGATCCTGGCCCCCGGCGAAATGGAACAGGTGACATTGCGGCCTCAGGAGCTGCCGGAAGGCACTCAGACCGTCACATTCTGCATCGAGGAGGGAACGAAATGAGCCAGCGCACCCTGACCTGTATCGGCTGCCCCATGGGGTGCAGCCTCACCGTAGAACTTTCGGAAGGCGCCGTGGTGTCCGTCACCGGCAATACCTGTGCCATGGGAGACCGCTACGCCCGGAAGGAATGCACCGCTCCGGAGCGCACCGTCACCGGTACCGTGGCGGTGCGGGGCGGTACGGCGCCGGTGGTGTCTGTGCGCACCGCCGCCCCGGTACCCAAGGATCGGGTATTGGAGGTGGCGGCAGCCCTCTCCGCCGCCGCAGTCCAGGCCCCGGTAGCTGCCGGCAGCGTGGTGCTGCCGGACGTGGCCGGCACCGGCGTGGCGGTGGTCGCCACCCGCAGCGTCTGTGCCCGGAACTGAACGGAAATCCGGCTTGCCATGACTTCCCGCCCGTGATACCATAGGGGCGGGAAGTTTTTTATGGGAAAGGAGCCGTTTGCCATGATCCATCCGCTGATTTCTGATCTGGAGCGCAACCCGGTGGTGCCCGCCCTGAAGGATGCGGGCCAGCTGGCCGCCTGTGCCGCCTGTCCCTGCCGGGTGGCATTCGTGCTGTGCGGCACCATCCTGGATATTGAAGAGCTCATTGCCCGGCTCCATGCCGCCGGGAAAAAGGCGGTGATCCACGCCGACCTCATCGCCGGGCTGGCGCCCCGGGAGATCGCCGTGGATTTTCTGCACCGCTGCGGCGCCGACGGCATCATCTCCACCCGGCCCCATCTGGTGCGCCGGGGCCGTGAGCTGGGACTTCTGACGGTGCTGCGGGTATTTGCCATTGACTCCAAGGCCGTCAGCAACCTGCCTGGCGAAACGGAAGTGGGCCGGCCGGATATGATCGAGGTGCTGCCCGGCGCCATCCCCGCCGTCATTGCCCGACTGTGCCGGGAACTCACGGTGCCGGTGATCGCCGGAGGCCTTTTGGAGAGCAAAAGCGACGTCACCACGGCCCTGGCTGCCGGAGCACTGTGCGTCTCCACCAGCCGCAGCGACCTTTGGAATCTGTGAGAATTTTCCGGAGAATTCCGCAAGAAAGAGGCAGTTCCATGAAGCAAAAAATTCTTACATTTCTCACCGCTTTGGCCACGGCCCTGTGGGTCCTCACCTGCTCCATTGCCGTGCCGCTGCTGGTGCGTCCCTTTTACGCCCTGCACATCACGCCCCTTCAGCTGGAGGAGAACACCGGCCTTACCCGGGAGCAGATTCTGGAGGCCTATGACGACGTAATGGACTACTGCCTGGGCCTTCGGGAGGATTTCGCCGCCGGGGTGCTTCCCTTCTCCGCCGACGGCGCCGCCCACTTCGCCGACGTGCAGAAGCTTTTCCTGCTGGATCTGTGGGTGCTGGGCATCAGCACTCTGGTACTGCTGATCCTGTGGCTGGTGCGCCGCCGTACCGGCCTGCGGCTGCTGCGTCCGGCGGGACGGGGCCCCGCTTTCTGGGGCTGTGTGGGGCTGGGGGCCGCGTTCCTGGTGGTGGGCGCTCTGGCGGCCACGGATTTTGACCGGGCCTTCACCATCTTCCACACCCTGTTTTTCCCGGGAAAGGACAACTGGATCTTCTCCCCCGCCACGGACCCGGTGATTCTCATTCTGCCCCAGGAGTTTTTCCGCAACTGCGCCCTGCTGATCCTGGGGGTGCTGCTGGCCCTGTGCACTCTGCTGATAGGGCTGGATTTTCGCAAAAGAAAATAGTGCTTTCCTGCCCGTCCCGCCTGGGATGGGCAGAATTTTTCCTTCTTCCCTTGCCTTTTGGGTGCAAATGATTATATAATAGAATGCAATTTTCCGGAAAGGCGGCACAGAATGAACCGTAAAAGCAAAAAAAGACGCCGTCTGGCCCTGTGGCTTATCCCGCTGGCTGCCATCATCCTGCTGGCCATTCTGGTGTGGCAGAGCAATTATGTGCTGTCGGTGGAGTCCTACACCTTCGCCTCGGCCCGGCTGCCCGCCGGGTGGGACGGCGCCAGGATCGTACACCTCAGCGACATCCACGGCAAGGAATTCGGCCAGGACAACGCCGATCTTCTTCAAGCGGCGGCGCAAGCCGATCCCGATCTCATTGTCATCACCGGCGACATCGCCGATGAGCAAAGCGGTCTTGCGTTCCTGCCGCCGCTGCTGAAGGGGCTTGCAGACATCGCCCCCACCTACTACGTCACCGGCAACCACGAGTGGGGCGCCGGGCTGATGGAGGATCTGCGGGACCTGCTGAAAACGGCGGGCATCACCTATCTGAGCAACATGTTCCTTCCACTGGAACGGAACGGGGACACCATCTATCTGGCGGGTATTGACGATCCCAACGGATTTGCCGATCAGAAAACGCCGGCGGAAGTGGCCGCAGAGCTGTACGCCGCTGCCGGGGATCCCTTCTGGCTGCTGCTGGCCCACCGGAACAACTATTTCTCCGGGCAATACTGCCTTTTGGGGGCGGATCTCACCCTCAGCGGCCACGGTCACGGCGGCATCTGGCGCCCGCCCTTTACCGACGGACTGGTGGGCACCGACATGGAGTGGTTCCCCTCCTGGACCAACGGATTTTACACCTGTCACTGCGGCGCATGCCAGGAAAGCCAGGTATTTGTCAGCCGGGGGCTGGGAAACTCTCCCCGGATCCCCAGGCTTCTCAACCCGCCGGAGGTGGCGGTACTGACGCTGCAGCGCAGCACATAAAGAAGGGTTCACAGTTATGAAGGAATTTTTGGCCGGCTCCTGCGACATCGCCGTCATCGGCGCAGGGCACGCCGGCATCGAGGCAGCTCTGGCCGCCGCACGGCTGGGGCTGGAAACCGTATGCTTCACCATCAATCTGGACGCCGTAGGCAATATGCCCTGCAATCCCGCCATCGGCGGCACTGGTAAGGGTCATCTGGTCCGGGAACTGGACGCCCTGGGCGGCGAGATGGCCAAGGCAGCCGACAAGGCCTGCATCCAGTACCGGATGCTCAACCGGGGCAAGGGGCCTGCCGTCCACTCCCTCCGGGCTCAGGCGGACCGGCGCACCTATCAGCAGGTGATGAAGCACACCCTGGAGCGGCAGGAGCACCTGTCTCTGCGGCAGGCAGAAGTGGTAGATCTGCGCACCGGCGGACGGGAGGACTGGCAGGTGGTGCTGCGCACCGGTGCCGTTTTCCATGCCCGGTCCGTGATTGTATGCACCGGCACCTATCTCCGGGGCCGCACCATTGTAGGCGACTGCGTGGAGGACTCCGGGCCCGACGGCATGCACGCCTCCGGCCCCCTCACCGACGCATTGCTGAGGCTGGGACTGCCCCTGCGGCGGTTCAAGACCGGTACGCCCCCTCGGGTCAATGCCCGGACCATTGATTTTTCCAAGATGGAGGTACAGCCCGGGGACGAACATCCCCAGCCCTTCAGCTTTACCACCCGCACCGTGCCGGAAAACCGGGCGGTATGCCATCTCACCTACACCAACCCCACCACCCATCAGATCATTCTGGATAATCTGGACCGCAGTCCCCTGTACTCCGGCATCATCGAAGGCGTTGGGCCCCGGTACTGCCCGTCTTTTGAGACCAAGGTGGTGCGCTTTGCCGACAAGGAGCGGCATCAGCTGTTCATTGAGCCCATGGGACTGGACACGGAGGAAATGTACATCCAGGGCTTTTCCTCCTCCATGCCGGAGGAAGTGCAGATTGAAATGCTCCACTCCGTGCCGGGGCTGGAGCACGCCCAGATCATGCGTCCGGCCTACGCCATCGAGTACGACTGCATCGACCCGCTGGCCCTGGGGCCCACCCTGGAGGTCAAGACGGTGCCGGGTCTTTACGGCGCAGGACAGTTCAACGGCTCGTCGGGCTATGAGGAGGCGGCGGTACAGGGCTTTGTGGCCGGTGTCAACGCCGCTCTGGCGCTGCTGGGCCGGGAGCCTTTGATCCTCAGGGGCAGCGAGAGCTACATTGGCACCCTCATCGGCGGTCTGGTGACCAAGGGCACCAACGAAGCCTGCCGGGTGATGACCTCCCGGTCGGAATACCGGCTGCTGCTGCGGCAGGACAACGCCGATGCACGGCTCTCCCCCATCGGCTACGCCATCGGGCTCATCTCCCGGCAGCGGCTTGGGGAAGTGGAAGAAAAATA
>CALWXA010000052.1 GCA_944385395.1 uncultured Oscillospiraceae bacterium | reverse complement strand
TCAAAGAGAGGGTAAAATCATGTACGCAGACAAGATCTTAGTTTGCAACGAGTGCGGTCAGGAGTTCGTGTTCTGCGCCGGTGCGCAGGACTTCTACGCTGCCCGTGGCTTCCAGAACGAGCCCAAGAAGTGCAAGGCTTGCCGTGCCGCCCGCAAGGACGCCGCCCATGCTCCCCGTGAGCTGTTTACGGCTGTGTGCGCTGCCTGCGGTGGTGAAGCCAAGGTGCCTTTTGAGCCCAAGAGCGATCGCCCCGTTTATTGCAGCAGCTGCTTCTCCAAGATGCGGGAAAACGGCTGAGGATTGTTTCAAACTTAAAAAGAGATGCGTCTTTTGGGCGCATCTCTTTTTTGATTGTAAAATTTTTCTGTTGAAAGCAGAAGAAATTTAAGCTATACTATATGGGCAAATATCAAACGGAGGTTATCGCAATGATTGAGATCACCAAGGATACGATTATTGGCGACATTCTGGATGTAGCACCCCAGACTGCCCCCATCTTTTTCTCCATTGGCATGCATTGCCTGGGCTGCCCCTCTTCCCGGGGTGAGACGGTGGAGGAAGCTTGCGCTGTCCATGGCGTAGACGTGGATAAGCTGCTGGCCATCGTCAATGAGGAAGCCAACAAGAAGGCCGAATAAGGAACCAAACGCATACGGCGCAAGCCGTATGCGTTCCTTCTGTAAACACCTTTCGGGGAAGGAGGAATACGATGCAAAACCGCCAGCTGCAGCTGCAGCCCCGTCTCCAGCTGCTGGCCGACCTGGTACCTTCCGGTGCCCGGCTGGCCGATGTCGGTACGGATCATGGCTATTTGCCGGTATGGCTTTTGCAGCATGGCCGCATCAGCGCCGCCATTGCCGCAGATATCGGCCCGGAACCTTTGGAGCATGCCCGCCGCACCGCAGCAGAGCACGGCGTGCAGGGCATCGATTTCCGCCTTTGTGACGGACTCCGGGGCATTGCCCCTGAAGAGGCAGATACCGTGGTGCTGGCCGGCATGGGCGGGGAGACCATGATCCACATTCTCTCCGCTGCTCCATGGACCCGCTGTCCCGGAGCGGTCACACTGCTGCTGCAGCCCATGACAAAGGCCGGTGATCTGCGCCTTTGGCTTTCTGACAACGGATATTGCTTTACACAGGAACGCCTGGTGCGGGATAAGGATTTTCTGTATCCCGTTTTGGTGGTGACCGGTGGTCCGCAGCCGCCGCTGACCAAATTTCAGCAGGAGTATGGTCTGCTGCTTTCTAAAGATCCCCTGTATGGAGACTATCTGGATCTGCACCTGCGTCGGCTGGAACAGGCAGAGGCCGGGATGCTTCGGTCAGACCAGGAGACAGTCCGTGCCCGGGCATCGGAAATCGCTGCTTTGCGGGCAGAAATGAAACGGGCCAGAGAGGAGTGGCAGGGATGACTACGGTACATGATATTGAAAAGAAACTCTTTGACTGGGCTCCCAGAGACCTGGCCATGGATTGGGACAACGTGGGCCATCTGGTAGGCCGCCCGGAAAAAGAAGTGCACTCTGTGCTCATCGCCCTGGATATCACGCCGGAAGTGGTGTCTGAGGCGGTGGAGAGGGGAGCGGACCTGATCGTGGCCCACCATCCGCTGATCAACTGCAAGTGGCATGCTCTGCAGCAGGTGCGGGAGGATGACCGGCAGGGCTGGATCATCGCTCAGCTGCTGCGTCACGATATCTCTGCCATCTGCATGCATACCAATCTGGATGCAGCAGTGGGCGGCGTCAACGATGCACTGGCAGAAAAACTGGGCCTGCAGGACATCCAGGTGCTGACAGAGGAAAAAATTGGCCGTTTTGGGGTGCTGAATGGTCAATTACCCCTTGTAGACTTCGTATATTCTGTGATAAAATTATTAGGATGCAATGGTGCCCGCTATAAGGATTGCGGTAAACCGGTGCACCGTGTGGCGGTAGGCGGCGGCGCCTGTGGAGACTATATCTCCCGGGCCATAGAGCTGAGGTGCGATACCTTTGTCACCTCTGACCTCCGCTATAATGACTTTCTGGATACCAGGGAGCTGAATCTCATCGACGCAGGACACTTTCCCACGGAGAATGTAGTCTGTCCTGTGGTGATGGATTTTCTTAAGACCGAATTCCCGGCGCTGACGGTGACGCTGTCTGCAGCCCACGGGAGCGAGGTCATCCAATACTGTATGTGAAGGAGAGCAAAAGATATGTCCGGACATTCCAAATGGCATAACATTCAAAAGACCAAGGGCGCGGCAGACGCCAAGCGCTCAGCCACCTTTACCAAGATCGCCAAAGAGATCATCGTGGCCGTCAAGCAGGGCGGCAGCGGCGACCCCAACAATAACTCCCGCCTGGCCACCGTCATCGCCAAGGCCAAGGCCGCCAATATGCCCAATGACAACATCAAGCGCACCATTGATAAGGCTCTGGGCGCTGGCAATACGGATAACTATGAGTCCGTTACTTACGAAGGCTATGGCCCCTGCGGCGTGGCTGTGATCGTGGAAGCCCTGACGGATAACCGCCAGCGTACGGCTCCCGAAATTCGTCATTATTTCGATAAGTACGGCGGAAACCTGGGTGCCCAGGGCTGCGTCTCCTGGTCCTTCGACCGCAAGGGCGTCATCGTCATCAATAATGAGGATGAGGACCTGGAAGAAGAGACCGTGATGATGGACGCTCTGGAAGCCGGAGCTGAGGATTTCGAGGCCAGCGGTCCTGTCTTTGAAGTCACCACCGATCCCGATGCCTTTGCCGATGTGCTGGCTGCCCTGGAAGGGAAGGGGTATACCTTCGTCAGCGCCGAAGTGGAGATGGTCCCCCAGAACTACATCCACCTGGAAGGTGAGGAGAACATCAAGATGATGGAGAAGCTCCTGGCCATGCTGGAGGATAACGACGACGTGCAGAACGTGTGGCATAACTGGGAACAGGAGTAAGAGAAATTCTACTGTTTTCTCACTGCTTCTCAGCCTGCTTCTCATAGATTTACAGGAAAATGAATACCCGGTCAGCGCAGATATCCCTGCGTCTGACCGGGTATTTTTTATCTTTTTCCGGCTACCTTTCCGTTAGCGGACATAGTCCTCCGGCATGGTGCGTACGTCACCATTGGTGCTGAGATCCTTGATTTCCTGGGCAAAATCAGGATATTGCGCAATGAGTTCTTCGGCAATTCCGGCTTCAAAGCCGGTGCTGCAGAAGCCGGGCGCCATGGTGCAGCCAAAAAGGGCGTAGCGTCCGCCGGGAACGATGCAGCCCGCCTGCCAGACCCCAGCCGGCACCACAAACTGAATCTTCTGACCCTTCAAAACATCGCTGCCCATGAGGATTTTTTCCCCGTGACCGTCAGGATACAGCAAAATCAGGTAAAACGGGTCGCCGCCATAGACGTGCCAGACCTCATCGGTGGTCAGACGGTGGAAGCAGGAAGCGCTGAAGGGCGTTTCGCTGTACATGCCGATCATAGCCGTTCCTGCCGGAGAGCCATCCGGCGTCAGCTGGGAAGATGCATAGGTGCTTTTGTAAAATGTGCCCTCTACAGGCAGGATATCAAAGCCGAAAGCTTCGATCATCGCTTTTGTATCCGGATGCATTTCTTTCATTTGATTTCCTCCACATTGATCCATTTCCCTTGGTTTTCCGAACTTTTCAGTGCAGCTTCACATACCGCAGCATTGATATATCCATCATAGAATGTAGGATAATCGGGCTTTGCTGCGGGGTGCCCTGCGGCAATATCCCGGTAGACGGCGGCAAAAAAGTCCTGGAATGTCTGGGGGAAGCCGCCTGAAAACGCATTGATCTGGGTAGAAACATCCGAGGTGCCGTGATGCAGGCGCCAGGGATCTTCCGAATTCCACCACAGGGAAGACCGATTGCCGGTAACTTCCAGAGAAAGGCGGTTGTTCCGGCCGTGAGATACTTCCGAAAGCACCACGCTGCCTGCAGCGCCATTGGAAAACCGGAGATGGAGCAGGGCGGCATCTTCGCTGTCTACCGTGATTTCGGTCCCATTGCCGCCCTCCTGCATGATACCGTCTGCAACGTAGCGTTTTGGGAAAAAGGCAGCAAAATCTGCTGAAACAGCTGTCACCTCCAGGCCTGTCCAATACCGGGCTAGGTCAATCCAGTGCGAGCCGATCTCAGTCATGGCACGCATTTTTCCCGCCTTTTCCGGCTGATAGCGCCAGGAATAGGGAGAGGGCAGGGCGTGGAACGCCTGGAGGTAGGAGCCGTGAATCAGCAGCGGCTTGCCCAGTGATCCGGAAGCGATATCCTCCCGGGCTTTCCGGCAGGCCTCATAAAAACGCACGTTGAAGTTCACCGCATGCACCACGCCTTGCCGCTCCGCTAGCTGCCACAAAGTCTTGGCTTCCTGGGCCGAGATGCACAGCGGCTTTTCACAAATCATGTGTTTACCGGCTTCCAAGGCAGCTTGTACAGTTTCAAAATGCAGCATAGGCGGCGTGCAGATGTGTACGCAGTCCACCTCGTCGTTCAAAAATGCGTCCGGATCAGCGGACCAGCTTTTTGCGCCCCATGTTTCTGCAAAAGCACGGGCTTTTTCCGCTGAAGGATGGATCACCACTGCAATTTCCCGCCCCATGGCTTTTAGCGCCTGAGCGTGGACCTGGGCGATAAAGCCGGTGCCAATAATGGCTGCACCCATGGAAATACCTCCTCTGATTGGTAAAAGAGTTTATTTAACCTTTCTTTCAGGATATCATAAACCCATTTTCTGTCAAGAGCTGCCGTGCACAAATTCACTTTCTGAACCCTGCAGATCCGGTTCATTCATTTTTCCTGATGGATTCTTCTATTCCGCAGGCCTGACTCATAGACATGAAGTAACGGATGATCCCCATTTGAAAATCGGAGGCAAGAGCTATGAATCAGACCGCAACTATTTATCAGGACATGGCTGCCCGGACAGGAGGCAGCATCTATGTAGGCGTGGTAGGGCCGGTACGCACCGGAAAATCCACTTTTATCAAGCGTTTCATGGAGCTGCAGGTGCTGCCCAATATGGACAATTCCTACCGCCGGGAGCGGGCACGGGATGAGCTGCCTCAAAGCGGTTCCGGACGCATGATCATGACGGCGGAACCGAAATTCGTGCCGGAAGAACCGGCTGAGATCACTTTGGAAGAGGGCGGGGCATTCTCCGTACGGCTGATTGACTGCGTTGGCTACATGGTGCCCAGCGCCATTGGCCAATATGAGGATCTGGCACCTCGCATGGTGATGACGCCCTGGTTTGACTATGAGATCCCCATGACAGAGGCCGCAGAGATCGGTACAAGAAAAGTCATTACGGAGCACGCAACCGTAGGGATCGTAGTCACCACAGACGGCACGGTTACGGATATCCCCCGGGAAGACTACCAGGAAGCGGAGGAGCGGGTGATCCGGGAGCTGCAGGAGATCGGAAAGCCCTTTGTAGTGGTGGTCAATTCCGCCAATCCCACCGGCAGCCGCTGCCGCTCTGTAGCAGAAGAACTGGAGCAGCGCTATCATGTGCGTTGTGTCTGCGCCAACTGTCAGGAGCTGGAGCAGCAGGAACTGACAGATCTGATGCAGGAGCTGCTGTATGAATTCCCCCTGCAGGAGATGAATATTTTCCTGCCCGCCTGGGTGGATGCGCTGCCCCAGGACCATCCCATCAAGGCAGGCATCTGCCAGCTGGTGTGTCAGCAGGGGAAGAAGCTGGAACACATCCGGGATCTGAAGCAATGCGTGGCCCAGATCGAAAAAGATGAGCAGATCGAAAGTGTAGGCATGCGGGGCACAGACCTGGGGGTAGGATCAGCGTCCGTGGAGCTGCGGCTGCCCCGGGGACTCTTTTACACCACCCTCAGTCAGCAATCCGGGCTGCAGGTAGCCGATGACGGAGACCTGATGGAGCTGCTGACCCAGCTGGCTGCGGTGAAAGCGGACTACGACAAGATCGCCCCTGCGCTGCATGCCGCACGGGAAACAGGGTATGGGATCATGATGCCCAGCGTGGAAGAGCTGGATTTGGATGAGCCGGAGATCGTGCGGCAGGGAGGACGCTATGGCGTCCGCATGAAGGCCAGTGCCCCGTCGATCCACATGATCCGGGCGGACATCGAAACCACCGTGTCGCCCATCGTAGGAAACGAAAAGCAGTCCGAGGACATGGTGAATTACCTGATGCAGGAGTTTGAGGGTGACACCAGCAAGATCTGGCAGTCCAATCTCTTTGGCAGAAGCTTTCATGAGATTGTGGGAGATGATCTCAATGCCAAGCTGCAGCGGATGCCCGTGGATTCTCAGAAAAAACTGCGGGAAGCATTGGAGCGTATCATCAATGAAGGAGCAGGAGGCCTGATCTGCATTATACTGTAAAGCAATATAACCTTACGGATATACTTCTTGTTTTTGGCCTTGCAACATAGTAGGTGGCATGTTACAATGGAACCAAGAAGCACAGGAAGGGAAGGAACGCTATGCTGCTGGCCATCGATGTGGGCAATTCCAATATTTCCGTCGGACTGTTCGGCCCGGAGAAAAAGCTGCACTTTTTGTCGTCCATTGATACGGACAGCAGAAAGACTGCCGATCAGATCAGCATTGATCTGATGAACATTTTTGCCCTGTATGGCTATGATCTCAAGGATGTGACAGGGGCGATTTTTTCCAGCGTGGTGCCGCCCATCAATTTCATGATGACCAAAGCGCTGACCCGTTTGCTGGGAAAGCCGCCTATGATAGTGGGGCCCGGGGTGAAAACCGGCCTGAACATCCGCATGGAGATCCACAACCAGCTGGGGGCGGATCTGGTAGCCAATGCCGTGGCGGCATTGGAGAAATATCCTGCGCCCATCATTATGATCGACATGGGAACCGCCACCACCATTTCCTACATTTCCTCCAAGCCCAGCTATGAAGGTGGGCTGATGTTTCCCGGCGTGAAGCTGTCTTTGGAAGCCCTGTCTGACCGCACGGCTCAGCTGCCGGATATCTCGCTGCAGCATCCCAAGGCTCTTATTGGCAAGAATACCGAGGACTGCATGCGTTCCGGCATCGTTTACGGTACCGCAGGAATGCTGGATGGGATCATTGACCGCATCTGCCAGACTCTGGGGGATGAGAAGCCCTCCATCGTAGCTACCGGCAGCAATGCGCCGGTGATCGTGCGCTATTGCCGCAATCAGGTGGTTTACGACAAGTATCTGCTGATGGAAGGGCTGTATCAGATTTATCAGAAAAATCAATAAAAAAGATTCCGCAGCCCTTTGGCTGCGGAATCTTTTGCGTCTGTTTACTTGGCCAGAATCTTCTTGAGTTTGCAGAAACGGGGCAGGGAATCCACACGGGGCAGATCCGGCTCGCCCTGGATCAGCGGCAGAGCATACTCGATGAACTGATGGTTCACGCCGTTGCCGGCCTCGTTGATCCACTCGCGGGGAATCTTCTTCTCCACGTTGGCCACTTCCATCAGGGGGATGAGCTTGGTCTTGCAGACGTACCGGCCATTCTCAACCTCACGCTCAAAGCCCACCATACGGCCGCTGATGCCGTTGACGGCGTTTTCCACGGCGGCCTTACCGGACATGAAGGATTCTTCGATATCGGTCTCAGAAGCCAGGTGTGCGGCGCAGCGCTGCAGCAGGTTCAGCTCGATGCCCCGGACCTTGGCGCCGGTCTCTTCCTTCAGAACCTGGGCCAGGATGGCGGCCAGGCCACCCAGCTGGGCATGGCCGAAACCATCGGTAGCTTCCACCTTGGCCTCAGAAACGAAACCACCGTCCTCATAGTGCAGGCCTTCGGAAACAGCCACGATGCAGTTGCCCTTTGCCTGATAAACTTTCTTTACATCCTCGATGAACTGAGGCATACTGAAATCAGTTTCCGGCAGATAAATGAGGTCCGGACCTGCGCCGTATTCGCTGGCCAGGGCAGAAGCGGCGGTGAGCCAGCCGGCGTGACGGCCCATGATCTCCACCACCACGATCATGCCGGTATCATATACATGGGCATCGTGGTATACTTCCATCATGGAAGTGGCGATATACTTGGCTGCAGAAGCATAGCCGGGGCAATGATCGGTACCGAACAGGTCGTTATCGATGGTCTTGGGCACGCCCATCACGCGGCAGTCATAACCCACGGACTGCATATAGTGATGGATCTTGTTGCAGGTATCCATGGAGTCGTTGCCGCCGTTATAGAAGAAATAGCGGACGTTGTGCTTCTTGAATACTTCCAGGATCCGCTTGTAGTCGGTATCGTCCACCTCGGGATCGGCGATCTTATACCGGCAGGAACCCAGAGCGGAAGAAGGGGTATACTTCATCAGACGCAGTTCTTCCGGATCCTCCAGACCCATGTCGAACAGACGATCCTCCAGCACACCCTTGATGCCGTGCTCGGCACCCAGTACCTGGGTGATGGCACCGGACTTCAGAGCCGTGTCAATGACACCGTAAGCGCTGGCGTTGATAACGGAAGTGGGCCCACCGGACTGGCCGATGATGCAGGCGCCCTTTAATTCATTCATGGAAACAGACCTCCCAATTATTGTGATTTATCAACCGAAAAATATTTTATCACGCAAACCAAAAAAAGTAAATTGGTGATACTTGCAAAAGCTGAAATCTGTGGTACAATAGACATTGTAGATGTTATACCAATCGTTCCGTACAACTTTTTTATAAAGGAGATATGAACTATGGCACTGGTAAACACCAAGGAGATGTTTGCGAAAGCTTATGACGGCGGTTATGCCATCGGCGCTTTCAACGTCAACAATATGGAGATCATCCAGGGAATCACCGAAGCAGCCAAAGAGCTGAATGCTCCGCTGATCCTGCAGGTGTCCAAGGGCGCTCGGGCTTATGCCAACCGCACCTACCTCATGAAGCTGGTGGAAGCGGCTGTGATCGAGACCGGTCTGCCCATCTGCCTGCATCTGGACCACGGCGATAGCTTCGAGCTGTGCAAGTCCTGCATCGATGACGGCTTTACCTCCGTGATGATCGACGCATCTTCCAAGCCCTTTGAAGAGAACATCGCCCTGACCAAGCAGGTGGTAGAATACGCCCATGACCGGGGCATTACCGTGGAAGCTGAGCTGGGCACTCTGGCCGGCATCGAGGACGAAGTGGTAGTGGCCGAGGGCCATGCTTCCTACACCCGTCCCGAAGAGGTGGAGGAGTTCGTCTCCCGCACCGGCTGCGACTCTCTGGCCATCGCCATCGGCACCAGCCACGGCGCTTACAAGTTCAAGCCCGGTACCAAGCCCCAGCTGCGCTTCGACGTGCTGGAGGAGGTTTCCAAGCGTCTGCCTGGATTCCCCATCGTGCTGCACGGCTCTTCTTCCGTGCCTCAGGATCTGGTAGAGAAGGTCAACAAGTATGGCGGCAATATGCCCGGTGCCATCGGTGTGCCCGAGGATCAGCTGCGCAAGGCCGCTTCTCTGGCTGTGTGCAAGATCAACATTGACTCCGACCTGCGTCTGGCCATGACCGCCTCCATCCGTGAGCACTTCGCTCTGCATCCCGACCACTTCGATCCCCGTCAGTATCTGAAGCCCGCCCGCGAGGCTATCAAGGCTGTTGTGGCGCACAAGATCGTGGATGTCCTGGGCTGCGACGGCAAGGCATTCTGATTGCGTCAGCAGGGAAGAACACCTTACAATATTTTGCCCCCATATCCGGTTGGATATGGGGGCCTTTTTCTGGCGGAATAAAAAAAGCTGCTCTGGAGAAAATCCAGGGCAGCTTTTTTAGTTTACAGGGTTTCTTTGATTTTGGCAGCGATCTGATCGGCGGTGAGGCCGTATTCCCGCAGGACGTCCAGAGCCTTGCCGGACTGGCCGAACCGGTCGTTGATACCGATTTTCAGGAACTTGCAGTTGACCTTGCCCATCAGTACGTCGGCCACGGCATCGCCCAGGCCGCCGATGGTGCTGTGCTCTTCCACGGTGATGACGTTGCCGCACTTCGTGGCATACTCCATGACGCAATCTGCATCAATGGGCTTGATGGTATGCATATTGATGACGGAGATCTCAATGCCCTCCGCTGCCAGCAGCTTGGCGGCTTCCAGCGTTTCACTGACCATCAGGCCGCAGGCAAATACTGCAGCATCTTTGCCCTCACGCAGGATGTTTGCCTTGCCGATCTGGAAAGGATAATCTTCTTCAAATACAGGAGAGGCCAGACGAGCCAGGCGCATATATGCCGGGCCTTCCATTTCTGCCAGGGCAAACGTAGCCTTCTTGGTTTCCTTGGCATCAGCGGGAACCACCACCGTCATACCAGGGATCATCCGCATCAGGCCGATATCTTCGATAGACTGGTGGCTGCCGCCGTCTTCACCCACGGAAACACCAGCATGGGAACAGCAGACCTTCACATTCAGACGGGGATAAGCCACCGTATTGCGGATCTGCTCGTAGGCCCGGCCTGCGCCGAACATGGCGAACGTAGAGCAGAAGGGGATGAGACCCATGGTGGACAGGCCAGCGCTGACATTGACCATGTTGGCTTCTGCAATGCCGCAGTCAAAGAAGCGATCAGGATAGGCTCCCTTGAAATACTTGGTCATGGTAGCACCGGCCAGGTCGGCATCCAGGACCACCACGTTTTCCTTCACAGCACCCAGCTCTACCAGAGCCTTGCCGTATGCCTCACGGGTTGCGATCTTTTCACTCATGATCTTCAGTCCTCCAATTCCTTCAACGCCTGGGCCCGCTGCTCTGCATTGGGCGCTTTGCCGTGCCAGCCTACCTGATTCTCCATGAAGGAGATGCCTTTGCCCTTCACCGTATGGGCCAGGATGCACTTGGGCTTGCCGGGCTCGGTAGGAGCCTTCAGGGCTGCGTCAATGGCGTCCAGATCATGGCCGTCCGGCAGTTCAATGAGATGCAATCCAAAGGCACGCACCTTGGCGGGCAGATCCCCCAGGGACATGACCTCATCGTTGCTGCCGTCGATCTGCAGGCCGTTGTTGTCGATGATCACCGTCAGGTTGTCCAGCTTGAAATGCGCAGCAGACATCAGAGCTTCCCAGATCTGACCTTCCTGGCATTCACCGTCGCCCAGAATGGTATAGACCTTGATGTCCTTTTTCTGCAGCTTGGCGCCCAGAGCCATGCCCACAGCGATGGAACAGCCCTGGCCCAGAGAGCCGGTGGAAGCATCCACGCCCGGTACCTTCTTGCTGTCGGGATGGCCCTGCAGAATGCTGTGGAGCTGACGGAAATTCTCAAATTCCGAACGGTCGATAAAGCCCCGCTCTGCCAGCACCGCATAATAGCAGGGGGCGCAATGGCCCTTGCTCAGCACAAAGCGATCCCGGTCCGGATTCTTGGGGTCCTTAGGATCGATCCGCATATGGTTGAAGAAAAGACTGGTCATCAGCTCCGTAACAGACAGGGAACCGCCAGGATGGCCGCTGCCGGCATTGGCCGTCATATTGATGATATCACGACGCACCTGTCTGCAAACCTGAGAAAGCTCTGCCGTAGTCATGAGAAACCCCCGCTTTCATAAAATATCATTTTAAGAGTAATCTATCTTCCGTACAAAGTCAATAGTTGGAAAATACAGGAAACTTGAAAAAGAGAAAAAATCAGGAATCCTTAGATTGTTTCACCTTTATTTTTGACAAGGGATTTGCCTTTGCAGCCACACGGAGAGAATCATTATCAATGTGCGTATAGATCTCCGTGGTATTGAGATGCTCGTGTCCCAGAACCTCCTGTACGGCTTTCACATCCACACCGTTCTGCAGCATCAGCGTGGCGGCAGTGTGACGCAGTTTATGGGAGGAATACTGGCTGCTGTCCAGTCCGGCGTGAGACAAATGCTTTTTCACCAGAGCATGCACCGCGGAGCGGCTGATACGCTGGTTCTGCCCGGACAAAAACAAGGCATCCTGATCTTTCCCGGTGATGGGACGCCGCACCTCCAGATATTGCTGCAGAGCATCCTGGCAAGCCTGGTTGAGATACACGATCCGGACTTTATTACCTTTACCCAGAATGCGCAGGGCATCGTCGTGGATGTCGCTGCGGTTGAGCCCGATGAGCTCAGAGATCCGCAGGCCGCAGTTGAGAAACAGCGTCAGAATGCAATAATCCCGCTCCCGATTGGAGCCATCCACTGCATTGAGCAAATCGATGCTTTCGTGCAGCGTCAGATAGCGGGGGAGAGTTTTTTTCAGCTTGGGCGCATCAATATCTTTACAGGGATTATCTTCCAATAAGTGCCTTTTATTGCACAAATAGTTAAAAAATGAGCGGATTGTAGCCAATTTTCTGGCTCTGGAAGCCGCAGAAATGCCTTTGTCAGAATTTTCACTATTGTGGTGCACCACGCGGTCACGGCTCAGATAGGTCATATAGCCGTAAATATCCGTTAAGGACACCGTACGCAGCAGGGAAAGATCCACATCCAGAATGGAGATTTCCTCCAGCGGCACATTGCGCAGGTTCGGATTGCGCATACGCTTCAGGTACCGGAAAAAATTCCGAAGATCCAGAAAATACTCATCCACGGTCTTGCTGGAATGCGCTTTGATGGTTTCATGATACGACAGGAAATCCAGCAAGATCTGCGGGGATTCCAGCTGATAGTCTGTAGCCATATTGATTTGATTGCAGAAACGATACAAAGTCAATGAGGCTCCTGCAGCCAGATCCATTGGCGGAAGTGCCGGATCCTGCAGAACACTGCTGGCCAGAGTCCAGGTGGATTCAGACTGATGTCGGGGCCTCCAGGCTGCATTTACCTCCTTCGGATTGAACAAAATTTTTATTTTGTTCAATCGCAGGTGTACACGAAAGGGGGCCTCCCTGCGGCCCCCGGGCTGCGATTGTACGGCTCCGGCCCGCTATGCGGCTGCGGTCCGACGGGCCGTGCGCTGCGTGCTGTCACTCTCGGCCCGTCGGGCCTTGGTCTGGTGACGCCGTCGCCAACAAATACCCATTTTGTTCAAAAGGCCACCTCGGTGGCCTCTGCATCGTTTCCGCCAACCTCCTTTCCGGTTGATATGGTTAAGGTTTTCATCGTTACGATCATCCTACACCTGTCAGGCATTGCCTGTCAACGTTTTATTATGGCAGCAGGAGCGGCTTCTTCCCTGCTCCTGCTGCCAATCGTATCAAATGGCTCCCTTTACCAACAGCTGCAGAGCCTGAGCCACATTCCGGACAGGCAGCAGCTGCAGCTGAGAAGGAACTTTCAGGTCCTTGCCGCAGTTGGCCGGGATCATGCACTGGGTAAAGCCCAGGCGCTGCACCTCACTCAAGCGCTGTTCCAGATGGCTGATGCTGCGGATCTCACCGGACAGGCCCACTTCACCCATAGCGGCCATCTGGCCGGGTACCGGCTTGTCCAGATAACTGGATGCAATGGCCACCACGGCTGCCAGGTCCGCCGCAGGCTCGTCCAGCGTCAGGCCACCGATGATATTCAGATATGCGTCGCACTGAGAGAGCTTCAGCGCCCCCCGCTTTTCCAGAACAGCCAGCAGCATGGCGGCCCGCTGATAGTCAAAGCCATTGCAGCTGCGTCTGGGGTTGCTGCCGCTGGAGGGGGCGATCAAAGCCTGGATCTCCGCCAGAACAGGTCTGGCGCCCTCCATTACGCAAGTGACACAGGTGCCGGGAGCGTCCTCCGGGCGGCCTGATAGCAGCATTTGGGAGGGATTTTCCACCTCTTTCAATCCCCGGTCCATCATTTCAAATACCCCGATCTCATTGGTGGCGCCGAAACGGTTTTTTACTGCACGGAGGATCCGGTATGTCATGTGCTGGTCCCCTTCAAAGTACAGCACGCAGTCCACCATATGCTCCAATACTTTCGGACCGGCAATGGAGCCTTCCTTATTCACATGGCCAATGACAAATACGGTGATCTCGCTGCCCTTGGCCAGCTGCATCAGGGACATGGTGCAATCCTTCACCTGTCCCACGCCGCCAGCCGGAGAATCCAGCTCTTCATTGTAAAGGGTCTGGATGGAGTCCACAATGAGCACATCCGGTGCTTCCTGCTCAATGCAATTAAGAATCTTGCCAAGGCAGGTTTCACTCAATACATAGAGATTGCCGCTGTCTACCCCCAACCGCTGGGCACGGAGCTTCAGCTGATGCGCCGATTCTTCGCCGGACACGTACAGCACTTTGGCAAATGCGCCCAGATGCTGGCAGATCTGAAGCATCAAGGTGGATTTGCCGATGCCCGGAGCGCCGCCCACCAGCACCAGGGAACCTTTCACCGCTCCCCCACCCAGTACACGGTCCAGCTCACCCATGCCCGTGGGAAAACGGATCTCCTGGGCGGTATCTATATCTGTAATGTTTGAAGCCTTTACAGGTGATGCAATGCGAGAGGATTTACCGGATTTTACGCTTTTCTCCACCTGTTCCACAATGGAATTCCAGGCACCGCAGGCGCTGCAGCGGCCAGACCATTTGGGCGTTTCGTTGCCGCATTCTGTACAGAAAAATACGCTTTTGCTTTTCATGCTGTTCCCTCTTTTGTATGGTATTGCAGGTATCCGGCTGCGATGACCGCCGAGAGCTCTTTTTGGTAGTCGGCACTGGCCAGAAGCTGCGTTTCCTGTGTATTGGATAAAAAGCCGCATTCAATCAGAATGGCCGGGGCCGTTACGTGGGCCATAAGATAGACTTCGGTGGGGGCCGGTTTGCAGTTTTTTTCGTTGCGAGGATTGATATGGAGATTCAACGCATCCTGCACAGCCAGAGCGGCCTGGTGAGCTTCCTCGCTCTGACTATAGAACACCTGGGCGCCATGGACCTCCGGATGTCCGGTCAAATAATTCTGATGAATACTGATGAGAAATGCGCCATCCAGACCGTTGACCAGCTCCACACGGGCACGGATATCGGACACCTTCTGCTGGCCGATGGTATGATCCTCCGGTCCGGAGAGATCCTGCTCATCTTCCCTGGTGAGTACTGTCTGCTGACCAAGGAAGAGAAACAGCCATTCCAATCGCCGGACGATCTGCAGGTTCAATGTGCTTTCCAATGTACCATCGGAACCCGATGTGCCGCCGTCTGCTCCTCCATGTCCGGCGTCCAGTACAATGATGGATTCCGACATCTGAACTGGTGAAAAAACAGTGCGGACAGGCTGGGCAGCGATCCAGCTCAATAGGATCGCCGTTGTCAGCAGCAAAGCAGCTGCAGCCAATATGCGCCGGTGTAATCGAATGACCATGGTATCTCTCCCCTTTCAAAAAAACTTATGAGAGAAGAGAGAAAACTATACTGCATTATAACACAGCTTCCCACAAAAGAGAATTCCGGTTTCACCAAGTTTGAAAAATACACATAGTATGTCTTGGGGACCACAAGGCCCCGGTAAAGGAGGAATGGCATTGTATACTGAAAAGACCACTACGGAACAGAAGCCAGAAGGCGCCATGCTGCCTGCAGGCTGCAAGGACCGGGAAGGCCGACTGCCCGGCTGGTGCGCGCCGCTGGCATTTCCATATATTCCCGTACAGGGACACAACCCCAAACGATATGACCAGAGGGAAGCGCTGCAGCAGGGCACCCTGTTTCCCGGGCTGGATCTTCCCTTCCACAAAGAGCTGAAAAGCCGGTTTCCGGCAGCCAATACCGCTCTTTCTGAGCTGATGGCTCTGGATTTTGCCATCGATGAGCTGGGATTGTATCTGGTGACCCATGCCGATGACAAGGAAGCGTTGGATCTGTACTGGAACTATATCCGCCTGGCACAGGAAGGGCGGGAAAAGTACGAGACTGCTTACGGACCGTTGAGTCAGACCACCATCACACCGGAGGGGTTTCAGTGGCTGAAAGATCCGTGGCCCTGGGAGCAAGGAGGTAATAACTGATGTTCGTGTATGAGAAAAAACTGCAGTATCCCGTACGGATCACCAACCCCAACCCCAGACTTGCCTCGCTGATCATCAGTCAGTATGGCGGCCCGGATGGCGAGCTGGGCGCCTCCCTGCGCTATCTCAGTCAGCGCTACAGCATGCCCTATCCGGAACTGAAAGGGCTGCTGACGGATATTGGTACCGAGGAGCTGGGACATCTGGAAATGATCGGCGCCATCGTGTATCAGCTGACCCGAAACCTCAATGAAAAAGACATCAAGGAAGCGGGATTTGAGCCGTACTTCATCGATCATACCACCGGGGTCTACCCTACCGCCGCTTCCGGCTGGCCCTGGAATGCCGCGTCCATGGCGGTGAAGGGAGACGTGATCGCCGATCTGACAGAAAATCTGGCGGCTGAGCAGAAGGCCAGAGTGACCTACGATAACATCCTGCGTCTTTCGGACGATCCGGATGTGAACGATGTGATCAAATTCCTGCGTCAACGGGAAATCGTGCACTTCCAGCGTTTTGGCGAAGGTCTGCAGCTGGCCAAGGAGAAGATGGACCGGAAAAACATCTATTATCTCAACCCCAGCTTCGACAGCTGAACAAAACCGGGCCGGAGAAATCTCCGGCCCGGTTTCTTTTGGGATCATGATGCTCAGAGCCAACCTTTCCGGTACCAGGAGCGAAACTCCCCTGCTGCCAGAACTGCGCTGAGCAGAAATACCAGTCCGTCGGCAATAGGAACGGCATACAGAGCACCGTCCATGCCCAGGCTGGCGGAAAGCAGCAGGGCCAGCGGAATGAGAAACACACCCTGCCGGGCCAGCGGAATCAGCAAAGAGCGAACCGGTTTACCGATGCCCTGGAAAAAGGAGGCCGTGGTCATATGTACGCCATAAAGGAAGAAGAGCATCATATGGATGCGGAACACATGGGCGGCACAATCCAGGTACAGCTGGCTGTCAGAGACAAAGAGATGGGCGATCTGCCGGGGAAAGATCATGAAAATCAGGAACCAGACACAGGAGATCACCGAAGCTACCAAAACAGCCAGACGGTAAGTATCGAACACACGCCGGTAGTGCTTGGCACCGAAATTGAAGCCGTTGATGGGTTGTATGGCGGAGGAAACGCCTACGAACATGGAGTGGGCGATTTGGTAGACCTTCATCATCATGCCGTAGACGGACAGGGCGATATCGCTGCTGTAGATGCTCAGAGCACCATATTGACGCATCAGGTTATTCATGGTGATCTGCACCAGGGCCGTCATGGTCTGGGTTAGCAGGCTGGGAAAGCCCAGGGCCAAAATGCGGCCGGTGCGCCGGGCGGTGGGCCGCAGGCCCTCTTTACGGATATGCACCGTGCGCATTTTCGGAAGGTACAAAAGGCACATACAACCGGCCGCTGTCTGACCGATGGCGGTAGCGATTCCTGCACCCAGAACGCCCATCTGCAGCGGGAAAATGAAGATGGGGTCCAACACCAGATTGATGAGGGCACCCAGGATCATACATTTCATGGTATATTGGGGCGCACCGTCGGCACGGATGATGGCGGTAAAGGCAGGACACATCAGCTGAAACGGTATGCCCAGCGAAACGGCCCGCAGATAAACCACCGCCTGCCCATAGGCGCTGTCTGTGGCACCGCACAGCCACACCAGCTGCGGAGCAAAGAGCCCGCAGATCAAAGCGCAGCAAAGGCCGCTGCCGATGATCAACGTCAGGGCGTGAGATATAGTGGCGTCCGCTTCCTGCTGCTGACGGCGGCCAAGGCATAGGCTCATATGGGCGGCACAGCCGTCACCCAGCAGCAGGGATATGGCATTGACCAGGATCATCAGCGGGAAGGCCACATTGGTGGCCGTCATACCGGGAATGCCTACCCCTTGCCCCACGAAGATCTGATCGACGATGTTATAAAGATAGTTGACCATCAGCGTCAGGGCTGTGGGCACAGAGTATCGCAGTAAAAGTGCAGAGATGGGCTGGGTTTCCAGCGGATTAGCATGGGTTTGCTGCTGCGTCATGATGATCCTCCTTCTTGTTCCCTGCCGCCCGATAAAGCAAATGGCAGCCCGCATCACCATCCTGTGGATCGCAATGCCGGCTGCCGGTACATACGCTTTGACCATCTGGGGAGAGCTGCACGCACCGCCGGCGGCTTTCTTCTCCCATCCAGACCTGACTGTTGGCTCCGGAATTGCACCGGATCAGCTTGCGCTCGCGGGCTGTCACCGCCAGTAGAGATTCCTCTCGTTTCCGAAGAAAGGGGATTTTATGATACTTTCAGTATAGCAAAAATTGCCCTGCTGTCAACCTGAATTGGCGCTGAGTAAAAATACATAGTTGGCGTCGTCTGAGAACCTGGGCGAAAATCGGTAGTTCAGCCGGGAGAATTCCTGCAGGGCCTCTGGCCGGTCACCGCCGGTCTCTGCCAAGTAACGGATCATCTCTCCCCTTGCCATTTTACATAAGGTTCCCTTTTCCCGTATCCGGCCCCCCTGCTCCTCCCCGAAAACGCAGGTGATGAACCGGGTGCCCGGTTTCAGGTATCGGGAGACACAAAGACTATATTCCCGGGAAGCCAGGTTGATGATGCAATCGGTATCCTGATACAGGTGCCGGGCAATGGCATCGCCCCAGAAGCCATAGAGATCTACATGCTCTGCCAAACGCAGACGGGCCTGCATTTCCAGCCGGTATGGGATCACCCCGTCAAAGGGCCGCAGCACGCCGTACAGGCCGGAGAGAATGCGAAGATGCTGCTGCACATAATCGTATTGCCCTTGGGTGAAAACGCCGGGGGCCATATATTGATACTGAATCCCTTCATAAGCAAGGATGGCAGGGGTCAGGCAGCTATGCAGGTCCAGACGCTGCAAACGCTCCACATTTTGAGCCGTAATGGCATCGCTGCAGTGCCAGAGTTCCTTGAGTTCTAAGTAGGACATGGACTGCAACTTACTGTAAAGCGATTCTGCTTTATCCATGAAGTGCGGCAAGGAATTCCATGGAAGCGTGTCGGTATCCATCCGCATTTTCTTGGCGGGGGAAATGATGAGCTTCATGGTGGCTCCTTATTCTGCCTCCAGGTACGCCAGGACCTGCTGGGCGTTGGCATCGGGCTTCACCTTAGGCATGACCTTTTGGATGATGCCCGCTTCGTCAATGAGGTAGGCTGAGCGCACCACGCCCATGCTCACCTTGCCATAGAGCTTTTTCTCCTGCCACACGCCATAGGCCTGGATGGCCTGAAGCTCCGGGTCAGAAACCAGGATAAAGGGCAGCTCATACTTTTGGGCAAATTTCAGGTGGGAAGCCACGGAGTCCTTGCTGACGCCGATGACCACTGTATTCTTGCTTTCAAAGGCCGTGTAATGCTGGGCAAAGCCACAGGCCTGACGGGTGCAGCCGGGGGTATTGTCCTTGGGATAGAAGTACAAAACCACCTTTTTCCCTAAAAAATCCGAGAGGCGGACGGTATTGCCGTTCTGGTCCGGCAGGGCAAAATCCGGAGCTTTGGTTCCGATTTCCAACATGATACATTTCTCCTTTGTATGATTGATTTGGTTCTATTATCTGCGGCAGCGATGAAAATCCGGTGAACTTCGGGTACACAGCAGCAGAAGATCATAGCTGCGCAGGCAGGCGTCCAGCGCTTTTTCACCGGCACCCATGGAAAGGAACAGTTGGGCGCAGGCGTGGCTGTCGCTGCCGGCGGCATGATGCTGCAGCGGGATCTCATAGTGCCGGCACAGGGTATCCAGCTTGTGGTTGACTAGCTCCGGGCAGCAGCGCCGGGCCATCCGGCAGGTGCAGGCATACGGTACCTGCCTGTGCCAGCTGATCCCATAAGCCTGCAGGCATTTGCCCAGAACGGAAAGGTCAAAGGGGGCGTTATGGGCCAGCAGGATCCCGTCTTCCATCATGGGACGGATCCGGGGCCAGAGTTCTTCAAAAGTCGGCGCCGCTGCTGCGGCTTCCGGCGTAATGCCGGTAAGGGCGATATTGAACGAGTCAAAGTAAGTCTCCGGGTCAATGAGGGAGGAAAATTCAGCTCGGATGACGCCGTCTTCAATGACGCTGATGCCGATGGCGCTCATCCG
Source organism: uncultured Oscillospiraceae bacterium (assembly GCA_944385395.1). Classification (GTDB taxonomy): domain Bacteria; phylum Bacillota; class Clostridia; order Oscillospirales; family Oscillospiraceae; genus Vescimonas. The sequence goes on along the minus strand of CALWXA010000052.1, from coordinate 42,194 downwards.
GTCATTGCGGTGATTGGGGGTTTCCACATCAAAAGCGATATAACGAGACATGACGGCCCTCCCTGCGTGGTTTTCCTCATTGTACGCAGGAGAAGGGAAAAAGTCAATCCGGCAGGTGCTTGCCCATGACGATATATTGACAAACATCCGCCTGCTTCCTTATACTTAGGTAAAACGATGCAAAGGGGGATGTCTGCGTATGGATGAAGTCATACGGGAACTGGTGGACGAATTGATCCTGGAAGAAAAAGTCGCGCTTCTGGAAGGGTATCAGAGCTGGAAAACCAATATCATTCCCGACCTGTGCCTCCCCCCTCTTTATATCACCGACGGGCCGGCAGGTGTACGGAAAAAGGTTTGTGAAAAAGGCGCCGGTGCCGTGGGACTGGGGCTGTCTGTGCCCGCCACGGCTTTCCCGGCCGGTGTCAATATCGCCAACAGCTGGGATCCGGACTGCGCAGAAGCGGTGGGGCGGGCCATCGGGCTGGAATGCCGGGACATGCAGGTACATGTGTTGCTGGCGCCGGCCATGAACCTCAAGCGGGACCCACGGTGCGGCCGGAATTTTGAATACTTTTCGGAAGATCCGCTGCTTACCGGAAAGCTGGCGGGGGCCTATGTCCGGGGCGTGCAGTCTACCGGTACGGCCGCCTGCCCCAAGCATTTTGCCCTGAACAACTGCGAGTCTTTCCGCTATGTCAGTGATTCGCGGGTGGACCTGCGGGTGGCACGGGAACTGTATCTCAAAGCCTTTGAGATCTGCGTGAAGGAGAGCAGTCCCCGGGCCATCATGTGCGCCTACAATAAGATCAACGGCATCCACTGCAGCGAGAATTCCTGGCTGCTCAATGACTTGCTGCGGGATGAATGGGGCTTTGACGGCCTGGTGATGACGGACTGGGGCGCCACTGTAGACCGGGTAGCCGGTGTGGAAGCCGGTATGGATCTGGATATGCCCGGCGGGATCCTGGAAAACCGGCAGCGGATCTTCCGTGCGGTTCAGGAAGGCCGTCTGTCGGAAGAAGCATTGGATCGGGCTGTTGGGCATGTTTTGGAGTTGGTGGCCTATGCTTTTCCTGAAACCAAGCCGGAAGTGCCCTCTTCCCGGGAGATACAGCAGCAAAATACTGCGCTGGCCATCGATCTGGCCGCAGAAGGTGCGGTACTACTGAAAAATGAGGGACTTCTGCCGCTGTCTCACGGCGGGAAAAAGCTGTTGATACTGGGCTCATTTTTTGAAAAGCCCCGATATCAGGGCGCCGGGTCCGGCGGCGTGAATCCCCGGCAGCTGCTGACACCCAAGGCTGCTTTCGATGCAGCGGGCATTGACTATACCTATCTGCCTGGCTGGACGAAAGACGGGATGGTTTGGGACAAGAGAACAGAGGCAGCTATAGCTCAGGCGGATGTGATCCTGTTTTTTGGCGGGCTGACGGAGGAATTGGAGTGCGAAGGCAGGGATCGCCAGGACCTGAAGCTGCCGGCGGCGCAGCTGGCGCTTCTGGAGCGGCTGCAGCCGTATGGAAAGAAAACCGTGGCGGTCCTTTTAGGCGGCAGTCCCTTTGAGATGCCCTTTGCGGGCTGGTGCGGGGCGATTTTGCATCTCTTTTTGCCCGGCCAGGGTGTAGGAGAAGCCTGCCGCAGGCTGCTGTGGGGTGAGATAAATCCTTCCGGCAAGCTCAGCGAGACCTGGATGCGCCGCTGCGAAGCCATTCCATATAGCGAAGAATTCGGCAAAAAGAAAGTGGTGGCCTATCGGGAAGGACTATATGTGGGATACCGGTACTTTGACCGGAATCCTCAGGAGATCCTCTATCCTTTCGGACATGGACTGAGCTATACGTCCTTTGCCTACGAAGATCTGAGCGTGCACACCACGGAGCAGGAGATTCGGGCTGAATTGACGGTGTGCAACACCGGGGATCGGGACGGAGCGGAAGTGGTACAGCTCTATATGGGCAAGAACCCGGGCAGTCATGTTTACAAGGCGGAAAAAGAGCTGAAAGCTTTTGCACGTATCTTTCTGAAGGCTGGTGAGAGCCGCCGCATCGCCCTCTCGTTCCCTCGCAGCGAGCTTTCCTATTATCATACGGGAGAAGGCCGCTGGGTACTGGAAAACGGGACCTATCCCCTGCTCATCGGCGCTTCCAGCCAGGATATCCGGCTGCAGAGTGCTGTGACGGTGACCGGAGAGCCGGAAGTGGACGGGCCGTATGCGCCTGCAGTACTGCAAGCGTACCAGGAGTTTTCACCTGACCGCATCACCCCGGAGATCTTTGCCGGGACCCTTTCCCACCCTGTGCCCGCTGAGCCACATGGCCATCTTTTTACGGAGGAAACGCCTCTGGCGGACTATCGGGCCACCCGGATGGGGCGGATGGTATACCGCATGGTGAAGCTGGCGCTGTATGTTCCGGGAATCGGGATCCGCAGAATGCCGGATGGGCCGGACAAGGAAGCCATGCTTACTTCCCAAGCTTTTTCCTTCAGCTTTGTGGATGGTTGCTCTTCCCGCAGCATGGTGCAGAGCAGCGGCGGATTTGTGCAGATGAATCTGGCCCATGCGCTGCCCCTGCTGGCTAATGGAAAGCTGGCGGCAGGGATCCGGGCATTGTGCCGGAGACAGAAAGCGCCTTCTCTTCCCTATCAGGAACCGAAAAAATAAGCAAAACGCCCCCGACTGCGGTCGGGGGCGTTACTTTTCCATCGGATTTATCGGATCTGGCCGGTGCCGTGGATGACATACTTATAGCTGGTGAGCTCCTCCAGTCCCATGGGGCCCCGGGCGTGGAGCTTTTGGGTGGAGATGCCCATTTCGCAGCCCAGTCCGAACTCACCGCCATCTGTAAAACGCGTGGAGGCATTGACATAGACGGCTGCGCTGTCCACCGCCGTGACAAAGCGGTCTGCGGCAGCCTGGTCCCGGGTAAGAATGGCTTCACTGTGGCCGGTGGAATGGCGGGCGATATGGGCGATGGCGGCTTCCGCGTCCTCCACCACGGCTACCGCCAGGACGTAATCCAGAAATTCCGTATCAAAGTCCGTGGAACAGGCTTTGGTGCCGGGAATGATGCTGGCAGCTGTTTCATCCAGGCGGATTTCCACAGCCGGTTTTCCCTGAGCCATTCGATCCTCCACCAGGCATTGGTGCAGCATGGGCAGGAACTTTTCGGCAATACTGCGATGCACCAAGCAGACCTCCGCGGCGTTGCAAACCGACGGGCGGCTGGCCTTTGCATTTTCCACGATGCGGCAGGCCTGTTCCGGGTCTGCTGTTGCATCCACATAAATGTGGCAGATCCCCGTGCCCGTCTGGATGCAGGGCACCTTGGCGTTTTCCACGCAGGAGCGGATGAGTCCGGCACCGCCCCGGGGGATCAGCAGGTCGATATATCCTACCCCTTCCATCAGCTCCTGGGCGCTGCGGCGGGAAATATCCTCCACCAGCTGCACCAGATTACGGCGCAGTCCCGCATCTTCCAGACCCTGCTGCATAGCCGACACAATGGCAGCTGCACTGGCATGGGCCTCTTTTCCGCTGCGCAGGATGCAGGCGTTGCCTGCCTTCACCGCCAGGGCCGCCGCATCGGAGGTGACGTTGGGGCGGCTTTCATAGATGATGGCTACTACGCCCAGAGGGACGCTGATGCGCTGAATGGTCAGTCCGTTGGGGCGCTCCACGGTACGCAGCACCTTCCCTACCGGGTCGGGCAGCTGCGCCACCTGCCGGATGCCCTGGGCCATATCCGTAATGCGCTGCTGCGTCAGTGTCAGGCGATCCAGCATCACCGGGGAAATATGACCTGCGGAGGCGGCCACGTCCTGGGCATTGGCCGCCAGGATCTCATGAGCTGCCTGCTCCAACCGGTCCGCCATGGCCAGAAGGGCCTGATTTTTTACGGCGCTGCCGGCTGCCGCCAGACTGGGGGCGGCGGCTTTGGCCTGCTGCATCAATGCAAGAGTTGTCATTTCATTCACCTCTTTGTCAAAAATCTAGTGCCTACGGCTTGACCATCCGCTATCTCATAGAGAAGCTGGGGACGGGAGCCGTTGGCGATGATCATATCCGTACCCGCCTGGGTGGCGATCTGGGCGGCGTGTAGCTTGGTGGCCATGCCGCCGGTACCCAGTCCGGAGCCGGCGCCGCCCCCCAGAGCCAGGATGCCTTCGTCGATCCGCTCCACCTGTGGGATGATCCGGGCATCGGGACAGCGATGGGGATCGGCATCATACAACCCGTCGATATCCGACAGCAGCACCAGAAGGTCCGCCTGGATGCTGGCGGCCACCACGGCAGACAGGGTATCGTTATCGCCGATGCTGATCTCTTCCGTGGCCACGGAGTCATTTTCGTTGATGATGGGCAATGCCTGAAGCTCCAGCAGCCGGGTCAGGGTATTATGGAAGTTTTCCCGGCGGTCCGGACGTTCGATATCGCCGGCTGTCAGCAGGATCTGGGCCACCGTATGGCGGTATTCGGAAAAAAGCTTATCATAGGTATACATCAGTTCACACTGGCCTACGGCTGCTGCAGCCTGCTTGGTGGGCATGTCCGACGGACGGCCGGACAGAGACAGCTTCCCTACGCCCATGCCAATGGCGCCGGAGGAAACCAGAATGATCTCATGCCCGGCATTTTTCAAATCACTGAGTACACGGCACAGCTCCTCCACCCGACGGATATGCAAGAGCCCGGTAGGATGTGCCAATGTAGAGGTACCTACTTTTACTACGATGCGCATGATTGCCGCCTTTCCCCTGCCCTATCGCCGGGCAGAGCACTTTTATATAATAAGATATAAGATTTCTATTTTTCCTGCAATGCCACGATGCCGCACAGAAATGAAACGCTCTCAGCCTTGCGGTACCGTGTAAACTCCTGCCGCTGCAGCCAGTAGCGTCTGCCCCAGGAAGCTACCTGCAGCCACTGATCGTCCATGCCCAGCAAGGTGAGAAAATGGCTGTTCACGGTGGCTGCCGGGTAGCCGGTAAAGCCGGGTGCTGCATACAAACCCAGCTTCGGGTTGCGCAGCAGGGATTTCACCGGCCGTCCGATGGACAGGATCACGGGAAGATCATGAGCCAGCATCTTTTCAGCCTGCTTCTCAAAATCGGAGCCAAACTGCCAGAAAGCCCGGAGAGGCAGGTCATAAGATCGGAAATACCGGTTCAGTCCCGCTGCAAGAGCAGGAGGATTGGTGCCCACCGGTGGAATCACCGGTACAAAGCGCCGGGACATTCGGCTCAGGCACAGCTCATACACCGGAAGGGGCAGCCATATTTCCCTGGGAATACCATCAAAGAATGAGCTTTCGCAGCCCGGGCAATAGAAATGGAGATAACGGACCAGATCCAGCGCTGCCACCGGACCGCAGCCGCAGCGGCGCAAAACGGCGCTGCTCAGACGGCGCTGGTCGCCGCCTGAAGTGCCAAAGGATGCTTTTCCGATTCCCGGATACGGATGGCGCAATACGGTTTCCATGGTGCACCTCCCCTGTGCCTGTATCTTATTACACCCGAACTTCCCTGTCAATGATGGAACATGAATTGTATTTTCATAATAAGAAACTATCTGGTGCAAAGTTGTATTTTGTGGAATATATTTCTTTACAATGGGCAGCAAATATGGTTTAATAAATAAAAATCCAGCAGCGGCAGGCAGTCGCTGTGTCACAGGAGGAATGGACCATGATACAGTATGCAAGCAGAATGAAACAGATGAAGAGTTCGGAGATCCGTGAGCTTCTGAAGCTGACGGAACGGCCGGATATTATTTCCTTTGCCGGCGGTTTGCCCGCTCCGGAGCTGTTTCCTGTAGAGGAGATGATGGCTGCCGCCAAGGCTGTGATGGAAGAAAACGGCCGTCAGGCTATGCAGTACTCCACTACGGAAGGGTTTCCCCGCCTGCGTCAGCAGATCGCTGAGCGCATGCTGGCCAAGAACAATATCAAGACTGATGCCGACCACATTCTGATGACCTCCGGTTCTCAGCAGGGCCTGGACTTCTCTGCCCGGGTATTTCTGGATGAGGGCGATGTGGTGCTGCTGGAGAGCCCCTCTTATCTGGGTGCCATCAATGCCTTCAAGTGCTGCCAGCCCCGGTTTGTGGAAGTCCCCACCGATGAGGGCGGCATGATTATGGAAGAGCTGGACAAGATTCTGGCTACCACCGAGCGGGTGAAGATGATCTACGTGATCCCCGATTTCCAGAACCCCACCGGCCGTACCTGGGATCTGGAGCGGCGTCTGAAGTTCATGGAGATCATCAACAAGTACGAAGTGCCCGTCATTGAGGACAATCCCTACGGCGAACTGCGCTTTGAAGGCGAATATCTGCCGGCTCTGAAGAGCCTGGATACCAAGGGCCTGGTGGTCTTTTTGGGTACCTTCTCCAAGATCCTGGCTCCCGGCTACCGCCTGGGCTGGGTGTGCGCCGCCGATGAGATCCTGGCCAAGTATAATCTGATGGCTCAGGCTGCCTCCCTGCAGGCTTCCACCATCAGCCAGATGGAAACCGCCAAGTGGATCGACATGTTCGATCTGGATGCCCATGTGTCCAAGATCCGGGAAGTATACGGCCATCGCCGCACTGTGATGGTGGACACCATGGCCCGGGAACTGCCGGATTGCTGCAAGTTCACCCGGCCGGACGGCGGTCTGTTTACCTGGATCGAGCTGCCGGAGTACATGGATGCCAAGGAGCTGCAGATGAAGTGCCTGGAGAAGAAGGTGGCCTTCGTTCCCGGCGAGTCCTTCTTCCCCAACGGCGGACATGCCAACACCATGCGTCTGAACTACTCCTGCATGCCCGACGACAAGATCATCCAGGGTATCACCGCTCTGGCTGAGGCCATCAAGGAAAATCTGCAGTAAAGAGCGCTTGGCGTCATTTGACCATGCTTTCAAGGGAGGTGTGACGATTTGGGATCCTTTTCCCTGCATGTGGGACAGCGCATTAAAAAGTATCGGAAAAACCGTGGCTACACCATTGAGCAGTTTTCTGCCATGATCAACAAGAGCAAGGCCACCTTGTCCAAGTATGAAAACGGCACCATCACCATCGACATTGAAACGCTGTACGATATTGCCAAGGCGCTGGACATCGACTTGAAGTGTTTCCTGGACTATCAGCCCCCGGCAGTTCCGTCGGAGGTGCTGCTTCCCAAGAGCTTCTATTTCAACCAGCCCAGAGCTTATATGTACTACTACGACGGACGGGTGCGCCAGCTGATTCGTTCACTGCTGTGCTTTTCCAACTCTGCCTCCGGAGATTCCATTGATGTGATGCTGTATCTGGGTGTTGCGTCCTTTGATGAACCGGATCGCTGTCAGCACCTCTTCACCGGCGAAATGAAGCCCTACGACACCATCACCCATATGGTGATGAACAATCAGATCAACGAGGCGGAAAAAATGTACATTTGCATGCTCAATCCCATGCAGACCCGTACCCCCGCCATCGGCCTTCTGTCCGGTATCGGCAGCACGCCCTTCTTTGCCCCCATCGCCCTGAAGACACTGATCTCCAAGGAGCCGCTGGAGGAAAACGAGAAGTTGCTGAACACCGTGAAGCTGGATAAGGACGACTATCATCTGCTGCGCTACTACAACATGATGGTGGTCAACCGCCCGGCAACTGCCTTTATGGATTGAATCAGCAAGTAAAAAGAAGTGGTGTGAAGCAAATATGCTTCACACCACTTCTTTCCTTTTATTCACTGGAAGAAAGTCCCTGCACCGGTTTGAGCTGTTCCACCGGTATGGGTTCCGGTTCCTCTATGCCAAAGATGCCGCCGACGCTGTGCTTGAGAAGGTCCGTAAAGGTGATCTCATCATCCTGGTCTGCATATTGCTTCAGATCCCAGACGGAGATCCAGATATCCTCGGAAAGAGGAATCTCCCGCTGCAGGACTTCCTGGTCAAATGCATCCTTGGTGAGGGGACCCAGCACTTCTCCGGTTTCCACCACTACGATATAGTAGGAAATGGCAGAGTCCGGGTCTGTATCCTCCGGCTTGTGCTGGACCAGGATATAATCATGATTCCACCAAAGCTCCGAGACAAAGGAATCCACCACAATGCTGCTGCTATTCACCAGCCGAACCACGTGGGCGCTCATGCGCCAGACCTCATAGTCGCCGGGCAGCTTGCTGAAGATCCAGTCTGCAGCGCCTGCGCAGGAGGTAAGGAACAAAAGCGGCAGCAGTGCCAGACAAACAATTGATTTTTTCCAAGATTTCATCATACACACCCTTTCCAAAGTGCGCAGTGGGACCTATGGTTACAGTTTGAGAGTACCGCATAGTACCGCTTATGTCTATCCTTTCAACAGAAAGTTTACAGAATATTCAATAGTTCGGTTACAAAAAGAACAGCACCGGGGCAGCTGCTCCGGTGCTGTTCTTTTCAACTCATTTTAATGATCTCCCGCTTCAGACGGGAGATGATACGTTTTTCCAATCGGGAGATATAGGACTGGGATATACCCAGACGGTCGGCCACCTCTTTCTGCGTCAGCTCTTTCTGACCGTACAGCCCGAAGCGCATCTGGATGATATCCCGTTCCCGGCCGGACAGTTTTGCCACAGCGTCATTGAGGAGCTGGCGATCTACATCCGCTTCAATGGGACGCATCACCACGTCGTTGTCGGTGCCCAGCACATCTGAGAGCAGCAGTTCCTTGCCGTCCCAGTCGGTGTTCAGGGGCTCTTCAAAGCTGACTTCTGTACGCTGGGAAGCGTTTTTCCGCAGATACATCAGGATCTCATTTTCGATGCAGCGGGAAGCATAGGTGGCCAGCTTGATATTTTTTTCTGCCCGGAACGTATTGATGGCTTTGATCAGGCCTATGGTACCGATGGAGATGAGGTCCTCAATATTGATGCCTGTATTCTCAAAGCGCCGGGCAATATACACCACCAGGCGCAGATTGCGCTCAATGAGCGTCTGGCGTACCGCCAGGTCGCCCTGCCCAAGACGGCTGATGAGCTGACCCTCTTCCTCACGGGACAAGGGCGGCGGCAGGGTATCGCTGCCGCCTATGTACATGACCTTATCCGGCCTGCTGTGCTTTCGGATCCAGTTTTGCAGCTTTTGCAGAAGCCGAATCATGCAATCCCCTCCTTTCCCAGCCGCCCCACAGGGCCTGATAGGCGCCGCCATCGCTGACGGGGCCATCCGTCAGGGCGATGAGGGACCGGCGATGGGTGATCCCTCCTATGCGCACATAGTCACTGCGTACCGCCAGCAGCAGTCCGGCAGATACCCCCACACTGTGAAAAGGCAGCAGCGTAAACGCTGTTCCTGCTCCCTCCTGGTACAAGCGGGCCATCTTCTCTTCCGGAGGGATGGGCTGGCGCAGGATGGTATCGATCCGGAGCGGCCAGACGCCCTGCAGCACCGACTGTTCCAGGACCAGGACGCCCCGGCCATCCACCGGGTCCCGCAAAGTGTTGCCGGTGTCGTGCAATGCCAGGAGCTTCCGGACCTGTTGGTTGACGGATATGGTTACGGTCATCACTTCTCCTCCTCCGTGCCGTGCCCCTTGACCAAATACCAGGTGCAACAGCAAATACATCAGGGCGGCGGTAATCACCAGTACCGGCCAACTTACCGGGGTATGGTAGATATGCCCCAGCACCGCCCGGGCGGAGCCGGAAGCCAGTGAAAGGCCCAGCACCACGCCGGCCAAGGCTCCGCTGAGCAAAAAAAACAGCGCCATCAGCCGCCAGGGCCGACGGAAGGGCCAATAGGCCAACAGCGTCATGCCGATGCCTGCCGCCGCCTTGCCTATGGCGTGCCCCAGAAACTGAAAGCCCGGCACGAATACCGCCACCGCATACACCCCGCCCAGCGCCGCACATACCGCCAAGCGCCTGCGCTGCAGCGGAGCTCCTGCCAGCCGGGCTGTGGTCAGCAGCAGCAGATAATCCGTGATCCAGTTGAGCAAGAACACGTTTTCCACGTAGACTACCGTCATGCCATCACCGCCTTGGGCTCATTATACGGACTGGCCGCAGGTGAAAACGGTCATAAAAAAGTGAGGGCCGAGATTTCTCTCGGCCCTCATCATTTCGCTCAGCTGATATATGGCAAAATCAGAGATAGAACCATCAGTACCGCCAGCAACAAGGCGATACCTGCGGCAAAATAACGGGTCCATTTGGGTTTCACGGTTGTGCCTCCTTTGGTATGATGCGTTTGATACTCTTTTCCGCCTTCCGTCTGGGGACCATCAGTTCATGGCCGCAGCCCAGACAGCGCAGCTTGATGTCCATGCCGATGCGCAGGATCTCCCACTGGCGGCTGCCGCAGGGATGCTGCTTTTTCAGTTCTACGATATCGTGGAGCTTCAGATCCATGCCGCAGGCCTCCTTCTATTTGTCTTTGATCTCCTGCCAGTAGCGTTTGGCAGCTTGTTCGATCTTGTTTTCGCCGTATTCATAGTACACCGTATCCCCCAGCGATTCCGGCAGATACCGCTGCTTGACATAGTGGTGGGGAAAATCGTGGGGATAGAGATAGGCCGGAGCTTTATCACTGCCGGCACTGTCGGCGTGCACATTCTTCAGATGCCGGGGAATTTCCCCGATTTTGCCCTTGGCGATATCCGCCATGGCTGTGTTGATGGCGCGATAGGCGGAGTTGGATTTGGGCGCCGTGGCCAATAGAATGGCCGCATCCGCCAGAGGGATCCGGGCCTCCGGCATACCCACCTGCAGCGCCGTATCCACGCAGGCCTTGGTGATGGCGATGGCCTGGGGATAGGCCAGGCCGATATCCTCTGAGGCAATCACCAGCAGCCGCCGGCAGGGAGAGATCAGATCCCCCGCAGACAGCAGACGCCCCAGATAATATACCGCCGCATCCGGGTCGGAGCCACGGATGGACTTTTGCAGAGCAGAGAGCAGATCAAAATGCTCGTCACCTTCCCGGTCATAGCGCATAGCGCTGCGCTGCGTGAGCTGTGAAGCGTCTTCGCTTGTCAGATTCAGGCCGCCGTCTACCGGACGGGCAGACTGGTACAGAAGCTCCACGGCGTTGATGGCCTTCCGGACATCCCCGCCGCACTGCCGGGCTACGGTCAGCGGTACAGCGTCCTCCCATTCCAGAGGCAGCTGGCTGCGCTGGCGCAGAATATCCAAGGCCCGCTCCACCGCCGGCACCGTCTCCTCCGGCGTCAGGGGCTTGAACTCAAACACGGTGCTCCGGGAAAGCAAGGCGTTATAGATATAAAAATAGGGATTTTCCGTTGTGGAGGCAATGAGGGTAATCTTGCCGTTCTCCATGAACTCCAACAGGCTTTGCTGCTGCTTTTTATTGAAGTACTGGATCTCATCCAGGTACAGCAATACGCCGTTGGGGGCCAGCATGGTATCCACATCTGCAATGATATTCTTCACATCCTGCAGCGATGCGGTGGTGGCGTTCAAATGGTAGAGGGCCTTCTCCGTTCGCTGGGCAATGATACTGGCGATGGTGGTTTTGCCGGTGCCGGAGGGACCGTAGAAAATCAGATTGGCGCTGGTGCCGCTTTCGATGAGGCGGCGCAGCAGGGCCCCTTCGCCCAGAAGGTGCTTTTGCCCCGCCACTTCGTCCAGCGTTTTGGGGCGGATCTCATCTGCCAGTGGGCGCACGGTACCGCCTCCTTTCTTTGCTGGCAATCAGTATAGCACATCCCCGTCTCTTTTGCATCCCTTAATTGCAATTTTCCCCCTTCCCTGCTATAATGACAAGGATTTCAACAAAATGGAGTGGATCGCCATTGAAAACGAAACAGGAAATTGACGCCATCATTGCCCAGCTCAAGGAGCTGTATCCCGATGCGCTTTGCTCACTGCAATATGAGAAGGATTATGAATTGCTGTTTGCCGTACGTCTGTCGGCCCAGTGCACCGACGCACGGGTGAACCTGGTAACTCCGGCCCTCTTTGCCCGGTTCCCTACCCTGGAGTCCTTTGCCCAGGCGGATGTGGAGGAAGTGGGTACCTACGTCCATTCCACCGGCTTCTGGCGGGCCAAGGCCCGGGATCTGGTGGCCAGCGCCCAGATGCTGCTGGAACGCTACGGCGGCAAAGTCCCCGGACGGATGGAGGATCTGCTGCAGCTGCCCGGTGTGGGCCGCAAGACTGCCAATCTGATCCTGGGGGACATTTACGGCACCGACGGGTATGTCTGCGACACCCACTGCATCCGGATCACCGGACGGCTGGGCATCACCGACGGCAGCAAGGATCCGCTGAAGGTGGAGCGGCAGCTGCGTGCCGCCATCCCAGCATCGGAGGCCAGCGATTTCTGCCATCGCATGGTGCTCCATGGCCGTGCGCTGTGCATGGCCCGGAAGCCCCAGTGCGGCCAGTGTCCGCTGCAAAGCCTGTGCGATTACGGCAAGGAGCAGGAAAAAGAGAACGCGTAAGGAGTTTCTTCTGCTTTTCTCCATGAGACTGCATTGACCCGCCTGTCAATACATGGTATATTGTACTTAGAAGTACCGATGTACGCTTCCCGGAACAGTGAAGGGAGAAGCAGCTATGTATCACAGGCAGTCTTCCGCACTCTCTCCCCCAGTTTGGAGGGGGAGAACCGAAATTCCAAATTGATGCGCATGAACAGCGCCGCAAGGCGTGGGTGTTCATGCGCATTTTTTCTTCTGCATCCACGGCAACCTCGAAAGGAGGGGACATTATGAAGCGAAAACTTGGTGTTCTGCTGGCTGGAGCGATCTTCATTTCCCTGCTTTGCTTCTCTGCCACGGCCTATACCCCACGGCAGCCCCGGCTCTCCCTCTTATATTTTGAAGACTATACAGCACAAGGAGCGGACCTGACTGCTTCTGCACGCCAAATGCTGTCGGTGATGGGGACACCAGAAGTCACCCTGTCCCCTGCGGCTTTGCGTTTATGTGCCCAGGGAGAAAAAGGGAAAGCATTTGACATATCCATATCCATTGCGGGAACGGCCTTCATAAATCCGGTGGAACAGAACGGAAACTATGAAGTTTTGAGCGTTCTGAATACCAATGAAGGCGTACGGGTGGTTCTCAGGGACAGATCCGCTGCCAATATCCTGTATGTGGATGCCGATCTTCCTCAGGCCCTGCCCTACGAAAGCTATCGCGCAGATTGGTACGGAGATTTTGTGTCAGGAAGCATTGCAGAGGAAGACGATGAGGGGCAGACGACCATCCCCTTCCACACCAGACTTTACAGCGTCACCAACCATATCTTCGGCGACACCATCAAGGAGTACCTCCGCATCGGTGCCGCCCAGGAGTGCCCCTTTGCCATCGATACCCAGAGCAGAAGCAAATTCAAGTTCTCCGTCGGTATAGTGGATAAGTGGACGGAGTTCACTCCGTACGGCGGCGATACAGTGTTCACTGACGGCTGCAGCCTGGCTATGAACGACGTACAGATCCGCTTGAAAGCACCGGAAGGAGAATGCTTCTCCTACATGTATACGTTTTTCGACAGCGATCTCCCTGTCTCCACCCAGGAAGAGACTGAGGCCAGGTCCGATGATAAGCCAATCCCGCCTGGCGTGAAGCCTATCGCACAGGCGGAATATCGGTGGGAGCATCCCAGCCATTTTGCTTTTGAAGCTTCTGCTGTGGATGGCAACTTGGGCGCCAGATTTGACATGGAAATAGAGGTAAGCACGTATCGAGGAATCTTTGAGGAAAAAGAACTGCAGTTTGAATGGATATATCACATCACAGGTACCGGAATCAATGAGGCATATGGGGTTTCAGTCAACACCCCCAGTGCCTATGACAGCATATCCGGAACCGCCCCCTATCGCGTGGTGCGGAAATGAATGGAGGAGGGAACATGAATTCCTTGAAAGAGATCAATCGGAAATGGTTCATTGCCATAGGCTGTGTGGTGGTTCTGGTAGTGGCGGCTGCTGTCTACTATTCACCGTCCATGCGGTTTCAGCGGCAGCAGCAGGAGGTCTCTGATTTTATGGCCCGGTTGGCGCAAGGCAATACGTATACGGTGTCTTTTGACCGAAACGAGCCAGCCCCTCCTTGGGGCTGCGGGATGCTGACACAGACGTACGATCCCGTTCAATGCGTGGGGCCGGCTACGGAATTCCGAAAAAAGGATTGTGAGTCTTACGCAGACAGAGTCACCTACATTTGGTTCACAGACAACAATGCTGAGGAACGGATGATGGAGCTGTGGTGGTTGTACCCGGCTGCACCGGAAGCGCTGAGAGAATATTCCTTTTCCTTCAACGATCGGGAGTATCTCCTTTTGTATCAGGATGTGGTCTTTGCGCCGGATGGGAATCTCATGTCCGCAATGCTGCAGGAAATGGTAGAGGCCTATGATGATCTTTGGTTCTCAACGTATTTCGGTACAAAACGTACTTCGGATTAGATGATGGCTTTCACTTTCCCTTTTATGACAAAATGAAAAAAAGAGAGAGAACCCTGTGCGGGTTCTCTCTTTTTTGCCTTAGCTGGTGCTGCGACGATTTTGCAGGACAGGCACCATCTTGTGCCGGGCAGCATATATTGCCATGAAGGATCAAGGAAGGAGGCCCCTATGGAACAAAAAGAACTGGTGGAGCGGCTGCGGAAAAATCCCGCCGCCTTACAGCAGGTGATGCAATCCCAGGATGGGCAGACCCTGATGCGGATGCTCAACGGCAGCGATGGCGGCGCCACACTGCAGAAGGCCGCCATGCAGGCCGCCGGAGGCAATACCACGCAAATGGTGCAGATGCTGCAGAAGATCATGCAGAGTCCGGAAGGCTCGGCATTGGTGCAGCGGATCAATCAGAGCTTGCAGAAGTGACGGAAAGGGGGCGGCAGTGTGTCGGAACTGGAAGATAAATTGGGCGCACTGCTGTCCAATCCGGACAGTATGGCCCAAGTAATGCGTCTGGCCCAACAGCTGTCCGGCAGTCTGGGCGGCCAGGAATCTGCGCAGGCCCAGGAAACTCCACAGGAAACTGTGCCGGTCCCGGCGCCAGCTGCAGGCGGCGATGGAGGGTTGGGTTCCCTGCTGGGCGGGCTGGACCCGGCTATGATCGCCAAATTCCTGCCGCTATTGCAGGAATACGGCAAATCCAATACCCAGAGCATGCAGCTGCTTTATGCCCTGCAGCCGTATTTGAAGCCGGAGCGGCAGGATAAGATCCAGCGGGCGGCCAAACTGGCAAGGCTCATCCATCTGGGCAAGCTGTTCCTCAAGGAGATGGGAGGGCTGGAGCATGTATAACCGCTATGTGCGCAACGATCAGGGTACATATCACCGGCTTCCTCAGGAGGAAACTGCGCCCCGGCACAGCACCTCCCCTTCCCGTGGGGAAGCGCAGCAGACTTCCTCCCGCAGGGAGACCTGGGATGAGGTGCATACTGAAAAGCGTGAGCAGCATCAGGAGCAACGTCAGGAGACACGGGAACGGCCAGCGGAACTGCGGTTTCTCAACAGTTTGCTGGATAAGATCCATCTCAGCGACATCGATGCCGGGGATCTCATTCTCCTGGCGCTGCTGTTCCTCCTTTTCCAGGAGGATGGGGATGAGGAACTGCTCATTGCCCTGGGGCTGCTGCTGATCCTGTAGGGATTTGACGCAGCAGCCCAGCTGAGATATACTGTGAGAAAAACCGGAGGTACAGGCCATGGAGGAACGGAAAAAACGGCATCTCTTTCTCACCGGCGCCAAAGGAGTGGGCAAGTCCACCCTGCTGCGCAGTTTATTGGCGGGAAAAGGACCGCTGGGTGGCTTTCGCACGGTGCGTGTAGTACATCCGGGTGGAGCTAACGTCTATATTCTGCCTGCCTCCGGGGATGAAAATTACTGTGAAGGGAATCTCCTGTTCACCTGCGGTAATACAGTATCTCCCGATGCTTTTGACCGGTTGGGATGCGCCATGCTCACAGACCGTCAGGCCGCAGTTGTGGTGATGGACGAGCTGGGGCCTGCAGAAGCGCAGGCGTTTGCCTTTCAGCGGGCCGTGCTTGCGCAGCTGGATGGCGATATCCCTGTGTATGGGGTGATCCAGCAGGCTCGCACACCGTTTCTGGATGCGGTGCGCGCTCATCCGGCGGTAGAACTGGTAGAGGTAACAGCGGATAACCGGAACGCTCTGGTGGAAGATCTGAAGAAAATATGGTAAAGCGGAGCCTAAGAAGGCTCCGCTTTTTTATTGGCTGTTCCACACCACCAGCCAGAGGCGGCGCATGCGGGGCAGATACCAGGAAAACTGGGGATGTTCTATGGGCTGCAGCTGCCGCTCCACGGTTTCCCAAGGCAGCTGATAGAGCCGGGCATAGTTTTGGGCATCTGCCAGGCTGGCAAAGGGCTGGCCATGTTCCAGAGCCACAGGACGCTGGAGAAACGGGATTCCCTGCTCCTGCAGCAGCTGGAGTAAAGACAGGCCCATCTTTTCCCGTGGGATCTGGCTGAGGAAGTGATGGGATTCGCCCCGCACTACAGCTGCAACAGGGCCACGGCATTGCTCCCGGGCCAGCTGGATAGCCTGTTGACCGTGACCGAACAGGCAGAACACCATGCCGTCATAGGGCTGCCGGGGCGGATGGGTGAAAATATCCCCTGGCACAACATGCACATGGCTCGGAGCTCGCTTACGCAGAGTTTCCAATGGTGCCGGAGCGATATCACAGGCGGTAATTTCCTGAAAATAAGGCGCCAGCGCCAGCGTCAGATCGCCCAGACCACAGCCTGCATCACAGAGGTGGCCACGGCGGGGAAAATAGGGCAGCAGCAGTGCCTCCAGCCGGGCATGGTAGGTACCATAGGCCGCTGCATCCTGTAAAAAGCGGATGTGTTCCTGGGTCCATTCCTGCATCATGCGAAGCCCTCCTCCGGCAGCAGAAGTCCGCTGCGCAGGGTAGTTCGGACGCCGTAGAGCTGCCAGACGAGTTCCGGCGTCAGCACCTCATCGGCAGCGCCATAGGCGCAGACAGTGCCCTGCCGCAGGGCCAGAATCTTGCCTGCATAGGTCAGAGCTGTCTGGGGTGTGTGGGTGGAGAGCAGCACGGTATAGCCTTCCCGGGCCAGACGGCGCACCAGCTCCATCAGGCGCAGCTGGTTGCCATAGTCCAGATTGGCGGCGGGTTCATCCATGATGAGGATGTTGGTTTTCTGCATCAGCGCCCTGGCAATAAGGATCAGCTGCTGCTCCCCGCCGGAAAGACCGGTAAAGCTGCGGTCTGCCAGATGTCCGATGCCCAGGCGTTCCAGAAGGTCCAGAGCATCCTTCTGCTCCTGACGTCCCGGTGAAGCATAAGGCGCCAGCCGGTGGGCGGCGCCCATCAGCACAACCTCCCGAGCCGGATAGCTGAACACGCAATGGTAGGACTGGGGGACATAGGCGGCAAAGGCCGCCAGCTGTCTGGGGGAAAGGCTGCGTACCTCCCGGCCGTTGAGCAAAATACTGCCGGTATAGCCGTGAGCCAAACCCAGTATACAGCGGAACAAGGTGGTCTTCCCTGCTCCGTTGGGGCCCAGCACAGCGGTAAGGCCCGGCGCAGTGGTCAGGGAGATGCCCTGCAAGGCCATCTGGCGGCCATAACGATAGCTGAGATCTTTCAGAACAATGCTCATGCAAACCGCTCCTCTCCCAGCATCAGATAGATGAAAAACGGGGCGCCCAGCACGGCAGTGAGGATCCCGATGGGGATTTCCGTAATAAGGAGGTTCCGGGCCAGATCGTCCACCAGCAGCAAAAAGGCGGCGCCCATGATCATAGAACACGGCAGCAGCGCCCGGTAGTCATTACCCACCAGGCGGCGGGAAAGATGGGGGATGATAAGTCCCACCCAGCCGATCATACCGCTGACGGAAACGCTGGCTGCCGTCATCAGCGTAGCTGCCAGAATTACCGCCAGACGCAGCTGGGAAGCGTGGATGCCCAGGGTACGGGCTTCCTGGTCCCCAAAGGTCAGGAGATTGATACGCCAGCGCAGCACCAGCAGCACCGCAGCACCTGCCGCCATGGGCAGGGCCGCCAGGCCGATTTCCTGGAGTCGGGTGCCGGACAGGCTGCCCATGAGCCAATAGGTGATCTCCGGCAGCTGACTGCTGGGGTCTGCCACCAGTTTCATATACGACGTTCCGGCAGAGAGCAGCGAAGAGATCATCACTCCGGCCAAAATCAAATTGACGGTTTTCCTGCCGCGGGCCCGCTGGCCTACCCAATAGGCGCACAGTACCGCCAGGATGCTGCTGACAAAGGCCAGGGCTGTGACACCCCCGGCAGAAAAGCCCAGCAGAATGGCCAGCGCTGCACCGAAGGCAGCGCCGGAGGATGCGCCCAATAAATCCGGCGCTGCCATGGGGTTCTGAAATACCCCCTGATAGGCAGCCCCGGCCCCAGAGAGACAGGCCCCCACCAGACAGGCCAGAATGATCCGGGGCAGACGGATCCTGCATACCACGGCAAACACCGTGTCGTCACTGCTCCAGCCTTGTCCCGTGAGTCCGGCAGACAGGGCCTGCAGTACCTCCCCTACGGTCAGGGAATACTGACCCCACAGCAGAGAAAGCAGGATCAGTCCTAACAGGAGCAGACTCAACAGCAGGAATTTCCAGGTATTTTGCGATCGTTTCACAGGCTGCCCCCTTCCCTTTCGTTTTTTTGATTGTAACATGTTCCATCAGATCCGAAAATGAAATTTTGTATTTTTGAATTAAAATTCTGTAATACAGAACAGCAATGCTTGTTGCAGATCCCAAATCTTGTTAAAATGAGAAAAACAAGTGGAGGTGATCCTCATGAAACGGCTGATTGCGGCATTCATGGCGGCTGTACTGCTGGTATGTGCAGGATGCGGCATTTCGCAAACCACGAAGGAACAGGAGCAGACCCGGACATTTATAGACTCCTGCGGCCGTGAGGTGGAGGTGCCTGCCACCATCACCAAAGTCGCGGTATCGGGGCCTGCAGCCCAGATCGTGCTGTTTGCGCTGGCACCGGAGCTGCTGGTGGGCATCTCCAGCCAGTGGTCGGAAGCGGCTTTGGAATATATCCCGGAAACCTATGCGTCTTTGCCGGTTTTGGGACAGCTGTACGGCGGCAAGGGGGATCTGAATGCGGAGGCGCTGCTGTCCAGCGGGGCACAGGTGGTCATCGACATCGGCGAGACGAAAGATGGCATCGATCAGGACATGGATCAGCTGCAGCAGCAGACCGGCATCCCCTTTGTGCACATCAGCATGACCCTGTCGGAATTGCCGGAGACCTACGAAATGCTGGGGACGCTGCTGGAGCGGCAGGAAGCGGCAGCCGAGCTCAGCACCTATTGCGGCCAGGTTTATGGTCGGGCGGTAGAATTATCCGGATCCGTGGAAAAGGTGAAGTGTCTGTACCTCCTGGGAGATACGGGCTGCAATGTTATTGCGCAGGGGTCCTATCATTCGGAGGTATTGGATCTGCTGACGGACAACCAGGCGGTGGTAGACTCCCCTTCCTCCAAAGGCACCGGCAATGAGGTGAGCATGGAACAGATCCTACTGTGGGATCCGGAATACATTCTCTTTGCCCCTGACAGCATCTATGACAGCGTAGGTGACGATCCGCTGTGGCAGCAACTGACCGCCATCCGAACCGGGCAATACAGCCGGGTACCGGAAGGGCCCTACAACTGGATGGGTTTCCCCCCTTCTGCGCAGCGGCTGCTGGGGATGCTGTGGCTGGGATGGGTACTGTATCCCGATGACTGTGGCTATGATCTCTATGAGGAGGTACGGCAGTATTTCGAACTTTTCTATCACGTGGATCTATCCCAGGAACAATTTGAAAAACTGATCGGCTGAGAAAAACAAGAAAAAGGCTGCGGAATCAATTCCGCAGCCTTTTGGTGTTTATGGGTTGGTTTTTCAGTTCTTCAGAGCCTGCTCCACGGCAACGGCCACAGCCACGGTGGCACCCACCATGGGGTTGTTGCCCATGCCCAGGAAGCCCATCATTTCCACGTGGGCGGGCACGGAGGAGGAACCGGCGAACTGGGCATCAGAGTGCATACGGCCCATGGTATCGGTCATGCCGTAGCTGGCAGGGCCGGCGGCCATGTTGTCCGGATGCAGGGTACGGCCGGTGCCGCCGCCGGAGGCAACGGAGAAGTACTTCTTGCCCTGCTCGATGCATTCCTTCTTATAGGTGCCGGCCACAGGATGCTGGAACCGAGTGGGGTTGGTGGAGTTACCGGTGATGGAGACATCCACGCCCTCGTGGTGCATGATGGCCACGCCTTCCCGCACATCGTCGGCGCCGTAGCAGCGGACGTTGGCCCGCTCGCCCTCGGAATAGCGGATCTCACGGACGATCTTCAGCTCGCCGGTGAAATAGTCGAACTGGGTCTGCACATAGGTGAAGCCGTTGATGCGGCTGATGATCTGAGCAGCGTCCTTGCCCAGGCCGTTGAGGATCACACGCAGGGGCTCCTTGCGGGCCTTGTTGGCGTTTCTGACGATGCCGATGGCGCCCTCAGCGGCGGCAAAGGATTCGTGGCCGGCCAGGAAGGCGAAGCACTTGGACTCCTCGCTCAGCAGCATGGCGCCCAGGTTACCGTGGCCCAGACCAACCTTGCGGTCTTCCGCCACGGAGCCGTCGATGCAGAAGGACTGCAGGCCCACGCCGATCATACGGGCAGCCTCGGCAGCGGTCTTGACACCGGCCTTCAGAGCGATGGCAGCGCCAACGGTATATGCCCAGCAGGCGTTCTCAAAGCAGATGGGCTGGATGTTCTTGGTGATCTCATAGGGATCAAAACCCTTGGCCTTGCAGATCTCACGGCACTCCTCCACGGAGCTGATGCCGTACTGTGCGAGGACGCCGTTGATCTTGTCGATTCTTCTTTCGTAGCTTTCAAACAGTGCCATTGTCTCGTCCTCCTTATTCATGCCGCGGGTCGATATACTTGGCGGCGCCGTCAAACTGGCCGTAATGGCCCTTGGCCTTCTCCAGGGCCACGTTGGCGTCTTCGCCCTTCTTGATGGCATCCATCATCTTGCCCAGGCTCACAAACTCGTAGCCTACAATTTCATCATTGACATTGAGAGCCACACGGGTGACATAGCCTTCGGCCATCTCCAGATAGCGGGGGCCCTTCTCCTTGGTGGCAAACATGGTACCCACCTGGCTGCGCAGGCCCTTGCCCAGGTCCTCCAGGGAAGCACCTACAGCCAGACCGCCCTCGGAGAAAGCGGACTGGGTACGGCCATAAACGATCTGCAGGAACAGCTCACGCATGGCGGTATTGATGGCGTCGCACACCAGGTCGGTGTTCAGAGCCTCCAGAATGGTCTTGCCAATGAGGATCTCAGAGGCCATGGCGGCGCTGTGGGTCATGCCGGAGCAGCCGATGGTCTCCACCAGAGCCTCCTGAATGACGCCGTCCTTCACGTTCAGCGTCAGCTTGCAGGCGCCCTGCTGGGGAGCGCACCAGCCCACGCCGTGGGTGAAACCGGAAATATCGGAGATCTCCTTGGCCTGTACCCACTTACCCTCCTCAGGGATGGGTGCCGGCCCGTGATAAGCGCCCTTGGCAACGGGGCACATATGCTGAACCTCAGTCGTATAGATCATGATAACGTTTCCTTTCTCTGATGAATTTTAAGAACCCGTCTTCTGAACTGATTATAACAAAACCGAAACGGTATTTCAAGAACATTCCAAACGTTCCGTGCAATAATTTGGCAGAAAAAACTCCCTGCAATGGTAAGGGATTCTGTTTATTTGGCCACAAAGCCCACCTTGCGATACACCTTGCTGAGGGTTTTGGTGGCCAGATACCGGGCGTGATCGGCGCCCTCCTTATAGACCCCTTCCAAATAGGCTTTATCCTGCATGATCCGCTGGCTCTCCTTACGGATGGGACGCAGCAGTTCCACCACGGCCTCGCCTACGGCGGGCTTGAATACGCCATAGCCCTGACCGGCAAACTCTTCCTCCGCCTGCTGCATGGTCTTGCCCGTAGCGGCGCAATAGATGGTCAGCAGGTTGGAGATACCCGCCTTATTGACCTTATCGAATTTCACCGCCGTTTCGCAGTCCGTCACGGCGCGCTTGAACTTGCGCATGATATCCTCGGGGCTATCCATCAGGAACACGCAGCCGTCAGGGTCGGACTTGCTCATCTTGCTCTCGGGATTGCCAAGGCTCATGACCCGGGCGCCCATCTTGGGGATAAAGGCTTCCGGCAGGGTGAAAGTATCGCTGTAGAGGCCGTTGAACCGCTGGGCAATGTCGCGGCACAGTTCCACATGCTGGCGCTGGTCTTCGCCCACCGGTACCAGATCCGTCTGATACAGCAGGATATCGGCAGCCATCAGCACCGGATAGGTGAACAGGCCTGCTGTGATGTTGTCGGCATGCTGCTGGGACTTGGCTTTGAACTGGGTCATGCGGCTGAGTTCGCCAAACTGGGTATAGCAGCCCAGGACCCAGCTGAGTTCGGCGTGCTGGGGCACATGGCTCTGGATGAACATGATATTTTTCTTGGGATCCAGACCGCAGGCGATATACTGGGCCAGCTGGGAAACACTGCGGCGGCGGAGCGTAGCCGGATCCTGCCGCACCGTGATGGCGTGCATATCCACGATGCAGTACAGGCATTCATACGCATCCTGCAGATCCACCCAGTTCTTGATGGCACCCATGTAGGAGCCCAGAGTCAGCTCACCGCTGGGCTGGATACCGCTGAAAATCCGCTTCTTTTTCATGACCTTCTCTTCCATTATGTACGACCTCACCTTCTGTCATACCTCCCGCAGGAGGATGGACCTGCACACCGCAGCGCCAGCCGCCGCAGCACGCTTCAAAAAATCAATTTATCATACCACGGTCAGGGAGAAAAAGCAACCGACATACCGGGATGAATATTGACTTTCCGCCGCTTTTCCATATAATAGATACGTGAATTTTTTTGCGCTGCCCTGTGGGGCGCATGACAGGAGGATACCCGTATGACCCTTGACCGCCAGTATTTTCAGGAAATGGAAGCCAAGATTCCCCGGGGCAAGGTCCGCACCCGTTTTGCCCCCTCCCCCACCGGCTACATGCATGTGGGCAATCTCCGTACGGCTCTGTATACCTGGCTCATTGCCCGGTCTCAGGGTGGTACGTTCATTCTCCGGATCGAGGACACCGACCAGGGCCGTCTGGTGGACGGCGCTGTGGATGTGATCTACCGCACCATGGCTGAATGCGGCCTGACCCACGATGAAGGTCCGGATGTAGGCGGACCGGTGGCTCCCTATATTCAGTCTCAGCGCCGGGATACCTACGGACACTACGCCCGGCTGCTGGTGGAGTTGGGACATGCCTACTACTGCTTCTGTGAAAAGACCGAGTCGGAAGAGGACTCCGGCGAATTTGACCGGGCCGCCGATCCCTGCCGGGATCTCTCCGCCCAGGAAGTGGAGGCAAAGCTGGCCCAGGGGCTGCCCTATGTGATCCGCCAGCGGATCCCCGAGGGCACCACCACCTTCCACGATGCCATCTTTGGCGATATCACTGTGGACAACAGCACCCTGGACGATCAGGTACTGCTGAAGCGGGACGGCCTGCCCACATACAACTTCGCCAACGTTATTGACGATCATCTGATGGGCATTACCCATGTGGTCCGGGGCAGCGAGTATCTTTCCTCTGCTCCCAAGTATAACCTGCTCTATCAGGCTTTTGGCTGGGAAGTCCCCACCTATGTGCACTGCAGCCCCGTGATGCGGGATGCCCAGAACAAGATGTCCAAGCGCCACGGCGATCCCTCCTATGAGGAGCTCAAGGCCCAGGGCTATCTCACCGAGGCCATCCTGAACTATGTGGCGCTGCTGGGCTGGTCCCCCAAAGGTGAACAGTCTGAGCAGGAAATCTTCTCTCTGCAGGAGCTTGTAAAGGCATTCGACATTACAGGCATTTCCAAGTCTCCCGCCATCTTTGACCGGGCCAAGCTGGATCATTTCAATGCGGTATATCTCCGGAGCATGGAGCCTCAGGACTTTGCCCGTGTGGCAGCGCCCTATATCCGCCAGAGCGTCAAGGATCCCCGGTATGACGCCGCTGCCATTGCCGCCGTGCTGCAGGCCCGCTGCGAAAAGCTGACGGAGATCCCGGAAAAAGTAGACTTTTTTGATACGCTCCCGGATTATGATGTGGCCTTTTTCACCAACAAGAAGTCCAAGACGGACGCCCAGGTATCTCTGGCCATGCTGCAGGCGGCCATCCCCGTTCTGGAAAATCTGGCGGACTGGAGTAATGACGGTATCCATGACGCACTGATGGGCCTTGCCCAGCAGCTGGAGGTGAAGAACGCCACGCTGATGTGGCCGGTGCGTATCGCCGCTGCCGGCAAGCTGGTGACTCCCGGCGGCGCCGTGGAGATCTGCGGCATCCTCGGGAAGGAAGAAACCCTGCGGCGGCTGCGCATGGGTGTGGAGAAACTGCAGGCATGATGGATTGGTTGAAAAATGAAAACCGGCAGACCTCTGCCTTTTTGCGGGGCGAGTTTGCCTCTACCCTTTGGATGTGTGCTGTGGCCTTCGGGGCAATGATTCTGCTGGGCTTGCTGGCAGGCCTGTTCTTTCCTGATTTCGCCGGAAGGTTTATCCAACAGTTTGCCCAGCAGCTGCAATCGGCAGGTGTTCAGTCTGAAGATGGCAGCATCAGTGCCTGGGCGCTGCTGCAAAACAACATCCGGGCCACTATAGCCACTACCATCTATGGCGTGATACCATTTATATTCCTCCCGGCTCTGTCACTGGGTATCAATGCCATACTTTTGGGCGTTTTTGCGGCCTATTATATACACAATGGCTACTCCATCCTGATGTATCTGGCAGCCATCGTTCCCCACGGGATCCTGGAGCTGCCGGCTTTGGTGATCTCCATTGCACTGGGCATTTATCTGTGCGGTCTCATCAATGCCGCCATTCGTCATAAACCCAGACCGCCTATGGTCCCGTCGTTCATTCAGATCTGCCGCGTGCTGGTGCTGCGGGTATTCCCGCTGCTGCTGTTTGCCTCTTTGATCGAGGCCTATGTGACCCCCTGGATTGTCAGTTTGTTTTAATTTGCCGCCTGAGCGGCAGTGAAAGGAGCTTTCCAATATGGAGATGAGCAAAAAAATCCCTGAACTGTTCGGAAGTATGGTTTTCAACGACGAACAGATGCGCCAGCGGCTTCCGGAACATGTATATTCCGCCCTGCAGCAATGCCTGGCGCAAGGCTCCTCTCTGGATCGCTCCATCGCTACTGAAATCGCTGCGGTGATGAAGGACTGGGCTATTGAAAAGGGTGCCACTCACTATACCCACTGGTTCCAGCCCATGACCGGTGTCACCGCTGAAAAGCATGACAGCTTCATTGCGCCTGCCGGTAAGGGCAAGATCATTATGGAACTTTCCGGCAAGGAACTTTCCCGTGGCGAGGCAGATGCCTCCTCCTTCCCTTCCGGCGGACTGCGTGCCACCTTTGAGGCCCGCGGCTACACCGCCTGGGATCCTACCTCCTATGCCTTTGTAAAAGATAACACTCTGTATATCCCCACCATTTTCTGCTCCTCCAGCGGCGATACGTTGGATAAGAAAACCCCGCTGCTGCGGTCCATGAAGCTGCTGGACCGCCAGTGCATCCGGATCCTGCGGCTGTTCGGCAATACCGAAGCCCAGCACGTGGTGCCCCAGGTAGGTCCGGAGCAGGAGTACTTCCTGATTGATAAAAAGATGTATCAGCGCCGGGAAGATCTGCGGTTCTGCGGCCGGACGCTCTTCGGTGCCAGACCGCCTAAGGGCCAGGAGCTTGACGACCACTATTTCGGCGCCATCAAGCCCCGGGTAGCCTCTTTCATGCAGGAGCTGAATCAGGAGCTGTGGAAGGTAGGCGTACTGGCCAAGACCGAGCACAACGAAGCAGCTCCGGCCCAGCACGAAATCGCACCGGTCTATACCGACGCCAACACCGCCTGCGATCAAAATCAGCTGACCATGGAATTGCTGCAGAAAGTGGCTTTCCGCCACGATCTGGTTTGCCTGCTCCACGAAAAACCCTTCCACGGCGTCAACGGCAGCGGCAAGCACAACAACTGGTCTCTGGCCACCGATACCGGAGAAAATCTCCTGAAGCCCGGCAGCACGCCCAGCCAGAACGCCCAGTTCCTGCTGTTCCTGGCTGCTTTCATCAAGGGTGTGGATGAATATCAGGATATGCTGCGTTGCTGCATTTCCTATCCCGGCAACGACCACCGCCTGGGCGGTCACGAGGCGCCTCCTGCCATCGTTTCCATCTTCCTGGGTGATGAACTGACTGCCATCCTGGACTCCATCGTGTCCGGCCGGGATTACGTGGACATTTCCAAGAAAAAGCTGCAGATCGGCGTGGATACCCTGCCGGAGATCCCCCAGGATACCAGCGACCGGAACCGCACCTCTCCCCTGGCCTTCACCGGTAATAAGTTTGAGTTCCGTATGCTGGGCTCCTCCCAGTCTGTTGCCAGCCCCAATGTGGTGTTCAATACCATCATGGCCGATGAGCTCAGCCGCTTTGCCGATGAGCTGGAGCAGGCGGAGGATTTCCAGGCTGCCCTGCAGGCACTGCTCCACGATACCTTCAAGGCCCATCAGCGGATCATCTTCAATGGCAACGGATACGATGCTGCCTGGGTGGAAGAGGCCAGAAAACGTGGACTTTCCAATCTGCGGGACACCGTGGAATGCATGCCC
Source organism: uncultured Oscillospiraceae bacterium (assembly GCA_944385395.1). GTDB lineage: Bacteria > Bacillota > Clostridia > Oscillospirales > Oscillospiraceae > Vescimonas. The sequence goes on along the minus strand of CALWXA010000052.1, from coordinate 15,497 downwards.
GCCTACATCGATCCCAAGAATGTGGAGCTCTTTACCCGTCACGGTATCCTCTCCAAGACGGAGATGTATGCCCGGTACGAGATCCATCTGGAGAATTACTGCAAGGTCACGGCCATTGAGGCCCACACCATCATCGATATGGTACGCCGCTACATTCAGCCGGCGGTGATGCGCTATTCCGATGAGCTTTGCACGGCGCTGATCCACCGTATCAAAGCGGGGCTTACCAAGCATCGTAACGTGGAAGATGCGCTGGTGCAGGAAGTTTCTGAGCTGAAAGATACGCTCTATCAGCTGACCAAGGAGCTGCAGAATGCGCTGGATTCCGTCCCGGCGGAAAGCGGAGGCATTGAGGCTGCCCGCTACTATCGGGAAAGTATCGTATCCCGGCAGGAAAAGATGCGGACTGTCATCGATCGGCTGGAGCAGATCCTCCCTGCCGACAGCTGGCCCTTCCCCACCTATGCCGATATTTTGTTCTCGGTATAAGACCGTCAAAAAGGAATATGAAAATCCCCTCTGCACTATGGCAGAGGGGATTTTTTCAGAATCAGTCAAACCACAGCTTCCTTGCGGCGGCACTGGATGAAATGGATCACCAGGCATACCAGGAAGATGATGCTGATATAGCCGAACACAGGAAATACCACGCCGATGAGATCACCGAATCCCACCAGGCTGCCCAGCCACATGATGACCCCGGATACCGCCAGCAGCGGCTTACGGTGCTGCTGCAGCCGGGGCTGTTTTTTCTCCAGGTAAAACACCAGCCCCACCAGAGAGGCCAGCGCATTGCAGAACATGCCCAGTACCAGCAGTACGCCGTAGCAGGCGCCCAGAACAGAACTGATATTGGTGGCCAGGGCTACCATGGGAAGCTCTGCTTCCACCGCCGGAAGGTATACCGCCAGAGACATAATGACACTGCCGGCTACGCCCATCAGCAGGAAACCTGCCAGAATGATGCCGGCCCACACCGTGCCCTTGTTCTTCACGTGCTTGCCCACCGGGGTGATGATACCGATGGCGCCCAGGATGTTATAGGCCACATAGGTCAGCGCTGCGATAAACCAGTTGGGCATCAGCGGATTGGTGTTTACATTAGTGAGAGAGAAGATCTCACCGGTACCGAATTTGCCGAAAGCCGCCACAGCGAACAGCACTGTAGCCCCCACCAGCACGGGAACCAGCGCAGAAAAGACATTGATCATGCCGGACACACCGAAGAATGCCACCAGCACCACCGTCAGGGCAAACAGTGCATCACCGATCCAAACCGGCAGGTTCAGAAGCTGCTGCAGCATGGCACCCACGCCAGCGGTCATGATGATGACTACGCCCAGCAGAAACAGCGCTTCAATCACGCCGGTGACCATCCGAAGCCAGGGAATATCCCAGGGTACCAGCACACGGTCCATTTCCTCAATGCCGCTGATCTGGGTGATGCGGATGAGCAGGATTCCAAACACCACAAACAGCGCGGCGGCTACCGCAAACCCCAAATACCCCCAGTTGCCGAAGGAACCGAAAAACTGCCACAGTTCCTGGCCGGAAACAAAGCCGGCACCTAAAAAGCATCCCACATAGGAAAATGCCAGCGCCGGCCATCTGATCTCTTTCATGCTTTCCCTCCTGTACTGAATTGCACACTCACCCAGTATATCCGGTGAAAGGTTTTTCGTCAAGGGCTGCCGTTATCGGCCTTTTTCCCCTAAGAAGATTGACGATATGGTAAATCCGGGCTACAATCATAGTGCTGTCTTTCCGGCAGCACCGTTATATCAGTTAGGAGGATCCATTCATGGTCAATGAGGTATTTCATCAGCTGGGCACCGAGCCCTCTGTCATCCGGGAACTATTTGCCTATGGGCTGCAGCGCAGTGCTGAGGTAGGCAGTGAACACGTTTACGACTATTCTCTGGGCAATCCCAGCATCCCCGCCCCCAAAGCTGTGAATCAGGCCATTACAGATATCCTGCAGGATACCGACTCCATCCGTGTGCACGGCTATTCCATGGCCGCCGGTTTTACGGAGACCCGCCAGGCCATCGCTGACGATCTCAACCGCCGGCTCGGCACCTCTCTGCATGCAGGCAACCTGTTTCTTACCTGCGGTGCAGCACCGGCGCTGATTTCCGTCATCAAGGCTCTTATATGCGATGCAGACAGTGAGATCGCAGTGGTGGCGCCCTTCTTTCCGGAATACCGCCCCTTTGTGGAGTCCAACGGCGGTAAGCTGGTAGTAGTGCCGGCAGACGTGCCCTCCTTCCAGATTCGACTGGAGGCTTTGGAAGAAAGTCTCACGCCCCACACCCGGGCACTGATCCTCAACTCCCCCAACAATCCCTCCGGCGTGGTCTACACCCGCAGTACCCTGGAGCAGGTGGCGGCGCTTCTGCAGCGCAAGAGCAGCCAGTACGGGCATCCCATCTACATCATCGCCGATGAGCCCTACCGGGAATTGGTGTATGACGGCGTGGAGGTCCCCTTTATTCCCTGCATCTATCCCAATACCATTGTATGCTATTCCTACTCCAAATCCCTGTCTTTGCCGGGCGAACGTATCGGCTACGTACTGATACCGGACTGGGTGGAAGAGGGCGCTGGCGTATATGCCGCTGTAGCCGGAGCTGCGCGGTCCATGGGTCACGTCTGTCCGCCCACCCTGATGCAGCTGGTGATCCAGCGCTGTGCCAGTCAGATGCCGGATCTGGCGGCATACGATGAAAACCGGAAGCTGCTGTACGGTGCACTGACGGATATGGGCTATGTCTGTGCCAAGCCGGACGGAGCCTTCTATCTCTTTGTAAAGGCCCCCAACGGAGACGCTGTGGCATTCTCCCAAAAAGCCAAACTGGAGCATGATCTGCTGGTAGTACCCGGCGACGGGTTTGGCTGCCCCGGGTATCTGCGGCTTTCCTACTGCGTGGCAGCGGATATGATCCGCCGCTCCCTGCCTGCCTTCCAGGCCATGATGGATGCTTTTGGCTGATTTTTCTGCCGATCTTCCCTGCTGCATGGACAATTCTGTGAGTTCTTCCAGTTGCAATCAGCGGCGGCAGGCCCTATAATAGCACATATGTTTTGAAAGAAAGAGGTGCTTCCTATGAGCAAAGTCTTCATTCCGGATGGCTACAAAACGCCCCTTTCGGTTTACGAAATGCAGCGGGCCATCGAGTTCATCAAGAGCAATTTTCAGGTGAATCTGGGCAATGCGCTGAATCTGCGCCGTGTGTCCGCTCCCCTGTTTGTGGATGAGAATTCCGGTTTGAACGATAATCTCAACGGCGTGGAGCGCCCCGTCCGTTTTGATATCCCTGATGTATCTGCCAACGGCCAGGTGGTGCATTCCCTGGCCAAGTGGAAGCGTCTGGCCCTGAAGCGCTACGAGTTCCATGAGGGCAAGGGACTGTTCACCGATATGAACGCCATTCGCCGGGACGAGGAAGTGGACAATATCCACTCCATCTATGTAGACCAGTGGGACTGGGAAAAGATCATTACCCGGGAAGAGCGCAACCTGGAGTATCTCAAGCAGACCGTCCGTTCTATCGTGGGCGCCATCTGCGAGACCAACGATGCCCTGCAGATCGCGTTCCCCAGCCTGCATACCAAGCTGGATCGGAATGTCTATTTCGTCACCTCTCAGGAGCTGGAGGACCGGTATCCTGATCTGACTCCCAAGGAGCGGGAACACGCTATCTGCCGGGAACATCCTACCGTGTTTCTGATGCAGATCGGCGGCAATCTCAAGCGCTCCGGCCAGCCCCACGATGGGCGTGCTCCGGACTATGACGATTGGCAGCTCAACGGCGATCTCCTCATGTGGAACCCGGTGCTGGAGAAATCTTTTGAGCTCTCTTCCATGGGCATCCGGGTGGATGAGGAATCCATGGACCGGCAGCTGCGGCTGCGGGGATGCGATGACCGACGGGAGCTGCCCTTCCACCGTATGTTGCTCAATGGCGAACTGCCCCTGACCATCGGCGGCGGTATCGGTCAGTCCCGGCTGTGCATGCTGATGATCGCCACCTGCCACATCGGCGAGGTACAGGTGAGCCTGTGGGATCAGGAGACCCAGGATATCTGCCAGAAAGCCGGCATCATGCTGCTGTAAACACATAAAAAGAAGGCCATCCAATGGATGGCCTTCTTTTTATGCTTCATCTACCGGGGGATCCTGGGGTTCATCCAGCTGCCGTCCCAGTTCCTGCAGCTGGGCCGTCATGCGCTCGAAGCCGCTCAGATCCGGGTTGGAGATCATCTGCTGGGCTGCCTGCAGTTTCTGAGCAAACTGGTGGCTCAGCTCCTGATACTGCTGGTTGGACTGCCGGCACCACTCCAGTTGCTGGTCCATGATCTCATGCATCCGGGCCACCGCAGCGGCGCGGAATTCTTCCGTACGGCGGTGGGCACTGATTTCGATATCGGCAATATGATCTTTCATGGCACGGTACTCTGCCGCCTCACAGCGCAGCGCAGCCGCTTCCTCTTCCAGCGAGGTAAGCTTTTGCGTAAGTTCCTCAACCTGTGCAGACAGCTGCTGGGCAAGGCCTGCCTGCTGGGCATTATCCATGAATTGCTGGCGCATCAGACGCAGTTCGCTGTCCATGCTCTGGTTTTTCTGCTGCAATGTCTGGTTTTCCCGCTCCAGCTCTTCGATCCGTTCCCGACTTTCCCGAGAAGTCTTTTCAATAAAGGAAACCACATCCTGCCGGTCAAAGCCACCGAACAGGCAGGTTTTGAAATTTGCGCCCATGATATGCTCCTCCACCCAACCTGATTTTCCCTTAACATAGCACAAAATGCGACACTTGACAAGGGACAAGAAAAAATTGAAAAATGTCAAAATTTTCTCTTGCATTTCTCGATGAAATATGCTACCATAACTAAGCTGTCTGTGAGACATGCGCCGTTAGCTCAGCTGGATAGAGCGTCTGGCTACGGACCAGAAGGCCGGGGGTTCGAATCCCTCACGGCGTGCCAAAAGCTCCGCATCAAACGATGCGGAGCTTTTGCATTTGTATCGATGATTCCGGGGCAATAAAAAGACGCCCCATGGGGCGTCTTTTTTTCGGTCACTCAATGGCTGTTAGCTGGCCAAGGATCACATACCGGGCATTATCATAGGCCGAAGTGCAGGTGGACAGCGTAACGATATCGCCGCCTGCATAGCTGGTCTTGGGGCTGAAAGTCGAATTGTTCATGCAGTTGCTGATGATGTCTTCCGTGGGGGTCAGGGTATAGATATCTGCATCGTGGTCTACGATGCTTCCTGCCAGCAGATCCATCCGATAGTTCTGCTCAGGCGTATAGATATAGATATAAGGATGCTCGTCATAGAAGCTCTGGGACTTATAGTCCATCAGGGCCCGGAACATAGCGCCGGTCTTCATGTTGTGACCGTAGATCAGGGTATTGCCGTCAGTGAAATCGGTGGCATTGCGATAGTCCATGAAAATGGAGCCATTCTGATTCCAGCTGTTATCAATGAGGTGAGTGAGATAATACTCATTGTCTGTGCCTTTGACAATGGGATAGTTGATGAGAGTGTCGGGGCAATAGATCCAGCCCACGATATCGTCATTGATGGCACGCAGCGCCTCAAAGTCAACCTGGATCTGTTCGGGGTCGCCGCCCTGGGCAGCAGATCCGCCGGTTTCATCACCGGACTGATAATCCACGTATTTGGATGCCTCATTATTCAGCCGGTCGCTCTGGAACTTGGCCCAGAAATAGGAACCCAACTGATATGCTGCGAAAAGGAACACAGCCGCCAGTACGGCGATGAGAATATAGAAAACGCTTTTCTTCATAGTTTCCCTCCTTAGGGATTTTTCCTCATTGTATCAGATTCCGCCGCCGGTTGCAAGAAAAGCAGCATATGAATTTATTCTTTACTTGCCGCTTAGATTGCTGTAAAATATAAGAAATTGCGGAAAGGAGTAATCGTCCTATGATTCATTTCAACAGCGACTATCTGGAGGGCGCTCATCCTGCCATTATGGAAAAGCTGCTCCAAACCAATATGCTCCAGACCGTTGGGTACGGCTGTGACGAATTCTGCCAGCAGGCAGCAGAGAAGATCAAGGCTGCCTGTCAGGCTCCGGAGGCCGACGTCCACTTCCTGGTGGGCGGGACCCAGACCAACACCACTGTGATCGCCTCGATCCTCCGTCCCTATCAGGGCGTTCTGACGGCAGTGAGCGGTCACATCAACTGCCATGAGACCGGCGCCATTGAGTCCACCGGCCACAAGGTCATTGCCCTGCCTACCGATAACGGAAAGATTACCGCCCGGCAGGTGGAGGAATACTATCTGTGGCAGCAGAATGATGAGAGCGTGGAACACATCGTTCAGCCCGGCATGGTGTATATCTCCTACCCCACGGAGGGCGGCACCCTGTATACCAAGGCAGAGCTGACCGAGATGTTCAACACCTGCCGGAAATACGGCCTTCCCCTGTTCATCGACGGTGCCCGGCTGGGCTATGGTCTGACTTCCGATTCGGCAGATCTGACCATGCCGGAGATCGCACGGCTGTGCGACGTGTTCTATATCGGCGGCACCAAGATCGGCGCCTTGTTCGGCGAAGCGGTTGTCATCATGAATCCGGCGCTGAAAAAGGATTTCCGGTACATGATCAAGCAGCGGGGCGGTATGCTGGCCAAGGGCCGTCTGCTGGGCATCCAGTTTGATGTCCTCTTTACCGATGATCTCTATCTCAAGATCGCACGGCACGCCAATGAAATGGCCTACCAGATCCGGGATATCTTTGTGTCTGCCGGTTATCCCATGCTGTTTGACTCCGATACCAACCAGCAGTATCCCATCATGTCGGATGCGGAATTGGAAGAGATCGGCAAGAATTTCGGCTACGAATACTGGACAAGAGTGGACGAGACCCATTCCGGCGTTCGCTTCTGCGCCAGCTGGGCCACTACCCAGGAGCAGGTGGACGCCCTGCGCAAGGCGGTACTTGCCTTGAAAAAATAATCCGTGCCCCTGCGCGGCAGGGGTGTTTCCCACCAGGAGGATCGTATGAACAAGCAATTCGAAAGCAGCGAAGCAGAACAGCTCCTGCGCCACTGGGGCCTGCTGGCTGCACCGGCGGACCGGAATGTTTCTTTTTCCGGTATTACCAACAATTCCAAAGAGACCAAGGAAGGCGACCTCTTTATTTGCAAGGGGCTGAATTTCAAACCGGAATATCTGCATATGGCCGCCGAAAAAGGTGCCGTATGCTATGTGGCAGAAAAGCCCATTGAGACGGCGGATCTCCCCCACATTCTGGTCACCGACGTGCGCAAGGCACAGAGCATTCTGGCCCAGTGGTATTACGGCCATCCCTCTGATAGCTTCCAGCTTATCGGCGTAACCGGCACCAAGGGAAAGACCACCACCACCCACATGATCCACGCCGTGACGGAAGCGGTTCTGGGCTGCCCCACCGGCCTGATCTCCGGCGTTACCTGCAGCGTCGGTACTGCGGTGGAGGCCCCCCATATCTCCACCCCGGAGTCTCTGGATCTGCAGTTTTTTTATTCTCTGGCACGGGACAACCATCTGCCCGCCGTGACGACGGAAATCTCCAGCCAGGCTTACAATGTACACCGTGTCTACGGACAGCATTTTGATTACGGCGTATTCCTCAACATTGCGCCGGATCATATCTCGGATTATGAGCATCCCACCATGGAGCAGTACCTCCAGTGCAAGATCGACCTGCTGGAAAACAGCGATGTAGCTGTGATCTGCCGTGATACCGACTATTTTGACACCATCTATGCTGCCGCAAAGGCCAAGTGCAAGCGCATTTGTCTGGTGGGCGAGACCGATGACTGTGATTACCGGTTCCATCACGTGGAAAAGCGCAGTCCCAGCGGCTACACCTTCCAGGTAACGGAAAAGGATTCCGGCCAGACCCATGACTATGCCGTTATCATGGATGGCGTATTCAATGTCAAGAACGCCATGGCGGCTATCGCCATCGGCCGCATGATGGGCGGTGCGCCTCAGGCCATTGCGGATTCCCTCCGGGATCTGACCGTGGAAGGACGGGGCGACGTATATGTAGGCGGCGGCGTAACGGTGATCGTCAACTATATGCACAACGGCATCAGCTGCAAAGCGGTGCTGGAGGCCATGAACCGGGACTATCCCGACACCTACAAAACCGTGATGATCGGCATCGGCTATCGCCGGTCCCCCAAGCGGGTGGATGATATCGCCAAGATCTGCTCCCAGTATGCTGATCACGTCTACTTCACCGTAGAGGACCCGGATTTTGACGATCCGGTGGACATCGTCAACCGCCTGGAAAAAGCGGCTACCGGCGGCAAAGCCGTCATCACCAAGGAGCCGGATCGGGCCAAGGCGGCAGAACGGGCTGTCTGGGAAGCGCCGGAAGGCTCCATCGTGATCCTGGCCGGCAAGGGCGCCGAAAACACACACCGCATCAACGGTGTGCTGGAACCCTATGAATCCGACCCCGGCATCGCAAAGCGTGTCATTGCCATGCGGGAGGCGGCCAGAGCGAAAAAAGCAGTCAAATAAAAAAGAGCGGCCACAAGGCCGCTCTTTTCTTATAGTTGCCGCAGCGTAAAGTCCTGCAGATGCAGGCCTGCACCCATTTCGGATGCTTTCTCATTGGCTTTTGCCAGCAGCCGTTCCTTCTTCTCATCCACCAGCTGCACCAGCAATGCCTCCCGCTTTTCCGGCGGAAGATTCCGCAGCAGTGTCTTGGCCAAGCCGGACAGGGTACCGGAGTTTTTGCCCAGCAGTTCCCAGATGCCGCCCTTCCCTTCCATGTGTTCCGCCAGAAGCGGTTCCAAGGTGTCCAGCAGCTGCGGATAATCGATCTCATCCACCAGCAGTCGCAGTTCCAGCATGAACGTCCTCCTTTTTGGTAAAAAACAGCGCCGGAAGTTAGCTTCCGGCGCTGTTGTCTGAAACGGGATTACGCCTTGGGACCGGCCTTCACCACTTCTTCGCTCATGTGGGTGTACTTCTTGAAGTTCTCCACAAAGCTCTTGGCCAGCTCCTTGGCCTTGGCCTCATAAGCGGCCTGATCCTTCCAGGTGTTGGCGGGGATCAGCAGGTCAGAGGGCACGCCCTCCACCTTGGTGGGAACGGCCACACCGAAGAAAGGATCGGTGACGAACTCGCCCTTTTCCAGATCGCCGTTGAGGGCAGCGGTGACCATGGCGCGGGTATAGGACAGCTTGGTCCGCTCGCCGGTACCGTTCCAGCCGGTGTTCACCAGGTACACATTGGCGCCGGACTTCTCTACCTTCTCTGCCAGCATATCGGCATACACGGAGGGATCCAGGGGCAGGAAGGGCTCACCGAAGCAGGTGGAGAAGGTGGGCACAGGAGAGGTAATACCGATCTCCGTACCAGCCAGCTTGGAAGTAAAGCCGGAGACGAAGTAGTACATGGCCTGATTCTTATCCAGCTTGGAGATGGGAGGCAGCACACCATAGGCGTCGGCGGTGAGGAAGATCACCGTCTTGGGCACGCTGGTGGACATGCCGGACAGCTCAGCGTTATTGATATACTCGATGGGATAGCCCACACGGGAGTTCTCTGCCAGAGAGGCATCGTCGAAGTCGAATTCCCGGGTGTCGGGATCCATCACCACGTTCTCCACCAGGGAGCCGAACTTGATGGCGTTGTAGATATCCGGCTCCTTCTCAGCGGACAGGTTGATGCACTTGGCATAGCAGCCGCCCTCGAAGTTGAACACGGAGTCGTCAGCCCAGCCGTGCTCGTCGTCACCGATGAGCCGGCGGTTGGGATCGGCGGACAGGGTGGTCTTGCCGGTACCGGACAGGCCGAAGAACACGGCAGCGTCACCGTCCTTGCCGATGTTGGCAGAGCAGTGCATGGGGAACACACCCATCTTGGGCAGCACATAGTTCATCACAGAGAACACAGACTTCTTGATCTCACCGGCATACTGGGTGCCGCAGATGATGACCATCTTCTCCTCATAGTCCACCAGAATGGCGGCCTCGCTGCGGGTACCGTCCACCTCGGGGATGCACTTGAAGCCAGGGGCGGCGATGATGGTGTAATCCGCCTCAAAGCCCTCCAGCTCCTCCGCCTTGGGGCGACGCAGCAGCTGATGGATGAACATATTCTGGCTGGCCAGCTCGTTGATGATGCGGAAGCGCTTGACGTACTTGGGATCGGCGCCGGCAAAACCATCGAACAGGAAGATCTCCTTGCCCTGCAGGTATGCAATGACCTTGGCCTTGATGGCCTCGTACTTGGCCTTCTCAATGGGGCGGTTCACCTTGCCCCAAGCGATTTCATCGTGTACAGCGGGGGTATCTACAATGAACTTATCATTGGCGCTGCGGCCGGTATACTTACCGGTCTTCACCACCAGCGCACCAGTGTTGGACAGCGTGCCTTCGCCACGGCGCAGCGCATGCTCCGTCAGCTGTGCAGGCGTCAGATTGCGGTACACCGCAGACGCATTGATGATCCCCAGCTTTTCCAGTCCGTAAGTTTGCATTTCCGTATTGCCTCCTATTTGATCACTCTATATTGGCATGGAACTACGATACATAGGTACCATATGTCCCAATTATACCATACATTTACGAAATGGGGTAGTCCTTTTTTCGGGTATTTCAAAAAAAGTTTTTCTTGCGGCGATAAAATATTTGTGTTTCAGCGCAGCAGGATCCGTCCTGCCGGGTGGCTGGCCACTGCCCGGCCAATGATCCGGGCGTCTGGCACCGTCTTTTGCAGCTGCTCCATCAAAGCAGTGGCATCCTGGGGATCCACGGCCATCAGCAAGCCGCCGGATGTCTGGGGATCGTACAGCAGGTCCTGGATGGTCAGCTCAGTGGCGCCCGGGTCCACATGGGGCTGGGCGAAGGTACGGTTGCGGTACATCCCTGCAGGTAAAACACCCATAGCTGCCAGCTCCAGTGCCTGGGGGATGATGGGAATTTGGGAAACCTGGAATTCCAGAGAGACATCGCTGCCCTGGGCCATCTCCAGCCCGTGGCCCAGCAGGCCAAAACCCGTAACATCGGTGCAGGCATGAACCCGGAACTGCACCATCACATCCCGGGCGTCTTTATTCAAGGCAGCCATCTGGGCATAGGCCCGCTGCACTGTATCGGCGCTGCAGAGGTCCACCTTGATGCCAGAGGTAATGACTCCAATGCCCAGGGGTTTGGTGAGGATCAGCACATCTCCTTCCCTGGCACCGCTGTTGGTAAGAATCTTCTCAGGGTCCACAAAACCCGTGACGGACAGGCCGTACTTGGGCTCGTCATCAAAAATGCTGTGGCCGCCGGCAATAAGGGCACCGGCTTCGTATACCTTATCATATCCGCCCCGGAGGATCTCATGCACCGTTCCCTGGTCCATCTTCTCCGGCACGCACATGACGTTCAGCGCCAGCTTGGGTTCGCCGCCCATGGCATAGATATCCGACAGGGCATTGGCGGCAGCAATCTGGCCATAGAGATAGGGGTCATCGGCAATGGGCGGGAAAAAATCAATGGTCTGCACCAAGGCCAGGGTATCAGAAATGCGGTATACCGCAGCGTCATCACTTTTATCAAAACCTACCAGCAAGTTGGGGTCCTGATGCACCCGGATTCCGGAAAGCAGCTGGGCCAGGGTACCGGCCCCCACCTTGGCGCCGCAGCCGGCGCACTGGGCCAGCTTGGTGAGCTTACTGTACTCTGCCATCTTTCTCCCTCCCCTTACCGCTGCAGGTGCAGCAAGGCTTCCAATACACCGCCGCCCACGGCAAGCGCCTTATCAGAGGCGGTGTAACAGTATTCTACTTTACAGCGCGGATCCACGTCTCCAGCCTTCATGCCTTTCGTTACCGACACATTGTCCGCTAAGATGCCCCGGAGTACCCCATCGATAGTACAGCACATGGGGGTGCCGTTTACTGTACCGGCCACATCGCCGGCCTGTACCACGGCGCCGATGTCCAGCAGCTGGTGAAAAACACCGTCCGCCGGCGCACGCAGCACCCGTTCCCCGGCGTATCCGCCGATGAGGCCAGGCACCGCGGTATTGGCCATGGCGGTACCCTGATAATAGACCCGTCCTAATGTGTGGCCACGCATGGTTTCCACCACAGCGTGGCAATCCAGTCCGGCAGTGAAGCCGGGGCCTACACCGATGACCACCGGCGCATCCTGTATCGTAGTCCCGGTATTGCGTTTGGCCAGAATGGCGTCTACCAGGGCATCAGGAGCCACTTCTATACGGAAGGCAGCCTGAGGATCTGCCAGCACGGCGATTTCACCGGCGGCGAGAATCCGCTTTACATCTGCCGCTGCAGGGGCGTATGTTGCGGTCACATCCTCCACTTGCGCCTGACCCTCTGTGATGGCCCGGGCAAAGGAAACCGTCCGCCGGATGGCGGTTGGCTGAGGAAGATCCGTCATAACGACGTGCATACCGGCATGATGCAGCCGCAGGGCGATCCCGCTGGCCAGATCACCGGCACCACGAATGAGAACCAACATAAGCATACCTCGCTCTCACTTGGAAAAGAATACCATTATTTCCGGGAAAGGTCAATCCCCGGTGAAAAACGTACCGGCGGCGGAAAAAACCGCCGCCGGAGCCGGGAAATCAGCCTTCTGCAGTTGTCTGGTCCGGCAGGCCCAGGCGCTGCAGCATGGTCTTTTTCACTGCCCGGAGGATATTTTCATATCCGGTGCAGCGGCACAGGTGGCCGGAGAGCAGCTTGCGCAGCTCATCATCGCTGTAAAGGCGGTGCTGGGCCAGGATCTCCGTGGCGGTCATAATGAGACCCGGGGTACAGAAGCCGCACTGGATAGCCGCTTCGTCGATAAACGCCTGCTGGATATCGCTGAGTTCACCGTTGGGGCCGGTAAGGCCCTCCAGGGTCAGGATCTCCTTCCCCTCTGCCCATACCGCCAGGTACAGACAGGAGTTGTAGCATTCCCCGTCGATGAGAACGGCGCAGGCGCCGCACTCCCCTACCTCACAGCCCTTTTTCACGCTGGTAAGCCGGAAATCATTCCGCAGCACGTCCGTCAGAGAAGCACGGACATCCACCATCTGTTCCACGTTTCTGCCGTTGATGCGGCAGTGAAGCAGCTGATACTGTGCCATCAGAGGTCACCTCCCGCCCGTTTCACCGATTCCACGAGACAGCGCCGGGTACATTCCACGGCGATATGCTGCCGAAAGGCCTTGGAAGCACGCCAGGAATCACGGGGTGCAATATCCTGCAGCACCGTCTGGCTGCATTCCTCCACAGCTTCCGGCGACACTTCCCTGCCCCGGATGCTCCCCTCTGCCTGCCAGGCCCGGAGAGGCACCGGCCCGGCCACGCCGAAAGCAATGCGGACACGCTCAAAGGTCTTTTTGTCCGGCGACAGCCGCACATTCACAGAAGTACCCAGGGTGGCGATATCCATGGCGTTGCGCATGGCGTACTTGATATAGAAGCCGAAGGTATGTGCATAGGATTCCCGGGGGATGAGGATGGCAGTCTGGATCTCCCCTTCTTCCCCTCGCAAATCCACCACACCGGAGCGGATATAGAAATCCTGAATGGGCACACGGCGCACACCGTTTTTCCCGGTAAGTTCCACCAGTGCGTCCCAGGCGAACAGCGTGGAAGCGGAGTCGGCAGAGGTCACACCGTTGCAGGTATTGCCGCCGATGGTACCGGCGTTGCGGATCTGGGGGCCGCCTACCTGATCCACCGCCTCCCCAAGCACCGGGATATACTGCCGGATCAGGGGATGGGCGCTGAGCTTGGTAAAGGTGGTGAGGCTGCCGATCCGCAGCGTGCCGTCCTCCTCCAGAGAGACGCCTCGGAGCGCATCGATACCCTGGATGCTGATAAGGGCGGCGCCTGCCAGCTTGCCCTCCCGCATCTGCACCAGCACATCGGTGCCGCCGGCAATGATCCGGGCCTCCGGGTGGGCCAGACGCAGCTCTACGGCCTGGGCCACCGTTTGGGCCTGATAGAGTGCAGACAGGTCATACATGGTGCTTCCCTCCTCCGTCACGGATCAGTCCTTCCTCCGTAAAGCGGCGGAAGAGCACATGGGGCGTAATGGGATTGCTGGAAATGGCCACGCCGGTGGCCTGAGCGATGGCGTTGCGGATAGCGGGCGCACCGGAGCAGGCCGGCGGCTCGCCCAGCGCCTTGGTACCGAAGGGACTGGTAGGCTCGGGATTCTCCACGAACTGGGCCTCCAGATGCGGATGATCCAGGAAGGTGGAGAGCTTATAGTCCAGGAGATTATTGTTCAGGGGCTTACCCGTAGCGGGGTCCAGCAGCAGCTGCTCGGAAAGGCCATAGCCGATGGCCATGGACATGCCGCCGTGCACTTGGGCTTCCGCCAGGGCCGGATTGATGAGCCGCCCGCAGTCGTGGACATTGATGATGTTCACCAGCTTTACCTTGCAGAGGGGAATATCCACCTCCACCTCGGCAAAGGTACAGCCGAAGGAATAGGCGTTGCTGCGGATGGTATAGGTGGACTCAGCGGTAATATGCTGGCTTTCCACCGGGTCGTACTGGGTCGTCATGGCCAGTTCCTGCAGGGACATCACCGCTTCCCCGTCCTCTGCCAGCACGATCTGCCCGTTTTGTATGTCCAGCGCTTCCCGCTGATGGCCCGTGCGCTTGGCGGCTTCTTCCAAGATCTTCTCTTTCAGCAATTCCCCCGTCTGGCGGATGGAGAAGCCTGCCGCATACGTCTGGCGGCTGGCATAGGCGCCAAGGCCCGTGGGGGTGATATCCGTATCCTGAGAGGACACCACATGGACGTCCCGGTAATCCGCCAGTCCCACCGTATCCGCCGTCATCTGGGCATACACCGTATCGGCGCCTTGCCCGATCTCCGTTTCACCGCACTGCATGGTCACCGTGCCATCCAGATTCAAAAGCATCCGGTTGGAGGAGGTCTCCAGCGAGATGGGATAGACACCGGTATTGTACCAGAAGGCCGCTACCCCGATGCCGTGGCGGACAGGCCCGGTCTCGGCGGCGTATTGAGCCATCTTCCGGTCATAATCCATGTATGCCTTGCCCTTTTCCAGGCACTGGCGGTAGCTGTCAAAGTAATTGACATTCTGGGAGAAATCGTCCCGGTAGCCCACCGGCATCAGGTTCTGCAGCCGGAAGGCCAGCGGGTCCATCCCAAGGGCCCGGGCACAATCGTCGATATGGGACTCGCAGGCAAACATAGTCTGGGGAATGCCATAGCCCCGCATGGCCCCGGCGGTGGGACAGTTGGTGAATATGGTATAGGCGTCTCCTTCCACATTGTCGCAGGGATACTGCTGGGCAAAAGCCCCCATACCCTTGGCGGCGATGCTGTGGCCGTGGGAGGCGTAGGCCCCCTGGTTGGAATAGCAGGTATATTTCCGGGCGGCAAAGGTGCCGTCATACCGCAGCCAGGAGGTGATATGTACCCGGATGGCATGGCGTACACGGTTGGATACGAAGGTCTCT
>CALWXA010000051.1 GCA_944385395.1 uncultured Oscillospiraceae bacterium | reverse complement strand
CTGAAAGATGCGGATATGGAGGAATGGAAAAACTTGTGCCAGACGCTGTTCCCGGACCAGGCGCCCCATTATGATCCGCTTACCTGCAGCGTCGGCTGCCATGTAGGACCCGGTGCCTTCGGAATGGCCGTCGCCCGCAGATTGATGCCCTGAAGGGACATTGCCACCCGGGCTGAAAATCAAATTTTTATGATAAATGAAAATCCGTGGTTAGAGTATCAGATGAAAGCCTGATATGCTGGCTACGGATTTTTATATTGTGAAGCGTTTTCTGTCAGGGATCCACGGCTGTGGCTAAAGAGCGTGATATTTGCAGCAACACTACGCAATGAAACCAATGCGATTTAGGAAGGGTACCTGCGACCGAATGAAATGCGGTTTTTCCAGATAACCTATTCCTGAAAGACCTTTGTTGCAGGGAAATAGAATGTCCTGCAGTTCTAACCATATTTCCAGATCCGCAGTTGCCAGAACTCATGGAAATACTGGGCCCAAAAAAACTGCGGAGCAGAGCAAGATGAGTGGGCTATAATAAACGGGTTGAGAAGTGACTTCTCAGCCTTGTTTTTTTGCCGCCGTTTTGATAATCTGGTAATATAATCATCCCTGCAAGCATGCAGGAAAAAGGGGAGACGGCCATTTCATATCTGATACAAGCGAAATGAGGTGTAAAGTTATGAAAAATAAGCTCAGAGACAACCTTTGGAAACATATTTTTGAGATTCTGTCCGTAATCCTGTGGATCATTGTGATCGTTCTTTATTTCAAAAGAGCTGGTGGCTATCGATCCGATGACTACAGGACCCAAATGGAAATCATGACTGCCACACGTTGGTACCCTGCGTGCTTCATCGGTGCCATCATTTCAACAGCTGCCGCCTATTTTTTATCCGCTTTGCTGGACTACATTGACGAGCGGGGCAAATGAACATGGCGCAACGGGCCTAAGAGAGGCGGGACTTAGCTTTTGACATAGGCTCGCTGAGATAGCTTGGATTTACTTTTGGGCCCTGCAGCATCCTGCCAAGTGACAGGGGGCTGCAGGGCAGTTCCATATCTTTTGAAAAGACCGGCAATATGGCTTGCAAATTTGAAAAAGTTTGGCTGAACAGCTGACTGTGGGGCCGGCATGAAACATATGATTGACAGCAAAGGTTAGAAGGAGGCGTGATGGATGTACATTGACAAGTACTGGGGCAACTATATCGGCGATACCGACGACAGCCTGAACCTTGTGGCGTTTTTGGCAGACCAGAAGAAAGACGAGATCCCGCTGGGTGAGATTTTTGCCAAGATCGGGTTGGACCAGCAGAACTGGGACTTTCGCCAAACGGTGGGGCACCTGGAATACACCCACTCCAGTGGCGTGGATCTTGACTTCCATTTCGCCATTGATCTTGTTGCCGACCTGGCTGCTATCCTGCTGGAATGCCGTGCCAGCGGCAGTGTGGACCTCCATGATCTGGACCGGTATAACACGCCTTCCCGCCGCATCCGCATCACAGCCACGCCATCGGAGCACGAAGCCATGAACAAGGCCCTGGCTGACTTTGCACAAAATCCTCTCAGCTATGATCTCCGGGAGCTGGTAGACCAGGAGGATATGTGGGCGATGGCCCGGCTGTGCCAACAGCTCCGCCGGGAGCTGTACGAAGCAACGCCGAATCCCGCCGCAGCAGAGCTGTTGGAGCAGTGCCGAAAGTGGAATGAGGACGAGGAATATCAAAAGATCGTTGATGCGCTGGAGTCTGTTCCCGCCGGGGAGCGTACTCCGGAGATGGACAGCGATCTGGCCCGGGCCTATAACAATCTGGGTGCCCGCAGCGGCAATAGGGAACTGCTGAAAAAAGCCATTGCCTTGCTGGAACCTCACCAGGAATATTTCCAGGGCGACCACTGCTGGAACTTCCGTATGGGCTACTCCTGGTACTATCTGGACCAGGAGGGCCGGGCGCTGCCCTATTTCCGCAAAGCGCTGGAAGCGCGTCCCGGCGATGAGGATACCCAGGAGCTCATTGACGACTGCCAAAAGTGCATCGCCCTGCCCCGCTTTCAGGAGAATTTCCGAGAACGGACAGAAAAAGCGTGGCAGGCGTTTTCCCAGCAGGAGAGTCACCTGCGCCGCATCATGGATGCGGATAAGAACCATGAGCGGGGCCAGGAGCTGCTGGAGCAGTGTGAAGCCATTTTGGGCCTGGCCTTTGCGGATATCTCCTTTGAGATGGGCTATAACGGCCAAAAGTACGAGCTGATCCTGACGCCGGAGGGGAATAAGGTCAAACTGTTTGAGCTGGTTTATTTCCAGAAACATGTACCGGAAAAGGTACTGGAGCATTGGAATATACTGGTGGGCCGCCAGCCCAACCAGCGTATGGGCCTGCGTACCGACGACGGCTGGGACATCTCCGGGGATGATGTGCAGATCTGGCTGGAGAGCCAGGGCGAAAACAGGTTCGCCATCTCTGCCTACTGCGAAAAGCTGCTGCCTCTGCTCCGGGAGGAGGAAGGCCGGGCCTGGTGGATGCTTACCACCCTCACCGACCAGGTGCTGGGCGAGATCCCCCATATGAGATACATAGAAAGCTTCGATGTGCTGGAGTCTCCCAAAGGGGAACTGTCCATTCTCCTGTCCCGGCTGCCGGAAAAGCTGCAGGAAAGGGGAGTGGAGCTCTCCACCGATCCGGAGGACTACCTGGAGCGCTATCTGGGTTATGAGATGCAGCCCAATGAGGATCCGGAGGCCGACTGGCGGCTGGATGTGATAGCGGGTTCCACCTGCTGTCCGCCGCTCATCAACGACTACCTGCATCATGATAACGATTCCATGGACGATCTCCATGCCGATGGCGTTGTGGCGGGCTTCTTCTGCTATCCGCTGGATGGTTTCTCCGGCGAAGACCGCAGCCGGCAGATTTTTGATTTCCGGGATAAGCTGGAAGAAACGCTCAGCCGGTCCTGCGGGCCGGATGTGCTTACCATCACCGGCGGCGCTACCGGTATCTATTGCGGCTATGTGGACTTCATCGCCTGGGACCTGCTGCCGGCACTGAATGCAGCCAGGGAGTTTTTTGCTGAAACGGACATCCTCTGGGCCGATTTCCATGTGTTCCGCCGGGAAGCGAGAGGGGTAGGTCTGAAAAAACCGGCAGAGGACGAATCGGAAGCTCAGAATCCGGAGGAGGAACCCAATCAGCCGGAGGTGTATACCGAGGCGGAGATGGAGACCATCGAAGAGCACATCCAGCAGTACTTCGGCAAGTTTGAAAGCGTGTTCCATGAGCTGGTTTCTCCGGATATCCATGTGGATGTCTGCCTGGTGCCGCCTTCTGAGGAGCGGGATTACTATACCCTGGTCACCATGGGTATGGGCGCACACCGGATGAATGTGCCGGCAGAGCTGGCGGAATACAAGCTGGAACGTGCGGAGCTGGCCATTTCCCTGCCATCGGACTGGAACATGAAGCAGGAGGATTTCCAGGATGAGCGGTGGTATTGGCCTGTCCGGCTGCTGAAAGGCCTTGCCCGTTTCCCTGGGGAATGTGATACCTGGCTGGGCTGGGGCCACACTGTGGATAACCGGGAACCATTTGCCGGGAACACGCAGCTGTGCGCCTCCCTGCTGGTGGGCCCCCAGAATGCAGCGGATGGCAGCAAGTGCTGTGTGCTGCCGAATGGTGAGGAGGTCAATTTCTATCAGGTGATCCCCCTCTATCGGGATGAATTGACGTATAAGCTGGAGCACAATGCGGACGCTTTGCTGGAAAAAATGGCGGGTATCAGCTTTGTGGTGGACCCTGATCGTCAGGATGCCATCACCAGAGGCACCATTTGCAGCGGAGATGATGCGGACAACTATGTCACGGAACTGGATGATGCCGCCTGGCATCTGGAATCCATCCGGGAAAAGCATCTGCCGGTGGATGAAATCACCGCCTATAACCATATGGCCATCTACCTGCGCTGGTGCATGGAGCATGATTTGATGGACCAGGAGTTCCTGACGGAATACGGGGAAGTGGTGAACCGGGTCAAGACCGACCCCGGCAGCGTGGACCTGCGCACGTTCATCCGGGATGCCCTGGAAGGACAGCTTTCGGGTTCTTTCTTCAGCAAGAAAGGCCGGGCCTTCGCAACGTATTATTACGGGGAGAATGACAGCCCCTATTATCCCGGCGATATCGATGATTACGCATTCCGCTTCTTTGGCCCGGACCGGTATTACTCCCACGAGTTTCAGGATGAGGCGTACCTGTTCATCCCCTTTGATGAGAAGTACCATCAGGCTATGGCTGAGGTAGTGGACCAGCGCTTTGCCAACTGGCAGGGCCAGGACTTTGATGAGGATACCCAGGAGCCATCGGACCTTGCCCGGGCCATGATGGAGTACCTGGACTGTGCATGCACCTATTTCCCCTCCATGAAGGACGACGATCCCATCATGTCGGCCTACAGCTACGCCCGGCGTGCTGGGGTACGGGAAGGCTTTGTCCCCGTACTGCTGAAGCCGGACGAGACCCTTTGGGAATGTCTCATCATAAATTCTGACCCGGACAGTGACGGTGAGGACGACTATGCCTTTGACCCGGACCGTGTGGCAGAATACCGCAGGAAAATGCTGGCCGCTCCCGTCAAAGATGGAAAAGCCGTTCTGGAAGCGCGGACTGGTGAGCGTAAGGCGGAAGCTGCGGACGACGAACTGGACTGGGAAGAAGAGGTCCTGGGCGAAATGAAAGGCGGCTATGATAACTGCCGTTTTTCCAGCTATTGGAATTCTGAGACCGGCATGACGTATCCGTTGATCCTGGCCAAGATTCCGGTGCAGAATCCGTGGGAAATCTTTGCTTATCTGCCCTTCGGCGGCTGGAACGAATGTCCCCATACTCCGGAACTGATGGCGGTGGCGCAATACTGGTTTGAGCGGTACGGCGCGGTGCCGGCGGCCATGAGCCATGACGAGCTGGAATTTGATCTCCCGGCCCCGGTTGTCAGGGAGCAGGCCATGGAGACCGCTCTAGAGCAGTACGGATTCTGCCCCGACATTGTGGACCAGGAACCGGAGGATGATACGGTAGGCTCACTGGCGGACGTCCTGTGGCAGTCCACGGTGTGGTACTTCTGGTGGGATTGACCGGACATGTGTTTGCCGGACTGCTGGCGGCGTATCATCAGAGGGCGGCGTTCGATGAGGCATTTCTCGGCCTCTGTGCTGCCCAAGACATTGGAAAAACAGAAAGGGAGGCCCCATATGATCCGGGATATCTGTAAAGACCAGCTGTTTCTCTCCCAAAAGGCAGCGCCTGCCACGCCGGAGGACCTGACTGTGGCGGCGGACCTGTTGGAGACGCTGGCATATCACAAGGACGGCTGCGTGGGTATGGCGGCCAATATGATTGGCGTGAATAAGCGCATCATCGCTTTTGACTATGAGGGTACCTATATGGTCATGTTCAACCCGGAGATCATCAAGTGCTCTGGACCCTATGAAGCCCAGGAGGGCTGCTTGTCCATTACCGGCATCCGCCCGGCCAGACGGTGGAAGACCATCAAGGTCCGCTGGCAGAATGAGAAGTTCCAGCAGCGGATGAAAACCTTTACCGGCTGGACGGCCCAGATCATCCAGCACGAGATCGACCATTGCGAGGGGATCATCATATGAAAAAATGCAGAATCACCGTCATGCGCATCACCCGGTACGAGGATCTCATGGCCCGGTACGAGAATCCCATCTCCCACGCCTGCGATATGGAGGAGGGGCAAACCTTCGTCGCCAACGGCTGGTGTAAGCCGGAGGGCTTTTGCCAGAGCGCCTGGGACACTCTTTCCCCCTTTGTGCTGGCACTGAGCCACGGCGGGGAAAACTTCTATGACGGATGGATGAAGAACCCCAGATCCGCCATGCTTTCCTGCAACGATGGCTTCCGTCCGGTGAGCTTTCTGGTGGAGGCACTGGACCAGGACGCAGACTGAGGAGGGAAGTTATGTTTGAAAAGAAAGTTGCCGTGGTCACCGGCGGCGCCAAAGGCATCGGCAAGGCCATCGCAGAGGAATTTCGGAAAGCAGGCGCCCGGGTGTGTGTCATCGACCTGCTGCCTAATGAGTACTTCGTGGGTGACCTGGCGGACCAGACCGTCCTGGAAACCTTCGCCGCTCAGGTCATTGCCGATTGCGGCCATGTGGACTATCTCATCAACAACGCCCTGCCCCTGATGAAGGGCATTGACAGCTGCAGCTATGAGGAGTTCAATTACGCCTTGCGGGTAGGGGTCACGGCGCCCTTTTACCTGGCTAAGCTGTTTGCACCCCACTTTGCCCCCGGAGCGTCCATCGTCAATATCTCCTCCTCCCGGGACCGGATGAGCCAGCCCCAGACGGAGAGCTATACGGCGGCAAAGGGCGGCATTTCCGCCCTGACTCATGCTCTGGCGGTAAGCTTTGCCGGGAAAGTGCGGGTGAATTCCATTTCTCCCGGCTGGATCGATACCGATTATACCGTTTACCACGGCCCGGATGCCCTGCAGCAGCCGGCAGGCCGTGTGGGCAACCCCATGGATATCGCCCATATGGTGCTCTATCTCTGCTCAGAAAAGGCGGGCTTCATCACCGGTGAGAATATCTGTATCGATGGCGGCATGACCCGTCAGATGATCTATCACAACGATTGCGGCTGGACGCTGCAGGGAGGCGACCGGACATGAAAACGGCCATCTGCTATTACTCCCGTCACCACGGGAATACCTTGCAAGTCCTGGAGGTCATGGCCGCTGAGGGCGACGTGACGCTGCTGGACGTCACCACCCGCCAGATCGTCCGGCTGGAGGAATATGATTGTATCGGCTTTGCTTCCGGCATCTACGGTTTTTCCTTTCACCAGGCGGTGACGGCCTTTGCCCGGCAGTATCTGCCTCAGGGGAAGCCGGTGTTCTTTGCCTGCACCTATGGCATGACCAAGGGCAGTGGTCCAAAAGACCTGATGGAAATCGCAAGGGAAAAAGGATGTCCGGTGCTGGGTGCCTTTGGCTGTAAGGGATATGACACCTTCGGCCCCTTCGCCCTGCTGGGCGGCATCGCCAAGGGCCACCCGGATGCCCGGGATCTGGAAAATGCCCGGCGCTTTTTCCAAAAGCTCCGGGAAAACTATGACAGCGGGGAAAAGAAATGAAGATCGCGATTCTCTCCGACACCCACGGACTGCTGCGGCCCCAGGTGGCGGAGTATCTCAAAGGGGTGGACGCCATCCTCCACGGCGGCGACATCAACAAGCAGACCACCGTGGACCAGCTGCAGCAGTATGCACCCCTCTATGTGGTTCGTGGAAATAACGACAAGGCATGGGCGGAGGCCATCCCCCATCACCGCACCGTCACTCTGGCAGGCGTGACCTTCTATATGGTCCATAACCGCAAAGAGGTCCCGGCGGATCTCTCCGGCGTGGATGCGGTGGTGTTCGGCCATTCCCATAAATATCTGCAGGAGGAGAAGAACGGTGTCCTTTGGCTCAACCCCGGCTCCTGCGGGCCACGCCGGTTCGGCCAGGAGATCACCATGATGCTGGCGGAAATAGCGGATGACCGCCTTCAGGTGGAGAAAATCCTCCTGCCCCATGAGCTGAAGTGATGGAACTGGGCCTGACCTTTCCGCTGCAGCGCTTTTTGAAAATAAAAACCCCGGACTATGGTATATTGGCGGACCGCCGCTTCTGCTGGGACCTGCACGTCATTGATCTCCGGGGCCGGAAATCGCTGCTGGCGGTCCATTGCTGCAGCCGCTATACCTTTGTGCGCTATGATGTGCCGCCTTTTCTGTGGCAGGATGTGCCGGCGCTCTTCCGGGAGGGGTTGGAGGAAAGCCTCACCGCCGCCGGCGTTGCGCCCGGACAGATTCAGTCATACCTGCAGCAGGGGAGCGGAGCCGTGATTACCCGTACCCACGGCCGCCGGGAAGTGGCGTTCCTGAACCGTGCCTGGGAGGATGTGCTGTCCCTGGATCTGTGCCTGGATGAAGCTTGTCAGTCCCAGCCCCTGCTGGACCATGCCGTCAACACCTGCCCCAGCCGCTGCGTGGGCTTCCAGGGTCTTGGTCTGGCTCTGGACCGGATGTCCGCCGTTTTGGAACATTGCGCCGGGACAGCGCCCTGCTCGTCTGCGGACAGCACTCGGTCATTTTCCTGTTGACATCCGGCGGTTGATTGCATATACTGTTCATATCAAAAAAAGTTGATGTGAGGTGACGGCATGGAGACACTTTACCAGAAGCAGGCTAAGGTGTTCAAGGCCCTGTGCGATCCCAAGCGCATAGCCATTCTGGAGCAGCTGCGCAGCGGGGAAAAGTGCGCCTGCGTGCTGTTGGACGCCCTGGAGCTGACCCAATCGGGGCTGTCCTATCACATGAAGATCCTCTGCGAGTCCGGCATCGTGGCCAGCCGCCCGGAAGGGAAGTGGACCCACTACCGTCTGGACCCTGCCGGCCGGGATGCTGCCCTGCAGCTGCTGGCGCAGCTGACTACACCGGATACGGAATGCGGCTGTTCTTCCTGCCACGCATAAACGCCATCGTGCAGCGGTGGCGTTTTATCCGGGCGAATACATCAAAATTTTTTGATATATTTTGTAAAGTGAGGTCTTGCTATGGGCGTCTGGAATTTCATCCAGGATCAGGTGCTGGGCATGCAGTGGCTCAATGCGGTCATCGGTAAGGGTTTATCGGCCCTGGGGCTGGATATTGAGAGCCGGCTGGGAGGGAGCATCCAGTTCTTTCTCTACGATGTTTTGAAGATCACGGTGCTGCTGTGCGTCCTGATTTTTGTCATCTCCTATATCCAGAGCTATTTTCCTCCGGAGCGCAGCAAACGCATCCTGGGCCGCTTCCGTGGGCTGACGGCCAATCTCATCTCGGCGCTTTTGGGTACGGTGACGCCCTTTTGCTCCTGTTCATCCATCCCGCTGTTCATCGGCTTTACCAGTGCCGGGCTGCCTCTGGGTGTGACTTTTTCCTTTCTGATCTCCTCGCCCATGGTGGATCTGGGCAGTCTGGTGCTGCTGATGAGCATTTTCGGCGTCCGGGTGGCGGTGATCTACGTGCTGTTCGGCCTGCTGATCGCTGTGGTGGGTGGAACGCTCATCGACCGGCTCCATATGGAACCGTATGTGGAGCGCTTTGTGCTCAACGCCGGCAGCGTGGATATCGAATCCCCTGATCTCACCCGTCGGGATCGGCTTTTGTATGCCAAGGAACAGACGCTGGGTACCTTCCGCAAGGTGTTTCCCTATATCCTGCTGGGAGTGGGAATCGGTGCGGTGATCCATAACTGGATCCCGGAGCAGTGGATCGCAGCGGTGCTGGGCAGCAACAATCCACTGGGAGTGGTACTGGCCACCATCGTGGGCGTGCCCATGTACGCTGACATTTTCGGCACCATCCCCGTGGCGGAGGCACTGCTGGGCAAGGGTGCCCAGCTGGGCACGGTGCTGGCCTTTATGATGGCCGTTACCACCTTGTCCCTGCCGTCCCTGGTGATGCTGCGCAAGGCGGTGAAGCCGAAGCTGCTGGCACTGTTTATCGGCATCTGCACAGCGGGCATCATTCTGGTGGGCTATCTTTTCAACGCATTGCAGTTTACATTGCTGATATAGGAGGTTTTTTGTGATGAAATTGTTTGGAAGAAAAAAGGAAACCGAGAGCACTTGCTGCTGCGGCGGCAGCTGCACCCCTGAGCAGATGGCTCAGGCGGAGCAGGAAAAGACGGCTGTCGGCATCCGGATCCTGGGCTCTGGCTGCGCCAAGTGCAACGCACTGGAAGATGCGGTCCGAGCTGCGCTGACGGAGCTGGGCATGGACGCTACTGTGGATCACGTCACGGATTTTGCCCAGATCGCCGCCTATGGGGTCATGACCACCCCGGCCCTGGTGGTGGATGGCAAGGTGGTTTCCTACGGCAAGGTGCTGAAAAAGGAAGAGGCCATGGAGCTGATCCGGAAAGCCAGAGGCCTGGCATGAGCGCAAGACCTAAGGTAGCCTTTCTCTGTGTCCATAACTCCTGCCGCAGCCAGATGGCGGAAGCACTGGCTAAATTGCTGGCGGGCGATGTCTTTGACAGCTTCTCCGCCGGTACTGAGCCCGGCGTCCGGATCAATCCCGATGCGGTGCGGCTGATGAAGCAGGTCTACGGTGTGGACATGGAAAAGACCCAGTGTAATAAGCCCCTGTCCCAGCTGCCGCCGGTGGATATCGTGGTGACCATGGGTTGCAATGTCCAGTGCCCTATGATGCCCTGCTCCCACCGGGAGGACTGGGGCCTGGAGGACCCCAGCGGTAAGGAGGATTCGGAATTTCTGGCCGTCATGGAGCAGATCCGGGACAAGGTGCTGGATCTGAAGCGCCGCATCCAGGCCGGGGAAGTAAGCTGATATGCAAAAAGAACCCGGAGCATCCCAATGCGGGGATGCCCCGGGCTTTATGCCGGGAAACAGGAAATGTCAGCAATCCGGGCGAAAATGCCGGTTTTCCCTGGTGGATTTTTGCCGGGTGGGACGGTATACTGGAAGCAGAAATCGCAGGTGGGGAGGAACATATTATGAGCGTGGGAAGCAGTCTGTATCACGCCCGGAAAAAGAGCGGGCTTTCGCAGGAAAATGTGGCGGAAAAGCTGGGGGTCAGCCGTCAAACCATTTCCAAATGGGAAACCGGAGAAACGCTGCCGGATATCCGTCAGTCCAAAGGGCTGGCCATGCTGTATCACATGACCCTGGACGAGCTCATTGAGTACGATTTTGATGAGCAGCAGGCCCAGCAGATGATCGACAGCGTCAGCGACGAGGCCCAGGCCCGGATCGACTGGAACAAAGTGTGGAGTAAGAAATACCCAGTGCTGGCCACCTACCATAAAACGGTGCGGATCGGTGACTATGCGCCCCAGATCCGGGAAATGCTGACCCAGCTGCAGGTGGATTACGGCTATAACCACACCGACGCCCTGCTGGTGCTCAAGGACATTCTGGCCCGGGTATGGAAGGGGCAACTGTAAAAGATAGGTCACTGTGCCCTTTGTAAAAAGTCCCCTGTGCTGTACTTGTCAGTACAGCACAGGGGACTTTTGCTTCACCATAGGGATGTTATCACAAAGGACCCGACGGTAATGAGCCCCAGCACAACGAGCACCACCACCCACAGGTATTGCTTTTGCCGCAGACCGTGATAGACTTCCCAGCACCAGGCGATCACTTCCAGCACAATACAAAGGGAAACGCATACCAGCCCGGCGCACACACCGATCTGGAAAAAGGGATGGGGATACGCTGTGCCGGACAGGATGACGGTCAGAAAAATGGCAAGACCTATGAGACCGGCGATCATTGCCAGCCGAGAGAGCAGTTTTCCGTTCATATCGTTCCTCCAAACAGACTCAAGCCAAAGGTGACGAGAGCCTCGCTGATCTAAAAAGTGTTGTGGTTTCCGTGAGCGATGAAATGCGGCATATAGATGCCCAGCTTGCCGGCAGGTAAGAGGAGAAGTGCTGCATTTCCCATGCCCTGGCATCGATGCAATCAAAGATCCACCTGATAAGTTCCGTCGATGAGGATGTACGCATTGCCATATGTCCGGCAGGCTTCCAGCGCCTGGGCGTTGTCCCGGAGCAGGGCTTCCATGGTGCAGTCGGAATCATCCAGCCGCCGCTGCACCACATCGGCATACGCCTGGATGTCCTGGTAGTGACTGCGGATGTAGTTCTCACTCATCACCAGGCAGCGGTATTGGATCTGCCTGCGGTATTCATTCGCAAAATCCTTTTCCCAGTCAAAGGGGATGTAGCAGCCCTCTGCGATGAGGTTTTCTCCGTTTTCAATGGCTGTTTTTACCATTTCCCGCACCACCGGCCACAGATATTCCGTCAGGTCCCGGTCATTGCTGACGGGCGTAAGCGCCGTGTACCCGCTCCGAATCAGCCCCATTTTCAAAAGGTCTATCGACAAACAGGGATATCCGTATTTTTTTAACAGCTTCTGGGCCAGGGCTGTTTTGCCGGTGTGAGATGGCCCTGCAATCAGAAAAACCATGCCGTTTCCTCCCAATAGTAGTTCCATGAACACTTGCTGGCGGCGCTGCTCCCCAGAGCAGAGATGGCCTTATCATAACACCAACGGTGCCCTCTGGCAATCACAGAGATTTCCACGGAGCGCCTACCGTGGTGCCCCCGACAGCTCAGCAGTCCTTCCCGGCAGCCAAAGGGCTGAGACATTCCTTCAAATAATCCAGAAACAGCTGGGCGGCTCTGGAGAAGCTCCGGGACTTTTTCCACACAAGGCACATGCCCAGCTCCAATCTCGGCTCCAGCGGCCGGAAGCACAGCTGCGTTCCGGTAGTGTTGACCAGCTTGTCCAGGGTAAAGGCATAGCCCATCCCTTCGTCTACCATCAGGGATGCGTTGTAAATCAGGTTGTAGGTGGCCACGGTGCGCAGCTCCGAGGGTTCCTTCCCCAGCCAGCGGTACAGGCCGCTTTTGTTGTCTGACTGCCGTGACAGGATCAGGGGCTTGCCCCACAGATCCCGGGGCGCAATGGACTCCTGCTGTGCCAGAGGACTGTCCCGCCGCATCAGAACGCCCCAGGTATCCTTCATGGGCAGATCCATGTAGTGGTATCGGGTCTGATCCACATCCCCCAGAAGGATCCCAAAATCTAGCAGCGCCTTGTCCAGCCGCTCACATACATCTGCCGCATCGCCGCTGACGATATGGAACTGGATAGCCGGATAGCTTTCCTGCAGGCCATTGGCGGCCCTGGCGATCTGCCGCATGCCGTCGGTCTCGCCGGTGCCGATGTAAATGTCCCCGGAGACGGTTTCCTGAGACTGCCCGATCTCTTTTTCCGTGCGGCCTACCAGATCCAGAATTTCTTCCGCCCGCTTGCGCAGCAGCATACCCTCCTCGGTGAGGGTAACTTTCCGGCTGCCCCGGATCATCAGCTGCTTGCCCAGCTCCTCTTCCAGCTCCCGGAGCTGCCGGGAGA
The DNA here is from genome assembly GCA_944385395.1 of uncultured Oscillospiraceae bacterium. Lineage (GTDB taxonomy): Bacteria > Bacillota > Clostridia > Oscillospirales > Oscillospiraceae > Vescimonas. The sequence goes on along the minus strand of CALWXA010000051.1, from coordinate 25,443 downwards.
GGGTGGGCTGGGTCAGATGCAGGGACTGCGCCGCCGCTGAAATATTCTGCTCCCTTGCCACCGCTAGGAAATATTGTAATACACGCAATTCCATACCATCTACCTCCTGATGCCCAGATCATACCACGAACAAACGATACTTTTCAAGCATAATAAAGTATTCGGTATAGGTATTTGTTATTTTATTTTACGGGTGCTATAATGAAACCAAAAGGATGGAAAAACAGGAGTATATCATGGATTTGGATGCATTTTTGAATCATCTCAACAGCGGTAAACCGGTAAAGGGCGGCAGCGAGGCACACCAGTTCATGCACGGCGTCAGTCAGGAGGCCCTGCGCCTGACGGCGGAGATCAACGGCAGCTATCACGAACCGGCCAAGCTGCGGCAGCTTTTTTCTCAGCTCATCGGTGCACCGGTGGACGAGAGCTTTGCGCTCTTTCCCCCTTTCTATACCGACTGCGGCAAGAACATCCATATCGGCCGGAACGTTTTCATCAATATGGGCTGTAAGTTTCAGGACCAGGGCGGCATTTACATCGATGACGGAGCGCTCATCGGCCATCATGTGGTGCTGGCTACCTTGAACCACGCCAAATCTCCCCGGGACCGGGGCACCATGATCCCTGCCCCCATTCACATTGGCAAGAACGTCTGGATCGGATCCGGCGCCACGATCCTGCCCGGCGTAAGCATCGGAGACGGTGCCATCGTGACAGCCGGTGCTGTGGTGGCCAGAGACGTTCCGGAAAACGCCATCGTGGGCGGCGTACCTGCAAAAATCATGCGGCATTTAAGTGAGGAGGAACTGCAATGAGTAAGAAGATTTTCGTCATCTCTGCCAGCCCCCGGAAGGGCGGCAATTCCGACCGCCTGGCGGATGAGTGGATCCGTGGCGCCCGGGAGGCGGGCCACCATGTGGAGAAGGTTTCTCTGCGTGACCATACCATCCAATTCTGCCGTGGCTGCCTGAGCTGCACAAAGACCCAGCGGTGCGTCATTGCCGATGATGCCGCCGCCATTGTGGAGCAGATGCGGACGGCGGATGTCATCGTGTTTGCTACGCCCATTTACTACTATGGCATGTGCGGACAGCTGAAAACCATGCTGGACCGCTCTAATCCCCTGTATGCGTCGGATTACCGGTTCCATGATATTTATCTGCTCTCCGCTGCGGCGGAAGATGGCCGGCATACGGCGGATGGTGCCGTCACCGGTCTCCAGGGCTGGATCGACTGCTTTGAAAAAGCCCGCCTGGCCGGAACGGTCTTTGCCGGCGGCGTCACGTCTGTGGGCGAGATCCAGGGCCATGATGCGCTGCGTCAGGCCTATGAGATGGGCAAAAATGCATAAGGAGGACGGGAACATGCAGTCCAGATATAATGGCTATACGTTCCCCCTGCGGGATACGGTCAGCAGAGAGCGTGTGCGCTTTGTCAATCGCTACGGCGTGGAACTGGCGGGGGATCTGTACCTGCCCAAAGCGAGTGATGGCAAGCTTTCCGCTGTGGCCGTGTGCGGCCCCTTCGGCGCTGTGAAGGAACAGTGCTCCGGATTGTATGCTGAGGAATTGGCAAGCCGTGGCTTTGCAGCCCTGGCCTTTGACCCCTCTTTCATCGGCGAGAGCGGCGGCCAGGCCCGGAATGTGGCCTCCCCGGATATCAATACGGAAGACTTCTGTGCAGCGGTGGACTTTCTGGCCACCCGGGACTTTGTGGACCCGGAGCAGATCGGCATCTTGGGCATCTGCGGCTTCGGCGGCATGGCCCTGAACGCTGCTGCGGTGGACACCCGTATCAAGGCCACCGTTACATCCACCATGTATGATATGACCAGGGTCACCGCCCGGGGATACTTTGACGCCGACGACAGCGCCGACGCCCGGTACCGGATGAAAATGACCCTCAACGCCCAGCGGACGGAAGACTACCGGTCAGGCACCTGTGCCCGTGCCGGCGGCGTGGTAGACCCGCTGCCCCAGGATGCACCCTTCTTCGTGAAGGATTATTATGACTACTATAAGACGCAGCGTGGCTATGCAGAGCGCTCACTCAACTCCAATGACGGCTGGAACGTGACTTCCTCGCTGTCGTTTCTGAATATGCCTATTCTGCGCTACAGCAATGAGATCCGCAGCGCCGTACTGATGATCCACGGTGAGAAGGCCCATTCCTGCTATTTCAGCCGGGATGCCTATGCGGATATGATGCGGGACAACCCCTGCAGCGATAATAAAGAACTGCTGATCATTCCCAATGCCGTCCATACGGATCTCTATGACCGCAAGGACGTGATCCCCTTTGATCACATCCAGCAGTTTTTCCGGTCTTATCTGAAGTAAATCATGGGGAAGATTGTACGAAAGAGTCTGTGGATGCTGCTGGCTTTGCTCCTTGTTTCCGGCTGTGGAACCCAAACGCCCCCGGCAACTCCGAACGGTCCGGAAACGGACCCGGAGCAGGAAGATGTCCAAGCCCAGCAACCCCCGCAGACCCAGGAGTCCCAGCAGGAGGGGAACACTTTGAAAATCAGTGTCGGCGGCTATGAATTGCTGGCCACTTTTGAGGAAAATGCCTCGGCAGAGGCTTTCATAGAACTGCTTTCCCAGGGTCCTCTGACGGTGGAGATGGCGGATTACGGCGGGTTTGAAAAGGTGGGCCCCCTGGGAACCACCCTGCCCCGCAGCGATACTCAGATCACCACCCAGCCCGGCGATGTGATCCTGTACCAGGGCAGCCAGATCACCATTTATTATGGAACCAATACCTGGAACTTCACCAGACTTGCCAGGATCGACGATCCCTCCGGCCTCGGGGAAAAGTTGGGAGCCGGGACGGTTTCGGTGACATTTTCTCTTGCATAGGAGGTATGGAATATGGCAGTAAAACAGACGGCAGGCCGGGATTCCCTGGGGGATTTTGCCCCTGAATTTGCCCGGCTCAATGACGATGTGCTGTTCGGTGAGGTCTGGAACCGGGAGGACCAGCTCTCTCTGCGGGACCGCTCTTTGGTGACGGTGGTGTCGCTGATGTCCCAGGGCCTGGTGGATAGCTCCTTCCGCTATCACCTGACCACTGCCCGGCAAAATGGCATTACCCGCCGGGAGATTGCGGAGATTCTGACCCACGCCGCTTTTTACGCAGGCTGGCCCAAGGCCTGGGCTGCCTTCCGTATGGCCAAAGAGGTCTGGGCGGAGGATGCAGCCGATGACAGCGGCAGGGCGGAGCATCAGAAAGAGATGGTGTTCCCCATCGGTGCACCCAACGACGGCTTCGCCCGGTACTTTACAGGCCGGAGCTATCTGCAGCCCCTGTCCACCAGCCAGGTGGGGGTGTATAACGTGACCTTTGAACCGGGCTGCCGCAACAACTGGCATATCCACCACGCTTCCAGCGGCGGCGGCCAGCTGCTGCTGTGCGTGGCCGGCCGTGGCTGGTATCAGGAGTGGGGCCAGGAGGCCCGGGAACTGCACCCGGGGGACGTGGTGAATATTCCCCCTGAGGTGAAGCATTGGCACGGTGCCGCCCGGGACAGCTGGTTTTCCCATCTGGCCCTGGAAGTGCCCGGTGCGGACTGCTCCAATGAGTGGCTGGAACCGGTATCCGACCAGACGTACGGACTGCTGGACTGATTCCTGATGGCCCGTGCGTTCCCGTCATAAGAAAGCTGCAGCATATAAAGAAGCACCCGACGGCGCAAATGCGTGGCCGGGTGCTTTTTTTGGAAGAGCTATTCCGTTGTACCGGATGAGTCGGAACTGTCCATATCAGGAGGACAGTCTGCCTGCTTTTCCGCCTCGGAGAGGGTGTGCCAGGCGGGCTGCTCATGGGATGCATCCCGCCAGCGCCGGACCCGGTCCAGCAGGGATTCCACCAGATGGAACCACAGATTGCCCAGGATCACCACCGCCAGCATCACCAGGAGGATCCCGCCCAATTCCTTCATGGGTCCTCCTTACTTCTTGGCGAACTGGCTCTGGAAGAACTCCGTAAAAGCTGCCAGCTCCTGCTCCTGGGATACGTAGACATACAGGCTTTCGTCATCCAGCCAGTCATAGGCGTTGATGGCGATATAGCCGCTGCGGTCAGGATAGATCACGAAGGCGTCGGTGGGATACTTGTTCCGGTAGGCCTTCAGGATCTCGCTGCGCCGGTAATAGGTGGGATCTCCGCAGCCGGAGAGATCCGGGACGGTGGGAACCACCGCAATGGTCTGGCTGTCGGCATCCCAACCCACGATGAGGCTGCCGATTTTTGTCTTGCTGCCGTGGACAAATCCATAGTTGAACCGGGCCACATCCTCCGTGTATCCGTAGATCAGCCGGTAGGATTCCGGGTGCTCCACCACGTGGCCGAACAAGGCCCGCATTTTTTTGGCGTTGGCTTCGCTCTTGGCCTCGTCGATCTCGGGTCCCTTGAACAGTTTGCTGAAAAGTCCCATCTCAATACCCTCCTGAAGAAGTGAAGTATATGTGCAAGCCGGGAAGGACTCTCGCCCCGGCACTTGCCAAAATAAAGATAAAAGTGTAAATTTGTTTTTATTGCAGGTAAAAAAGATCCGCCCTGAAGTGGGCCGAAACGAAACTTCCGGACGGATCATGGTGATTTTACAGGGGATTGCTGCGCATGGAATCCAGACAATCCACGATTGCTTGGATTTGAACAGCGGTGGTTTGGTCTGCGGCCTCCGGAACGAACAGGGGCAGGGAATGGGGGATGGCGTTGCGCAGAACAATCACCGACAGAGCCAGATTGGTAAAAAGGGCGATGCGTTCCTTGTTGGACTGGATGCCGAAGCATTCCAGAATATCCCCAAACAGGCGTGCCTGCTTTTCCCGGAATACCTGATAGCTTTCCGGACTCAGCCGCCGGAAGATTTGCTGCTGCCCTTCCACGGACAAAACGGCGATGCCGTGCCGCTCGCCATAGCAGCAGGAGTGGAGAAACTGCGCTGCCGCCTGCTGCCAGGTCAGAGCGGGATCTGCCATCAGTTGCCGGGCATAGGCCAGGATCCTGGGCTGCTGCAGATACAGTGCCTCTACAATCAGATCCTCTTTTGTGGGAAAAAAGGAGTAAAAAAAGGTGCGGGAGATGCCTACCGCTTGATAGATCTGCTCCACGGTGGTATGCTGTATACCCTGTCTGCCCATAAGTTCCAGTGCTGTGGTCAGAAGACGCTGCCTGATCTGCGCCCGCTCTTCCTCCGAATAGGCAACCTTCGGCATAGCATCCCCTCCCTTATAAAAACAAAACTGATAATTTATCTTTATTTTAGCATAGTTGGAAGCCGGTGGCAAGAGGGGAGATGTCTGAGTGGGCGGGACGTGGGCTTTCTCTGTGCGCTTTGCGCCGGGCGGTATATTATGGGAGGGCAGGGGAGTAAGAAAAGCATTTTCACAGGTGGGATATCATGATATTATGGAAAGGGTTCCGGCAGCGGGATGCTGACGGGCCCAGCATGTATGGAAAGGACAGCGGATGTATGGAAATTCTTGAGATTCTGCGGTCGGCGGAAGGCTATGCAGGGAAAAACCTGTGCATTCCTCCGGAGCTAAAGGCCAATGCCCAGCGGCTGTGCTGGGAGTATAACCAGTCCGGACCGGATGAGAAGGACCGCCGGCAGGAGATCCTGCAGGAGTTGCTGGGCACCTGCCATCCGCTGACTTTTATTGAGCCGTCCTTCCGCTGCGACTACGGGTTCAATATTCATACCCACGGTTTGACGGTGATCAATTATAACTGCGTGTTTCTGGACACTTCGCCCATCCACATCGGGGCCAATGCGTTCATTGCACCGGGGGTTTGCCTGTTCTGTGCAGGACATTCGCTGGATGCCCGGCAGCGAGGGGAGAGCGTCAGCACATCCCACCCCATCACACTGGAAGACGATGTCTGGATCGGAGCCAATGCGGTGATCTGCGGCGGTGTTACCATCGGCAAAGGGTCGGTTATCGGTGCAGGCAGCGTGGTGACCCGGGATATTCCGGCTGGTGTGGTGGCGGCCGGGGTACCATGCCGTCCCATCCGTGCCATCACGGAGCAGGATGTAATTTCTCCGGAACAGATGTGCTTTTGAGCGGTGAGCAGAACAAAAAGCGCAGCGCCATACGGCGCTGCGCTTTTCATATTTCTTTTTGAAAGAATTCCCGGAGGTACTCCTGAAACAGCCGGGAGGCTGTGGAGCGGAAGGTATTCCGGGGTACGGTAGAGTAGATGTACCGCACGCAGGGCGGATCGGTGATCCGGACCAGGGACAGGGAACTGTCCAGAGCATGCATCCAGGTTTTTTTGGGGAAAAAAGCGATTCCGAAGCCGGAGGCGATGAGGTTGCGGGTCATGAATGGGTCATCGCTTTCCAGAATGATGTTGGGACTGATACCCGCTTCTGCACAGTACTGATCCATAATGGCCCGGAAGGTCTTTTCCCGGGACATACTGATGAATTCTTCGCCCTGCAGCTCCTGAAGGGACACGGTGTCCCGTTGGGCCAGAGCGTGGTTTTTAGGCACTGCCAGAAGGATATCCTCCCGGGTCAGCAGGATGCTGTAGGGGGAAGAGGGAGGTGTCCGGCTGGAAGAGAGCACCATATCCAGGGGGTTTTCCGACAGATTGTGCTCGTAGCTGTGCATCACCATGTTGATCTTGATGTTGGGGTGAATGGACCGGAATTTGGCAATGAGTCTGGGAAACAGGGGGGAGGCGGCGAAAACGCCAACCCGCAGTTCCATATCCTCCCGGTCCCGGCAGACTTGCAGCTCGTTGCGCAGGCTTTCAATGGAGTTGAGGATGTCCGTGGCATATCCCAGCAGGATCATGCCCTTGTCATTGAGTCGCAGGTTCCGCCCTTCCCGGGAGAAAAGTTTGACCCCGAATTCATGCTCCAGATCACGGATCATCTTGCTCAGTGACGGCTGGGACACATGCAGCTCCCGGGCTGCCTGGGTCAGGGTTGGAGTGTGGGCAATTTTGTAGAAATAACGCAGCTGCAGCAGGTCCATTTTCATCACCCAATTCATAACTATTTAGTTATATATACTTATATAAATATATATTAGACATTATCAATCGTCAATGCTATTCTGTAGGCGAGCTGAGATTTGTGCAAAGTATATAAATATTAGAAAAGGATCTTGCCAATATCTTAGCAAAATTTTTAGGGAGGGCGTTCACATGGAAGAAAAGAATGTACAGTCCAAGACAAAAGAACTCAGTACGGTAAAAGCAGTGATCCTTCTGGTGATTTCCATTCTTGGAATCGTCATCGGTAAGGTCGTCCTCAATGGCGACATTTCGGTGGTCCTGATCGTAGACGCGGCCATTGTGGCCAGCCTCTGCATGATCTGGGGTATCAAGTGGGCCGACATTGAAGAGCAGATGAAGGAAAACTTCAAATCCATGACGGTTCCCATCGTGATCCTCATGTGCGTAGGCATGCTGGTAGGTATCTGGATCACCTCCGGTACCATTCCCACCATGATCTATTACGGCATGAAGTTCCTCAATCCCCAGATCTTCCTGGTGATGGCCTGCCTCATCGCCTCATTGATGAGCGTGATGACCGGTACCTCCTGGGGCACGGTGGCCACGGTAGGCGTAGCGCTGATGGGCGTTTCCGCCGGTCTGCAGATTCCTCTGGCCTATACCGCCGGCGCCATTACGGTGGGCGCCATCTTCGGCGACAAGCTGTCTCCCCTGTCCGATACCACGGTTCTGGCCGCTGCCGTAGCGGATGTAGATGTGGTGGATCATATCAAGTACGAACTGTTCACCACGGTGCCCTGCCTGGTGATCTCCCTGGTGCTGTACGTATTCCTGGGCCTGCAGCATGGTGATGCGGCCATCGGCGGTGCTGAGTACACCGAGATGATGAATACCCTCAGCTCCACCTTCAATATCAATCCCATCCTGCTGCTGCCTCCCGTTGTTGTGGTGGCCCTGATCGTTCTGAAAAAGCCCACGGTGCCCACGTTCTTTGCCGGTATCGTGGTGGCCTTCTTCCTGGCTCTGATCTTCCAGGGCGTAGATGTGGGTACCGCTCTGAACAACATGGCTTCCGGTTATAAGGAAGCTACCGGCGTTGCCGTGGTGGATTCCATGGTTCTGCGTGGCGGTCTGAGCAGCATGTTCTCTACCATCATTCTGGTGCTGGCAGCCGGCATCTTCGGTGCACCTCTGAAGGCCAGCGGCACGGTGCAGATCATTGTGGCCAAGCTGGAGAAGATGGCCAAGAACGAAAAACAGATGATGATCATGGTAGGTCTGCTGCACATGATCCTGTTCATCATCGTGGTGAGCTACTATGTTTCCTTCATCATCATCGGCAACATGACCAAGGACCTGTACGACAAGTTCGGTGTCAGCCGCAAGAACCTTTCCCGTACCCTGGAGGATACCGGTACGGCTCTGGCTCCCGTGATTCCCTGGGGCCTGTCCGGTGCCTACTATGCCTCCACTCTGGGCTTCGCCAGCACCTGGGACTTTATCGTCTTTGCCCCCATCACTTATCTCAGCTGCATCGTGGGTGCGTTCTATGTTATCACCGGCCTGACCATTGCCCGTGCCGATAAGAAAGAGAACAAAGAAGCAGTGGTGAAGTAAGCAATGATTTTCGGTTCAGCGATCATTGCCCTGTGTATGCTGGTAGGGTATACCATAGGGGAATGGCTTGGCGTCCTGTTTGGCATCGGCACCAATGTAGGCGGCGTGGGTTTCTCTATGGTGTGCCTGCTGCTGTTGACCAACTGGATGCGAAAGCGCAGGAAACTTCATGCCGGCATGGAAAAGGGGATCCAGTTCTGGAAAGGCATGTATATTCCGGTGGTGGTGGCTATGTCGGCATCTCAGGATGTGGTTTCCGCCATCAGCCAGGGAAGTGTAGCCATTCTGGCGGGAATCGCTGCGGTGTGTACCGTCTTTATCCTGATGTTCTTCCTTTCCAAAAGAGGACTGTTGGAATAGGAGGGGGCAATGGAGATCATTAAGGATTTAGTGGTGCAAAACAGCTTTGTCATGTCCTTTCTGTTCATCGGGTTGGTGATGGCAGGCTGTGAGCTGCTGGCCAACCGGCTGTTCCGGGGCAGAGTCCATGCCTCCGCTATAGCGATTTTTGCCGGACTGGTGGCCGCCTATATTGGCGGCCGCCTCACCGGCGGAAGTAAGGGAATCGCCGATGTGGCGGCATTTTCCGGCGTGGGACTGCTGGGCAGCTCCATGATGCGGGATTTTACCATCATCTCCACCTCCTACGGGGCGGATCTGGATGAGTTCCGGAAATGCGGCAAATCCGGTGTCATCGCACTTTTTTTTGGAGTGCTTTCCTCCTTTGTGGTGGGGATGCTCATTGCCATTGCCTTTGGCTTCCGGTCACCCGACGAGGTGACGGTGATCGCCTCCGGCGCCGTGTCGTTCATTGTGGGACCGGTGACAGCTTCTACTTTGGGCGTTACTTCTGAGGTGGTGGCGGTATCCATTGCCGCCGGCGTGGTGAAATCCATCGCCATCATGATCGGCACGCCTATTGTGGGTAAGTACATCGGCCTTACCACTCCCAAAGCGGCCATGGTCTACGGCGCCATGATGGGCAGCACCAGCGGCGTATCGGCGGGTCTGGCGGCCACCGATGAGACGCTGGTACCTTACGGTGCCATGATGGCCACGTTCTATCTGGGATTGGGCTGTCTGGTCTGTCCCACCCTATTCCATTGGATGTGCAGCTGGCTGGTAGGCTTGCTGGTGTAAATTCGGAGGTATGAATCTATGGAACAGCTTTTTTATAACGGCAGCTTCGTCACGATGGACGAATCCATGCCCCGGGCGGAAGCGGTGCTGGTGCGTGACGGTACCATCGTCCAGGTAGGCGGCGGGCAGCTGCAGGATCAGTGCGGACCGGAGGTCCAGCGCATCGATATGCAGGGCCGCACGGTGCTGCCGGCCTTTACCGAATCCCATATGCACGTATTGTCTCTGGGCATGTTCCTCAAGGACGTGAGTCTCCAGACGGCAGACAGCATCCAGGACGTGGTGGACCGTGGCCGTGCCTATATCGCCCGGCATCAGCCCGCTCCCGGCACCTGGATCCGGGGTCGTGGCTGGAACCACGATCACTTCCAGGATGAGCATCGGTTTTTGAACCGGTACGATCTGGATAAGATCTCCACCGAGCACCCCATTGCCTTTACCCGTACCGACGGCCACGTTATCGTGGTCAACAGTAAGGCACTGGAGCTCATCGGCATGTCGGAGGAGGCCCGTCCTGTGGAAGGCGGCCAGATCGACGTGGACGAGAACGGCAAGCCCCTGGGCGTGTTCCGTGAGATGGCCCGTCAGCTGGTGCTGGATGCCATCCCCGAACAGACCAAGGAGGAGCTGCGCTACCTCATTGAGCTGGCGTCCCAGGAGGCCCTGGCCCATGGCATCACCACCATCCATACCGATGACTTCAAGGATGTGCCCAACAACTTCCAGAAGGTCATCGATACCTATGAGGAGATGGAGCGTGACGGCTCACTGCAGATCCGCATTTATGAGCAGTGCAACCTGCCGGCGGTTTGGAAGATCCAGAAGTTCATCGATGCCGGATACCATACCGGCTACGGCAGCGAACATTTCCGGCTGGGGCCGCTGAAGCTCCTGTCCGACGGCTCTCTGGGCTCCCGGACGGCCTTCCTGCGCCAGCCCTATTCCGATAAGCCGGATACCCGGGGCATCACCCTCTTTACCCAGGAGGAGCTGGACGACATGATGGTCCTGGCCCATAGCTCCGGCATGCAGGTGGCCATCCACGCCATCGGCGACGGCGCGCTGGATATGGTGCTCAACAGCATCGAAAAAGCCAAGGCCGCCTGCCCCCGTACCGGTGAGCGCCACGGCGTCATCCACTGCCAGATCACCACACCCGAACAGCTGGACCGGATGAAATCCATGGACCTGCTGGCCTATATCCAGCCCATCTTCCTGAACTACGATATCAGCATCGTGGAGGACCGTGTGGGCAAAGAGCGTGCTTCTACCTCCTATAACTGGAAGGAGTTCCTGGATAAAGGCATCCCCATCATCGGCGGCTCCGACTGCCCGGTGGAATCCCTGAATATCATGGAGAACATCTATACCGCCGTGTGCCGCAAGAACCTGGAGGGCTATCCGGAACACGGCTGGCGTCCGGAGCAGTGCATCAGTGTCATGGATGCGGTGAAGAGCTTCACCGTCAACGGCGCCTATGCGTCCTTTGAGGAAAACCGCAAGGGCAGCATCACCGCCGGCAAGGTGGCAGACTTTGCCGTGCTGAGCCGGGATATCTTCGCCATTGATCCGGAAGAGATCAAGGATGTGCAGGTGCTGGCAACATATGTGGACGGCCAGCTGCGCTACCAGGCGGAAGAAAAGTAAAACAAGGAAAAAGCGGTGCCCAGGCGGGCACCGCTTTTTGCGCTCTCTTGCGGCCATTATAGCTTTTAGGCCTTTTTTCTCACCAGCTGCCGGTTCATAAATCGGGGATTGACCCAGAAAATGTACCCCAGGGCCAGTGCCAGAATCAGCAGTGCGCCCGGGAAGTATTGATGGCTGCTGTAGACCCAGATCCCGGCGGCTGCCTGCAAGAGACAGTAGAAAAGCTCGATACGGGCATTTTTGCGCCGCTGTGCCGGATCCGTTTCCCACCGCAGGTTGCAGGCCATCCAGATGGATGCCGCCAGCAGCGGAATCAGCTTCCACAGCAGCAGGGGCGCAGCGCCGATGCTGTCATCCGACAGGGGCTGGACGCATACGTTCCACGCTGCTGCGTGACAGATAATGGCCAGCAGCGTCAGATTGGACCGAAGGATTGGGTTGCCCGCTTTACCTTCGGGTTCCTTGCCGGCCAACTCGTCCAGTGAGACCTGATACAGCTTTGACAGTGCCACCAGATTTTCTGTGGAAGGGGCGGACTGCCCATATTCCCACTTGGCCACCGCCTGCCGGCTGATCCCCAGCATCTGGGCGGCCTGTTCCTGAGAAAGTCCCTGGGCCAGCCGGTAAGAGCGAAGCCGTTCACCGAATGTCATAGAGATGCACCTCCTGCCCCGATGATAGCAGAGGATCAGAGGGCTGTCTACAAACCAGGGGGGCAATTATTGGTTGCCCCCCCTGGTTTTTTTATTCTTTTTCCCGTCCCAGCCGCATTTTGAAGTCCCGATACCCAAACCGGGTCAGCTGTTCCGTATGGCCCTGGGGCGTCAGACGCCAGATATCCGGCAAGGGCATGCCGTTGAAGGTGTTGTTCTTGCAGGTGGTGTAGATGGCCATGTCACCGAAGAGCACCGTGTCCCCTATGTGCAGGGGCTGGTCAAAGGCGTAATCTCCCACCACATCCCCTGCCAGACAGGTAGGCCCGGCCAGCCGGTAGACGTGATCCCCCTCACCGCCCGCCACGGCATGGTAAATGGGGGGCTGATAGGGCATCTCCAGTACGTCCGGCATGTGGCAGGCGGCGCTGGTGTCCAGAATGGCGATGCGCACTCCGGCGTTCTCCACCAGATCCAGTACCTGGCTCACAAGATACCCGGCGTTGAGGGCTACCGCCTCACCGGGCTCCAGATATACCGTCACGCCCCAGACCTCCTGAGCGTGGCGGATGCACGCTTCCAACCGGGGAAGATCATACCCCGGCCGGGTGATGTGATGCCCGCCGCCCATGTTCAGCCATTTCATTTGGACCAGTACGTCACCGAACCGCTGCTCCACCGCCTGCAGGGTGGAGGCCAGATCGTCGGAATCCTGCTCGCACAGGGTGTGGAAGTGGAGCCCATCCAGCAGAGCCATGAGCTCCGGGGTCATCTGCTGATCCCATACCTCTCGGGTGACGCCTAAACGGCTGCCGGGAGCGCAGGGATCGTAGATGGCGTGACCTTCCTGGGTGGAGTGCTGGGGATTGATCCGCAGCCCCACCTCCTTGCCGGCAGCCTTGGCCCGGGGGCCGAACTGTGCCAGCTGGGCCGGGGAGTTGAACACGATGTGGTCGGCGTATTCCAGCAGCTCCTGGAATTCTTCCTCCCGGTAGGCGGCGCAGAAAACGTGTACCTCGCCGCCGGGCATTTCCTCCTTGCCCAGCCGGGCTTCAAAGAGGCCGCTGGCCTCGGTGCCCGCCAGGTACTGGGCCAGAAGGGGGTAGAAGTCGTAGTTGGAAAAAGCCTTCTGGGCCAGCAGTACCCGGCACCCGGTGCGCTCTGCCAGCGCTCCCAGGCATTGGGCGTTTTTCAGAAGCTGCCCTTCGTCGATGACGTAGCAGGGAGAGGGGAGGGCAGACAGCCGCTGCGGCTCCAGAGCGGCAAAGGCGGGAGATACGGCCATATCAGTCCACCAGCACCGGGTTATGGCTTTCGCTGCGGGGCAGACCGTACTGATCCAGGGCATCCAGGAACGGATCGGGATCGAACTCCTCCACGGTGTGGACGCCGGTCTTGTTCCACTTACCGGTGAGCAGCATCAGAGCGCCGCACATGGCGGGAACGCCGGTGGTGTAGCTGATGGCCTGGCTCTCCACTTCCTTGTAGCACTCCTGATGGTCGCAGACGTTGTAGATGTAGTAGGTGACATCCTTGCCGTCCTTCTTACCGGTGAAGATGCAGCCGATGTTGGTCTTGCCGTTGGTCCGGGGGCCCAGGGAAGCGGGATCCGGCAGCAGGGCCTTGAGGAACTTGATGGGCACAATCTGATGGCCCTCGAATTCCACCGGGGTGGTGGACAGCATCCCCACGTTCTCCAGGCACTTCATGTGGGTCAGATAACTCTGGCCGAAGGTCATGAAGAACCGGATGCGCTGCACTTCCGGGATGTTCTGGGCCAGAGACTCGATCTCCTCATGGTGCAGCAGGTACATGTCCTTCATGCCCACCTGATCGAAGTTGTACTCCCGCTTGATGCTCATGGCGGGGATCTCCACCCAGTGGCCGTCCTCCCAGTAGCTGCCGGGGGCGGACACTTCCCGCAGGTTCACCTCGGGGTTGAAGTTGGTGGCGAAGGGATAGCCGTGGTCGCCGCCGTTGCAGTCCAGAATGTCGATGGTGTCAATGGTGTCGAAATGATGCTTCTTGGCATAGGCGCAGTAGGCCTGGGTCACACCGGGATCGAAGCCGCAGCCCAGCAGGGCGGTGAGCCCGGCCTTTTCGAACTGCTCCCGATAGGCCCACTGCCAGCTGTAGTCGAAGTAGGCGGAGAAGCCCTCTTCCTTGCAGCGCTTTTCATAGATGGCCCGCCATTCCGGATCGTCGGTGTCCTCCGGCTCATAGTTGGCGGTATCCATGTAGTTGACGCCGCAGGCCAGGCAGGCGTCCATGATGGTCAGATCCTGATAGGGCAGGGCGATGTTCATCACCAGATCGGGCTGGTAGGCCTTGATGAGGTCGATGACCTCCTGTACGTTGTCGGCATCCACCTGGGCGGTGGTGATGCGGGTAGCGGTCTTGCCGGCCAGAGCGGCGGCCAGATCGTCGCACTTGGACTTGGTGCGGCTGGCGATGCACAGGTCGGTGAATACCTCGCTGACCTGGCAGCACTTACGGATGGCAACGGAGGCCACGCCGCCGCAGCCGATGACTAATACCTTGCTCATGTTCTCATTCTCCTTTTTTCTGTCGTCTCAAAACGGTCAATCCCGGGGATACGAAGGTGCAATGGCCAGCAGCAGTTCCCGCAGCACCTTGCAGGCGGTGGCGGTGGAAACGCCGCTGTGATCCAGCATGGGTGCAAGCTCATTGAGGTCGGCACCCACCAGCCGGGTATCGGCTACTTGCCGGATGGCTTCCAAAAGCTGCAGGAAGCTGACGCCTCCGGCCTCCGGCGTGCCGGTGCCGGGGAAGGAGGCGGGGTCCAGACAATCCAGATCAATGGTGAGATATACCGGACAGCCCTCCTGCCGCAGCTGCTCTACCGTCTCGCTGAGCCCCTCAAAGCTCAGGGGATGGAAGTCGGTGTGCTCCCGGCCGAACCGGAACTCCTCCCGCTCGCCGCTGCGGATGCAGAACTGATGGATCCGTCCGTCCCCCAAAAGGTCGTGGCAGCGCCGGATGACGCAGGCATGGCTCAGCTGCGCCCCCAGATAATCCTGCCGCAGATCGGCGTGGGCGTCGAAGTGGATGATGTGCAGATGGGGATACCGCTCCGCCACGGCCTCCACGGCCCCCAGCGTCACCAGATGCTCGCCCCCCAGCAGCAGGGGGAACTTGTCGTCAGAGAGGATCTGCCGGGTGTGATTGCGGATATCGTCCAGAGCGCTGCGGGAGTTGCCGAAGCACAGCTCCAGATCGCCGCTGTCAAAGATCCGGCAGTCCGTGAGATCCCGGTCCTGATAGGGACTGTAGGTCTCCAGCCCGAAGCTCTCATGGCGCATGGCCGACGGGCCGAACCGAGCCCCGGGCCGGAAACTGGTGGTGGAGTCGAAGGGCGCCCCAAAGAGCACTACGTCGGCCTGATGGTAGCTGCTGTCGCAGCCAATGAAGGTTTCTATGTTCGGTCGCATGGTTTATCCTCCACTTCCTCCAGCAGCCGCTCCAGAAATGCCGGGAGATAGAAGGCTCCCACATGCAGCCGCACGGTGTAGTAATTGGTCTTGAGATTCAGCGAGAGCCACTTTTCCTTGTTGAAGTGGTCAATGGGGTGGTATTTCTTGCTGGCAAAGCCGAAAAGCCAGTACCCGGCAGCGTAGGTGGGGATATGGGCCTGATACACCCGGCTGATGGGGAAGGTGGTGGCGATGCGCTTGTGGCTGCGCTGCATGGCCTCGGCGTCGTGGCGGTAGAAGGGGCTGCCTTGCTGGTTCACCAGGATGCCGTCATCCCGCAGAGCGTTGTAGCAAATGCCGTAGAACTCCCGGGTGAAATGTCCCTCGGAGGGGCCGAAGGGATCGGTGGAGTCCACGATGATGAGATCGTACTGGGCGTGGCAGCGGCGGATGAACCGCAGGGCGTTGTCGAAATAGATGTGTACCCGTGCGTCATCCAGGCGGCTGGCGTTTTCCGGCAGATACATCCGGCAGGCCTTCACCACCTGATCGTCCATCTCCACCAGATCGATGCACCGGATGGAGTCATACCGTGCCAGCTCCCGGACCACGCCGCCGTCTCCGGCGCCGATGACCAGCACGTCCTGCACGTTGGGATGCACCGCCATGGGCACATGGGTGATCATCTCGTCGTAGATGAACTCGTCCCGCTCGGTGAGCATCACGTTGCCGTCCAGGGTCAGCACCCGGCCGAATTCCGGGGTCTCATAGATGTCGATTTGCTGATAGTCGCTTTTGTGGGAATAGAGATGCCGGTCCACCCGGATGCTGTGCTTGACGTCCGGGGCATGAAATTCACTGAACCACAGTTCCATCACACGTCCTCCTGCAGAATATTGATGTGTGCGATGTCGGGATCCTCCGTACCGGTCATGGAGCAGCCCTTGGCCTTGGCGTAGCGGATGTAATCCAGAATGGCGGGGGTGATCCGCTCACCCGGTGCCAGGATGGGGATGCCGGGGGGATAGCACATGACGAACTCGCTGCACACCTTGCCTACGCTCTCGTCCAGCGGTACGCTGACCTTTTCGGCGTAGAAGGCGTCCTGGGGGCTGATGACCACTTCCGGGTCGATGTATTCCTGATTCATCAAGCCGCTGCCGTCGGTCTGATACCGCCGGCGGATCTCCGCCAGGGCGCTGACCAGCCGCTCCAGCTCCGCCGGCCGGTCGCCAATGGAGAGATAGGCCAGGATGTTGCCGATGTCGCCGAACTCGATCTGGATGTCGTACTCATCCCGTAAAAGGTCGTATACCTCGATGCCCGCCAAGCCGATGTCCCGGGTGTGGATGCTCAGCTTGGTGGCGTCGAAATCGAAGATGGAGTCGCCGTTGATGAGCTCCCGTCCGAAGGCGTAGTAGCCGCCGATGGCGTTGATCTCCTCCCGGGCGTATTCGGCCATGGATACCACCTGGGAGAAAACCTTCTTGCCCCGCAGGGCCAGGTTCCGGCGGCTGATGTCCAGACTGGACATCAGGAGATAGCTGCCGGAGGTGGTCTGGGTGAGGTTGATGATCTTGCGCACATGGCCCTCCTGCACGTTGGGGCCGATGAGCAGCAGACTGGACTGGGTCAGACTTCCGCCGCTTTTGTGCATGGATACCGAGGCAAAGTCCGCCCCGGCGGCCATGGCGGAAATGGGCATGTTTTCTCCGAAATAGAAGTGGGTACCGTGGGCCTCATCTGCCAGACAGTACATGCCGGCCTGATGTGCCATGTCCACGATGGCCTTCAGATCGCTGCAGATGCCGTAGTAGGTGGGGTTGTTCACCAATACGGCCACGGCGTCGGGGTGCTGGGCAATGGCCTTTTCCACCTGCTCACGCTTCATGCCCAGAGAGATGCCCAGCCGGGAATCCACCTCCGGATTCACGTAGACCGGGATGGCGCCGCACAGTACCAGGGCGTTGATGACGCTGCGGTGTACGTTCCGGGGCAGGATGATCTTGTCCCCGGGCTTGCAGGTGGCCAGCACCATGCTCTGCACGGAGCTGGTGGTGCCGCCTACCATCAAAAAGGCGTGGGCGGCGCCGAAGGCGTCGGCGGCCAGTTCTTCTGCCTGACGGATCACGGAAATGGGATGGCAGAGATTGTCCAGAGGCTTCATGCTGTTGACGTCGATGCCCACGCACTGCTCGCCCAGGAATGCCGTCAGCTCCGGATTGCCCCGGCCCCGCTTGTGGCCGGGCACATCGAAGGGTACTACCCGCATCTGGCGGAATTTCTGCAGCGCCTGATGGATGGGCGCCTGATTTTGATCCAATTTGTACATGGCCGTATACCTCACCAAAACAAAAATGCAGGCTGTGACAACACAGCCTGCATGAAAAGCGATCCAGTTGACGCACCCGTACCGCCGCCATGGACAGGGCGGCACATGAAGCCGCCATGGACAGGATCACCTGCCGGGCGGAGCCTTGGGTACTCAGAGTCTATATAGCAACAATACTTTTACTACTCTTATTGACCGTTTCACAAGTCTGCGTAATCACGCATTTCGGTTATAAAGTAACCAACTTATAAAATTTGAGCTTTTAACTCAATCAATAAGGCGGCAAGCCGCCAATCGGCAGTGGACCCGGCTGTCCGTATGGCCTTAACTCCCCGAGAGGAGTGGTCCTCGTATTCGCTAGATAAACTCTCGCGCATTGGTGAAATATTATCACATCCCTTGGCCGGTGTCAATGACTGCTGCATTTTTTGCCGGAATTTGCGGAAAGAAAAACCCCGGCGCCAGGGGACGCCGGGGTTTTGCAGAGTGATCAGTTGTTGTTGGAGGGGAAGAAGGGGCGCAGGGCCATGGCCACATTGCTCAGGGGCATGGTCTGCAGCCAAATCCGGCCGGGCCCGGTAAGTACGGTGTGGAACAGACCCTCACCGCCCAGGAATACGTTCTTCACGCCCCGGACCTGCTGGATGTCCATGGACACCGAGGGCTCGAAGCCTGCCACGTTGCCGGTATCCACCACCATCTGCTGGCCAGGTGCCAGATCATACTGTACCAGCTCGCCGTCGATCTCAGCAAAGGCAATGCCCTGTCCGGACAGGCGCTGCAGGATGAACCCTTCGCCGCCGAAAAAGCCTGAGCCCAGCTTGCGGCTGAAATGGATGGAAAGATCCACTCCGGCCTCACTGGCCAGGAAGGAGTTTTTCTGCAGGATCATTTCCTTGCCCGGCCCGATCTCGATGGGTACGATCTTGCCGGGGAAGCTGGAGCCAAAGGCGATCATACCGTTGCCCCGGGCGGTGTAAATATTCTGGAACAGGTTTTCTCCCGACAGGGCCCGGGAGAAGATCTTACCCAGTCCGCCGCCGCTGGTCTGCATCTCCATGTTGGGAGACATCCAGACCATGGAGCCGCTTTCGGTGATCATCTGTTCGCCGTTTTCCAGCTTGCAGATTACTACGGGAAAAGAGCCGCCGATGAGTTCGTATTGCATAATGATCCTCCTTGAACATTTTGACTTGATCCGGCCGCCCAGACAGCCGGTTGGGGGATAAGAAACTTACTGCTGGTTGGGCATTTTCCAGGCGTCGTGCTGGGTGTGCAGCAGATGGTGAGACTTTTCACCCAGCGGCCGCTCCAGATAGGAGGCATACAGCGCCTGTACATCGGGATTTTCGTGGGAGAACCGGATGGTGGCATCGGCGTCCAGATTCCACAGCACGCCGCCCCGGGACTCGGCCATTTCCACACCGTCGTGGATGGGCTGACCGCCGCCGGCGGCGCAGCCGCCGGGACAGGCCATGACTTCCACGAAATCGTAGGATGCCCGGCCGCTCTCCAGGGCCTCCATCAGCCGCCGGGTATTGCCCAGCCCGCTGACCACCGCCACCCGGACGTCGCCGGCGCCGGGGATGGTGAATACGGCTTCTTTCCAGCCATCCATACCCCGGACGCTGTGGAAGGCGTCGGGATCGGGATTGGACCCGGTGACCAGATAGTAAGCACTGCGCAGCGCCGCATCCATAACGCCGCCGGTGGCGCCGAAGATCACGGCAGCGCCGGTGCCGGTGCCCAGAGGACTGTCGAAGGGCGTCTCGGCCATGACAGCGGGATTCACCTGCTCGCCCCGGAACATGCGGACCATCTCCCGGGTGGTGAGCACCACATCCACATCGGGATCGCCGCAGGCGTCACGCATGGTGGGCAGCTTGGCCTCGCTCTTTTTTGCGGTGCAGGGCATGATGGATGCCACGAAAATGTTGTGGGGATCCACACCCAGCTTCTGGGCGAAGTAGCTCTTGGCTACGGCCCCGAACATCTGCTGGGGAGATTTGGCGGTGGAGAGATTCTGGGTGTACTGGGGGAACTGTCCCTTGACGAACCGCACCCAGCCGGGGCAGCAGGAGGTGAACATGGGCCAGGTATACCGCTCCCGATGGGTGAACCGCTGCAGGAATTCGCTGCCCTCCTCCATGATGGTAAGGTCTGCGGCGAAATTGGTATCGAACACATAATCGAAGCCCATGTGCTTCAGACCCGTCACCATCCGCTGGGCGGTGGCGAACTTGGGGTCCAGATGATAGTACTCGGCCCAGGCCGCCCGTACCGCCGGGGCCACCTGCACCACGGTGATCTTGTTGGGATCGGCCAGCGCATCAAAGACCTTACCGGTATCGTCGTGCTCCTGCAGGCCGCCTACGGGACAGTGGGTGATGCACTGGCCGCAGAAGGTGCAGTCGGATTCGGCCAGGCTCCGGTGTCTGGCCACGCCTACCGTGGCCCGGGAACCGCTGCCGATGACGTCCCAGATGTTCATAGACTGGATCTTGTCGCAGACCTGGATGCAGCGCATGCACTTGATGCACCGGTTTTCCAGCCGGATCACCGGGGTGGAGAAGTCGTCGGGCACCGGCCGCAGATCCTTGGCGTAATGATCGCCCAGCAGGTTGTAGTCGTTGCACAGCTCCTGCAGCCGGCAGTTGCCGCTGCGGGTGCACTGGGTGCATTTGGTGTCGTGCTGGCTCAGCAAAAGCCGCAGGTTCACGCGCCGGGCCTCCCGGACCCGGGGAGAGTTGGTGTATACCACCATACCCTCTGCCACGGCGTTGTCGCAGGAGGGGACCAGCCGCTCATAGCCCTCCACCTCCACGATGCAGATGCGGCAGGCGCCGATCTCGTTGATGTCCTTGAGGTAGCACAGAGAAGGAATATCCAGATGTACGGACCGGGCGGCCTCCAGAATGGTGGTGCCCTCCGGTACGGTGACGGTTCTGCCGTCGATGGTCAACGTTACCATTTTTCGATCCGACCTCCCTTGAAAATACCGTATCCAAAGTGATCGCAGCGCAGGCAGCGGGACGCTTCCGTCCGGGCGCCTTCCTCTGTCATGCCGCACTCAATGTCGCAGAAATCATGCTTGCGTTCATAGGCTTCCCGCTCGGTGGTGTTGATGCGCCCATGGGGCGGACGGTTGTTGAGCCGGGGTGCCGGAACGTCCACATCCACCCGGATCTCATGGCAGAATCCCAGCTGCTCATCGATGTTGGCGGCTGCCACTTTACCGGCGGCAATGGCCCGGATGGCGGTAGCGGGCCCGGTGACGCAGTCGCCGCCGGCAAAGACGTTGTCCATGTTGTCCACCTGGCTGGAGCTGGCCGCCACGAAGGTGCCCCGCTTGATGGGAATGCCGGACTGGGTGAAGCCCTGGATCTCGATGCCCTGGCCGATGGCCACCACGATGATATCCGCCGGTATCCGTACTTCGTCCAGTGCCGCCTTGTTGGGCCGGGGCCGCCCGGACTTGTCGGTCTCGCCGATGATCTGGGGCTGTACCCACAAGGCCTGGGCCACGCCGTTTTCGTCTGCCTCGATGCGTACGGGGGCGGCCAGAGTCATCAGCTCGGCTCCTTCCGCCAGAGCACCGGTGACCTCGTCGGGCAGGGCGGTCATATCCTCCACCCGCCGGCGGTATACGCAGGTGACCTTGTCGGCCCCCAGGCGGATGGAACTGCGGGTGACGTCCATCGCCACGTTGCCGCCGCCGATGACCACCACATTCTTGCCGCTGAAATCCGGCATGTGGTCGTCGCCAATGGCCCGGAGCATCTCCACGGCGGAGATGACGTTGCGGCTGTCCTCTCCGGGGATGCCGGTTTTCTTGTCCTGCTGGGCGCCGATGGCGATGTACAGGCAGTCGTATTTCTGATGGATCTCATCGAAGGTGATGTCCTTGCCCACGGTGATGCTGGTGTGTACCTCGATGCCGGTGGAGAGGATGGACTGGATCTCCCGATCCAGCAGATGCCGGGGATAGCGGTAGCTGGGGATGCCGTAGCGCAGCATACCACCCAGCTGCTTGCGCTCTTCGTAGATGGTGACCTGATGGCCCATCAGTGTCAGATAGTAAGCGCAGCTCAGACCGCTGGGTCCGCCGCCGATGATGGCCACCCGCTTGCCGGTGGAGGGGGCATTGGGGGGATTGGGCACGTCGCCTGCGTGATCCACGGCGTAGCGCTTGAGGCCCCGGATGTTGATGGCGTCGTCGATCATGTTCCGGCGGCACCGTGCCTCGCAGGGATGCTCGCAGATGTAGGCGCAGGATACGGGCATGGGATTGTCCTTGCGGATGAGACGCACGGCGTCGGCATAGCGCCCTTCACCCACCAGGGCCACATAGCCGGGGATATCCACACCGGCGGGGCACAGGGATACGCAGGGCACAGGGTTCTGCAGCCCGGCAAGACACCGGTGATGCTTGACGTGCTCTTCGTAGTCGTCCCGGAAGCCCTCCAATCCATCCACTACCAGCCGTGCGGCGTCACGTCCGATGGCGCAGTCGGCGGTATTGACGATGGTGCGGGCGGTTTTTTCAATGATATCGATGGTCTCCATGGTGCCGGTACCGTCCAGTACCTGGCCGATCAGCATGCTCAGCTGCCCCAGACCGATGCGGCAGGGCACGCACTTGCCGCAGCTTTGGGCGTGGCACAGCTGCAGGAACGACCGGGACATATCCACCGGGCACAGTCCCGGAGGACTGGCGGCGATGCGCCGCTCCACATCCCGGTACAGGTTATCCACCACGGTCTGGGCTCTGCTGGGACTTTTGATGTCAAGTCTGCTCATGACGATGCACTCCTTTCAACAGCCATACGGCGGTGTTCCGCCGCAGGTGGTAGATACATAATTAAATAAAGAAAAAGGTCTCTCTGGTGTGGATATGAAAAGACCCGCCCAGAAAGGGCGGGGCAGCTCACTCCGCCTTGGACAGTTCCACCTGCATGTCTTTACGGTGGATGAGGAAGCGGCGGATGGCAAACAGACCGGCGATGCAAATCACACCGGCCACAAGACCCCAGGGGTCTTCGTGGTTGATGATGATGTACCGGGCGATGGCCACGGTAAGCACGTCCAGGATATTGGCCGGGGTCATGTCCACCAGCATCCGTACGAACTCAAGACCCACCGCAATGCTGAGGATCTCATGGAGAAAGAGGTCGCTGGCCGGGAAGTAGGTGGGATCCAGGATCACCCGATAGGCCTCCATGCCCAGGTTGCCTACCAGAACGACGATGGTGAGCATAGCCAGGGCAAACTCCACGCAATACAGCAGTTTGCGAACGTAAAATCCGACTTTTCTGTGCATGAGACCCTCCTGCAAGTCAAGAATCAGAAGCGTCCGGCAAGCTTCCGGTACGCTGGTATATTTCATAGCAGCTCTGCAGCCATTCCTTCAAAGCCTCTACTCCTTGTTCATCCCAGGAGAAATCCCGGTTGTGCACGTCGCGCGCGGCTTCATAGCAGAACACGGTGTAGACGGAAGCATGGATGAGACCTGCGTCGTGGTCGTTGGCGAAACGGTAACGAAACTCCCCGATGCTGCCGGTATAAACCAGTGCCCGGCGGAACCAGCGTGGGGTCAGGACAGAAAACTGTGCATGCATCAGAAATGATCCTCTTCCTTAAGATATGACGTATTATACCATAAAACGATTTCTGGGGCAAGACGGAAGCGGTTGGCGGTGGAATAAAAATGGAGGGGATACCGAAAGTGCAATTTGACGCTTTTCTAAATGGGGCAGATGTGGTATAATAACCGCAATGCGGTTATTATACCAGGAACTTCCGGCGTTTTTGCTGCCTGTGCGGGCAGTAAAAGGCAAGGAGACATTTATGGTATGATACCTAATTGTATGTGCCGCTGAGCAAGGAAAGAAGCGGCTGGTCCACAACTGAGGTCCGGACCTGGTTCCGGAAAAGAGAGGTTTATTGATTATGGAAAGTGCAGTAAAGCGAATCGGCGTACTCACCAGCGGCGGCGATGCTCCCGGCATGAATGCCGCCATCCGTTCCGTGGTGCGCAGCGCCGCCAAGATGGGCATTGAGTGTGTTGGCATCCGCCGTGGCTGGGCGGGCCTGATCAACGGAGATATTCTGCGCATGGAGTCCGACAGCGTCAGCCATATCATCAACCGCGGCGGCACCATGCTCTATACCGCCCGCAGCGACGAGTTCCGTACCGAGGCAGGCCTGCAGAAGGCCGCCAATACCTGTAAGCTGCTGGGCCTGGACGGCATCGTGGCCATCGGCGGTGACGGTACCTTCAAGGGCGCCCGGGAGCTTTCGGCCTATGGTGTGGCGGTGGTGGGCGTCCCCGGCACCATTGATAACGATATCGTCTGTACCGACTATACCATCGGCTTTGATACCGCCGCCAATACGGCGGTGGAGTGCATTGACCGTCTGCGGGATACCATGCAGTCCCACGAACGCTGTGCGGTGGTGGAGGTCATGGGCCGCCACGCCGGTTATCTGGCGCTGTATGTGGGTATGTCCGTAGGCGCCACGGCGGTGTTGGTGCCGGAGGATCATTACGATTTCCATACGGACGTGGCTGAGAAGATCCGCCGTGCCCGTCTGGGCGGCAAGACCAACTTCATGATCGTGGTGGCTGAAGGTGCTGCCAGTGCCGTGGATGTGGGCCGCCAGATCCAGGAGGAATTGGGCCTGGATCCCCGGATCACCATTCTGGGCCATATCCAGCGGGGCGGCTGTCCCACGGCCAAGGATCGGGTCATGGCTACCCGTATGGGCTATGAGGCCGTCCGTGTCCTGGCAGCCGGCAAGACCAACCGTGTGATCTGCGCCCATGACGATAAGATCTTCGACGTGGATATCACCGAGGGCCTGAACATGAAAAAGACCCTGAACCCCGAGGAGTACGAAGTCATGGAAGTCATGTCCGGTACCTGATGCCATGTGGAAATCTCTTTTTGACCCGGAGGGTGCTTTTGCCCGTGGCACGGAGCTGCTGGGGCAGCTGGTGCTGGTGAATGTGCTGTTCCTGCTTTGCTCCCTTCCGGTGGTGACCATGGGAATCTCCGCTACCGCCGCCAGCGCCGTGCTGCTGCGCATCCAGCGGGGCGAGGACCGGCATGTGGTCCGTCAGTTTTTTGCAGCCTTCCGGGAGAACTGGAAATGCGCCGGTATCACCTGGCTGGTGGTGCTGCTGACTTTGGGCATTTGCCTGGCCGACCTGTATATCGCTCTGGCACTGGACAGCTTTCTGTGGAAGGTGGTGGCCATGGCTGGTCTGAACGTAGTGGGCCTGGTGTGTGCTTTCCTCTTTCCCCTCCAGGCCCGGTATGAGAATACCTGCCGGAACCATCTGCGCAATGCGGTGGTGCTGGGCATCGCCCATCTGCCCCGCCTGCTGTTGGTCTGGCTGACGTGGATGGTGCCGGTGCTGCTGACCTTCTGGACGGTGCAGACCTTTTATTCGCTGCTGATCATCTGGCTGCTGCTGGGCTTCAGCTCACTGCAGTATGTGACGCTGCGGATCCTCCGCCCGGTGTTCCGCTCCCTGGAAGAACCGGAGGATAAAGAGAATAAGGAATAAAAACAAAACACCCTGCGGCATTCTCCGGCGCTCCATAGGGACAATTTATGAACCTACCCATATAAC
>CALWXA010000050.1 GCA_944385395.1 uncultured Oscillospiraceae bacterium | reverse complement strand
TGATGACCTCCCGGTCGGAATACCGGCTGCTGCTGCGGCAGGACAACGCCGATGCACGGCTCTCCCCCATCGGCTACGCCATCGGGCTCATCTCCCGGCAGCGGCTTGGGGAAGTGGAAGAAAAATACGCCGCCGTAGAGCGGGAGATCCAGCGGCTGAGCCACACCGGTGTGGCCAGCAGTCCGGAACTGAACCGGCTGCTGGAAGAAAAGGGCACCGCACCCGTCAGCGACGGGGCACGGCTCATCGATCTTCTGCGGCGGCCCCAGCTGACCTACGACGATCTGCGGCCTTTCGATCCTCAGGCGCCGGCGCTGTCGGAGGAAGTGGTGCAGCAGGTGGAGATCAGCGTCAAGTACGAAGGCTACATCCGCCGCCAGCAAAAGCAGGTGGAGGAGCTGGACAAGCTGGAGCGCCACGCCCTGCCGCCGGAGCTGGACTACGCCTCCATCCAGGGGCTGCGGCTGGAGGCACGGGAAAAGCTGGGACAGGTGCGGCCTTTGAATCTGGGACAGGCCAGCCGCATCTCCGGCGTGTCCCCGGCGGATATCGCCGCCCTGATGGTATATCTCCATGCACATCCTACAGACAAAGGAGCAACGCAACATGAGTAAGCTTCGCTTTTTACTGGCCTTGTGGATGGCCAAGCTGTCCATCCCGGCTCTAAAGATCACACGCCACAACGGCACGGATTTCCCCGGCAGTCTTGCCCTGCGGATCTGCCCGCAGTTCCTGAAATATATTGGAAAGCCCGGGAAGATCATCGCCGTCACCGGCACCAACGGCAAGACCACCGTGTCCAATCTGCTGGTGGATCTTTTGGAGAAAAACGGCAAAAAGGTATTGAGCAACCGGGCCGGGTCCAACATCGCCAGCGGTATCTCCACCGCCCTTTTGAAGGGCTGCGATCTGCTGGGCCGGCCCCGGCAGTATGATCTGGCGGTGCTGGAGGTGGATGAGCGGGCTTCGGTGCGGATCTATCCCTACGTGAAGCCGGACTATGTGGTCATCACCAACCTGTTCCGGGATTCCATCATGCGCAACGCCCATCCCTATTTCATTGCCGATATCCTCACCTCTGCCATCCCGGCTCAGGCCAAGCTGATCCTCAACGCCGACGATCTCATCAGCTGCGGCGTGGCGCCGGAAAATGAGCGGGTGTATTTCGGCATTGACCATCTGGCAAGCGACGTCACCGAGTGCATCAATCTCATTGACGACGTGCGGATCTGCCCCCACTGTGCCGCCAAGCTGGTCTACGACTACCGGCGGTACCACCACATCGGCAAGGCCCACTGTCCCCAGTGCGGCTTCGCCTCCCCTCAGGCCCAGTATCTGGCGAAAAACGTGGATCTGGAGCAGGGCACCATGGAGCTGCAGGAGGATGGTGCGTGCTATCCCTACCGGCTCATCACCGACAGCATTTTCAACGTCTACAACATGGTGACGGTGGCGGCGGTGCTGCGGCAGCTGGGATTCACCCATCAGCAGATCAGCGCCGATATGGCCCAGTCGGCCATCACCGCCACCCGCCACAGCCAGGAAAAGGTGGGGGATGTGACCCTCATCAAGCAGATGAGCAAGGAGAAAAACGCTCTGGCCGGGTCCCGGGCTTTCGACTATATCGCCCATCGCAGCGGGTGCAAGGAGCTCCTTTTGATGATGAACTGTCTGGGCGACACCCATCACTGGTCGGAGAACACCTGCTGGATCTTCGACGCAGACTTTGAATTCCTGAAGGATGAGAGCATCGTGCAGATCGTCTGCGCCGGGGCACGCCGGGCAGATTACCGGCTGCGGCTTTTGATGGCCGGGGTGCCGGATGAGAAAATCATCTGCGAGGCCGACGAGTTCCGGGCGGCGGAAAAACTGCGCTATGACGCCGGGGACGATGTATATCTTCTGTACGGAACGGACTCCCTGGCTCTGGCCTATCGGGTCTACGATCACATGAAGCAGCAGGCCCTGCTGCGGCAGAACAAGGAGGGGCAGGCATGAAAATCGAAGTGCTGTTTCCGGAGATCTGCAATCTGTGCGGAGATCTGATGAATGTGCGGTATCTGCAGCAATCTTGCCCGGAACTGCAGGTGGTGGAGACGGATCTTCACACCCGGCCCCGGTTTCTGGATGAGGAGATCGCCCTGGTCTACATGGGCTCCGCCACGGAGCGGGGTCTGGAGCTGGCGGTGCAGGCGCTGGAGCCGGTGAAGGAAGAAATGGAGCAGCGCATTGCTCAGGGGCAGCTGATGCTCTTTACCGGCAACGCCCTGGACGCACTGAGCCAGGGGGTGGACAGCGACAACGGCTGGAAGCTCCAGGGACTGGGCATCCTGCCCACCCGGGCCCAGTACCACATGATGCAGCGGCATAACAGCTTCTATCTGGGCAAAATGGGAGAGATGGACATTGTGGGCTTCAAGAGCCTCTTTGGACATACCTACGGCGCACCGGAAGAAAACGAATTGTTCCGCACCGTCAAGGGCATCGGGCGCAACCAGCAGACGGCGCTGGAGGGATTCCGCATCCGCAATCTGCTGGCTACCTATGTCACCGGCCCGCTGCTGGTGCTCAATCCGCCGCTGGCCCGGTATCTCCTGCAGGAGATGGGGGCCGGAGATCACCTGGCCTTTGAGGAGGCCGCCATGGAAGCATACCGCATCCGGGTGGCGGAATTTGCGGAAGAAGGCCGCAGTTATCTCTATTGAGCCTTGTCCCCGGCTGCGGGACGTGGTATCATCTATCTTCGGAAAGGAAGGGTTTTTCCTATGGCTATACAGCGGCGCACCCAGGCCACCATCCATCTGGACCGGCTGGAACGCAACATCGCCAGGATCCGGCAGTATGTCCAGCCCGGCGCTGCCTTCATGGCGGTGCTGAAGGCGGACGCCTATGGCCACGGCATTGCCGGGGTCTATGATGCCTTCCGCCGGTGCGGCATCGACGCCTATGCCGTGGCGGTATGGGAGGAAGGTGTGATGCTGCGGCAGGCCGGGGCCACGGAGCCCATTCTGGTATTGGGCGACGTATGGGATGACCAGCTCCCCAAGCTGCTGGAATATCACCTCACCGCCACCGTGTTTTCTCTGGAAACCGCCCGGAAGCTGGATGCTTTGGCAGCGGCACAGGGTATGGTGCAGCCCATCCACATCAAGCTGGATACCGGCATGAGCCGCATCGGCTTTCCCTGCACGGACCAGGCGGTGGATACCATCCGGCAGATCGCGGCCCTCAGGCACGTAAAGATCACCGGCATCTTCACCCATTTCGCCCGGGCGGACGAGATGGACCGGCCGGAGACACCCAATCAGATGGCACGGTACACCGACATGGTGGCCCGGCTCCGGAAAGCGGGGGTGGATCTGCCCCTTTGCCATGTGGCCAACAGCGCCAGCATCCTGCTGCGGCCGGACACCCATCTGGACATGGTACGGGCCGGGGACATTCTCTACGGCCTTTCACCGGTGGATGAAGACACCTGGCGCAAGGCGGCGCTGGAGGAGCTGATGACCTGGGAGACCTATGTGGTGCTGGTGAAAACCGTCAGCGCCGGTACCCAGGTGGGCTACGGCGGCACCTTTGAGGCCCGGCAGGAGACCCGGATCGCCACGCTGCCGGTGGGCTTCGCCGACGGCTACAACCGTTCCCTTTCCAACAAGGGCTATGTGATGATTCGTGGACAGAAAGCCCCCATTCTGGGGAAGGTGTGCATGGATCAGATGATGGTGGACGTCACCCATATCCCCGGCGTGGAGCGGGGGGACTGCGTCACGCTGCTGGGCGACGGCATTTCCATTGCGCAAATGGCGGATCTTCTGGACATCAACGTGGATGAGATCGTCTGCGGCGTTTCCAAGCGGGTCCCCCGGATCTATACCAACGACCAATGAGGAGGGTTTTATCATGGCCAACATGAAATATCTGCTGCGGGTACTGCGGGGTGCCAGCTTTGAAAAGCTGAATTCCGTACTGACCTTCGTGCAGAAAAAGACCGGACGCAGCAAGGCGTCCATCCTGCGGGACATCCTGCACTGCTACCGGAAGTTCGGCTCCGGCTACTATGACTATCAGATCTTCGCTTTCTATGATCTCACCGATGAACAGCGGGCCACCTACGTCACCCGGACGGTGAGCCGGGATCTGAACATGTACCTCAACGATCCCAACTACACCCATCTTTTCGACAACAAGGATGAGTTCAACCGTCTGTTTGCCAAGTATATCCGCCGCCGCTCCCTGAATCTGGAGACCGCCGCAAAGCAGGAGGTACTGGATTTCTGCCAGGGTAAGGAGCAGGTCTTTGCCAAGCCCCGGGACGGCGAGTGCGGCCATGGCTGTGAGATCATCCGCCCGGCGGATTTTGAAAGTCCCGACGCCCTGTACGACTATCTGAAAAACGGCGGCTTCTACATGCTGGAGGATGTGATCCGGCAGCACCCGGATGTAGCCCGGCTGCATCCCTCCTCCGTCAACTGCATGCGGATCATCACCCTGCTGGACGATGACGGTGAGCCCCACGTGCTCTACATCGTACAGAAGATCGGACTCAACGGCAGCTTCATCGACAACAACTGCATGTTCGCCCCGGTGGATCCGGAGACCGGCGAGCTGCTGTACTCCCCCCATTCCGGCGACACCACCAAGGGCATCGTCTACGACGTGCATCCCAACACCGGCATCACCCTGAAGGGCTACAAGATCCCCTTCGTGAAAGAGGCCGTGGCCATGTGCCTGGAGGCCGCCAAGGTAGTGCCCCAGGTCCGCTATGTGGGCTGGGATGTGGCCACCACCCCCGAGGGCCCCGAGTTCGTGGAGGGCAACACCTTCTGCGCCCACGACTTCTGGCAGCTGCCTCCCCACACCCCCACCAAGACCGGTATGCTGCCCACCATCATGCAGTATGCCAAGGGTTTCCATCGATAAACGCAAAAAGCGGCTTCCCGGTTGGGAAGCCGCTTTTCCTTTTCCAAACATCAGCGCCGCAAAAAATGGGGAACAAAGCACTGTGCAGCGGTCAATGCATCATCAAGAGGCCCACGATGGCCATGGCGCCTCCCACGGAAAGTTGGGAGTCCTTCTCCCCTTTGACTTCCTCCTGCACAATGGCCCGGACGATCTTCACAAAGCCCAATACCGTTACAATGTAAACAGCTTCACATAGCCGATAAACGTCAACAGCGCATCCATACAATCAAGCCACCTTTCTTACGCCATGCCCCCTATATTCCTTTCGTTTCTACTCCTTTTATACCCTAAGCTTACCGAAATTGCAACCATTTCCGGGCAAAATCCTCCATATCACGTCATCTGCTACTCCGCCTGCCGGGGCAGGGCGCCATAGCGCTTCTTAAAGGCACGGAGGAAAGAGGAGTAGTTGGTGAAACCCGCTTCATAGCAGGCCTGGGTGACACTGCGGCCCTGGCGCAGCAGCTGCCGGGACAGGTGCAGCCGCTTTTCCGTAATATAGCCCAGCAGCGTATAGCCGGTTTCCGACCGGAAGAGGTGCATCAAGTGGTAGCGGCTGATATAAAACTGCTGGGAAAGGCTCTCCACCGTCATGGGCTGGGACAGGTTCTGATTGATATACTGCAGTACCGGCATGATCCGGCCGTCTGACTGGGGCTGCTGGGGGATATAGCGGGTATCCCGGTCCGTCACCGCACGGTTCAGCAGGATCAAAAACTCCAGCAGCTTGGCCCGCCGGTATAGAACGCCGCCAAAGCCCTCGGATACCCGCACCAGCTCCTGCACCGCCTGCAGAAGACGGCTCCGCTCCCCCTCCGGCAGGCGCAGTACGTTGCTGCCGTGCTCCCGGGCTTCCCGGAAACAGTGCAGCAGGTCCGCTTCCTCCTGGTAGCGGCGGAGAAATTCCGGGGACAGGTACAGAATGATCCGCTCATAGGGGCTATCATCCAGTACCTCGGGATGGTGGAGCTCCCCCTCGCTGATGAGCACCACATCGTTGGGCTCCAGGGAGAAGCTGCGGCCCTCCACGCAATAGTTCACCCGGCCCTGCAGCAGCACCAGCACCTTATAAAAATCGTGATAGTGGAACGCAAAGCTCCGCCGGGCACGGTCCGTCAGATGGAAGATACGGTAGTCGTCCCGCAGGTAGCCCCGTTTTTCGTATTGTTCCATGGCTGCCCCCCTCTCCTTTTTTCATTATAGCACGATCCGCCAGTTTGAAAACACTTTTCTTCTATAAAGTGGGAATTTGGTCTGTTATACTTAGCGTATCATCGTACAAGACCACCAGAAAGATGGATGGGGAGGAAATACATATGGAATTTTTCAAGCAAATTGGAAATGCCGTGGTGCAGGTCAATGACTTCATCAACGGTATCGTCTGGGGCGTGCCCCTGATGGTGCTGATTTTCGCCACCGGTATTTACTTTACGGTGCGGCTGGGCTTTTTCCAGTTCCGGCACCCGGCTTTCCTGGTGAAGGAGACCATTGTCAAGGCGTTCCGGAAAAAGGATGCGGGCAGTACCGCACCCGGTGAGCTCACCTCCTTCCAGGCGGCCATGACCTCCGTGGCGGCCATCGTGGGTTCCGGCAACATCGCAGGCGTGGCCACCGCCCTGGTGATGGGTGGCCCCGGTGCTCTGGTGTGGATGCTGCTGGCGGCTCTCATCGGTATGGCCACCAAGTTCGCCGAGGTGACTCTGGGCCTGCAGTACCGGCAGGTACATCCTGACGGCTCCGTCAGCGGCGGCGCCATGTACTATCTGTCCATGGGCCTGAAGCAGAAGTGGCTGGGCATCCTGTTCTCCATACTGGTGATCCCCTACGCCTTCGTGATTTCCGCTGTGGTGGATACCAACTCCATCGCCCTGGCCCTTCAGGAGCGCTGGCAGGTGCCTACCCTGGCCACCGGTATCGTGCTGGCCCTGCTCACCGCTGCCGTGGTATTCGGCGGCCTGAAGCGCATCGGACATGTCAGCGCCGTGCTGGCTCCCTTTATGGGCGGGCTGTACATCCTGGGCGGCATTGCGGTGATCCTGCTGAACATCACCCAGGTGCCGGAGGCCATCGTCACCGTATTCCGCTGCGCCTTTACCCCTGCTGCCGCTACCGGCGGCGCCGTGGGTTCCATTTTCGTGTGCATGCGCTACGGCATCGCCCGGGGTATCTACTCCAATGAGGCGGGCCTGGGCACCGCCGCCATGGTCCACTCCGGAGCCAAGGTGGATCACCCTGTGGAGCAGGGCGTCTGGGGCGCCGTGGAAGTCTTTCTGGACACGGTGCTGGTATGCACCGTTACCGCTCTGACCATCGTACTCTCCGGACTGTGGAACTCCGGACTGGACGGCTCTGCCCTGACCATGCGGGCCTTCGACAAGATGCTGCCCGGCAACGTGGGCGGTCTCATCTGCCTGGCCTCCATCATTCTCTTCGGATTCTCCTGCCTGATCAGCTTCTACACCTATGCTGAGCGGGCGGCGGAGTACATCTTCGGCGGAAGCAGCAAGATCGTCATCAAGCTGCTGTGGATCGCCATGATCGTGGTGGGTTCCCAGACCACCCTGGGATTCGCCTGGGATCTGGCGGACACCATCAACGGTCTGATGATCATTCCCAACCTCATCGGCCTGCTGCTTTTGAGCAACGAGGTCATCAAGCTGAAAAAGGATTATTTCCGCAGCGCCGGTGTGGATCGCTGAATAGAACAACCCCCCGTGTTCTCCAAAGTAGAACACGGGGGGGTTCTTCTGCACAATCGAAGCGCTGTAAAAAGGGCGTCCCCATCCGGGGACGCCCTTTTCTTATGCGGTTTTGACCCTTGCAGCGGATCAGTCGTTGTACATATCCACCAGCTTGGTCAGGTGCTCGTAGCGGGCCTTGGCCTCCGCCTCGTTGGCGGCGAACAGCGTATCGGCACGCTCGGGGAACTCGCGGGTCAGACGGCTATAGCGAGCCTCGTTCATCAGGAACTCCTGATAACCGCCGGCAGGAGCCTTGGAATCCAGAGTGAACTTCTTCTCGGCAGCGGGGTTGTACCGGAACAGGTTCCAGTAGCCGCAGTCCACAGCCTTCTTCATTTCCTTCTGGCAGTTGGTCATGCCGCCCTTGATGGAGTGCATCTCGCAGGGCGCATAGCCGATGATCAGGGACGGACCATGATAGGCCTCGGCCTCGGTGATGGCCTTGATGGTCTGCGCGGGGTTGGCGCCCATAGCCACCTGAGCCACGTACACATAGCCGTACTGCATAGCGATCTCGGACAGGCTCTTCTTCTTCACTTCCTTACCGGCAGCGGCGAACTGAGCCACCTGGCCGATGTTGGAAGCCTTGGAGGCCTGGCCGCCGGTGTTGGAGTACACCTCGGTATCGAACACGAAGATGTTCACATCCTGCTTGGAGGCGATGACGTGGTCCAGGCCGCCGTAACCGATGTCGTAGGCCCAGCCGTCGCCGCCGAAGATCCACATGGACTTCTTGGCCAGGTATTCCTTCTTGCCCAGGATCTCACGGACGGTATCGCAGCACACGTCGGCTTCCAGGTTGGCAACCAGGGCGCGGGTGGCGTCGGCATTGGCGGCACCGTCGTCCACGGTATCCAGGTAAGCCTGGCAGGCAGCGCGGCGCTCGTCGCTCTTGGTGTCGGCCATGACCTGCTTCACCAGCTCGATGACGTCCTGACGGACCTTGTTCTGGCCGATGAACATACCCAGGCCGTGCTCGGCGTTATCCTCGAACAGGGAGTTGCACCATGCGGGGCCGTGGCCTTCCTGGTTGGTGCAGTAGGGAGAGGTAGCAGCGGGACCGCCCCAGATGGAGGAGCAGCCGGTGGCGTTGGAGATATACATCCGGTCGCCGAACAGCTGGGTCACCAGACGGGCATAGCTGGTCTCGGCGCAGCCGGCGCAGGAGCCGGAGAACTCCAGCATGGGCTTCTTGAACTGGGAGCCCTTGACGGTGTTGTCCTGCATGTCCTTCTTCTCGGCCACTTCGCTGACGCAGTAGTCGAACACATCCTGCTGAGGCAGCTCCTGCTCCTGAGCCACCATGGTCAGAGCGCCAACGGGGCAGGTGCCCACGCACACGCCGCAGCCCATGCAGTCCAGGGGAGAGATAGCCATGGTGAACTTGTACTGACCCTTGCCCTTGCCGGCCTTCACGTCCACGATCTTGGCGGCGGCGGGGGCTGCAGCAGCCTCGGCCTCGGTCAGCGCATAGGGACGGATGGTGGCATGGGGGCAGACATAAGCGCACTGGTTGCACTGGATGCACTTGGTGGCGTCCCAGGTGGGAACGGCCACGGCCACGCCGCGCTTCTCATAGGCGGCGGCGCCCAGCTCGAACTGACCATCCACGTGGTCCACAAAAGCGGACACGGGCAGGCTGTCGCCATCCATGCGGCCCACGGGATCCAGGATGTTCTTGACCATCTTCACCAGCTCGGTCTTGCCCTTGAGTTCCTTGGTCTCATCGGCATCCACGGCGTTGGCCCAGTCAGCGGGCACGTCGATCTTCTTGAAGGCGGTAGCGCCCAGGTCGATGGCCTTGTGGTTCATATCCACCACATCCTGGCCCTTCTTCAGGTAGGACTTGGTAGCAGCAGCCTTCATGTAGCTGATGGCTTCCTCCTGGGGCATCACGTTGGCCAGGGTGAAGAAGGCAGACTGCAGGATGGTGTTGTTGCGCTTGCCCATACCGATCTCAATGGCCAGGTCGATGGCGTTGATGGTATA
>CALWXA010000049.1 GCA_944385395.1 uncultured Oscillospiraceae bacterium | reverse complement strand
ACACAAATAGTATCAATCCAGTATCAAGAGCAGTATGGACGGGCAAAAAAGCCTGTATTCATGCGGGTTTTCGCCGTTTCGAGCGTCATTCCCATTCCACCGTGGCCGGGGGCTTGGAAGTGATGTCATAGCAGACACGGTTGATGCCCCGCACCTGGTTGACGATGGCCACCGAAGCCCGATCCAGTACCTCGTAGGGGATCCGTGCCCAGTCGGCAGTCATGAAGTCGTCGGTGGTGACGGCCCGCAGTACCAGTACGTTGTCGTAGGTGCGGCCGTCGCCCATGACGCCTACGCTGCGGGTGTCGGTGAGCACGGCGAAGTACTGGCTCAGCTGATGATCCAGACCGGCCCGGGCCACTTCCTGCCGGAACAGGAAATCCGCCTGACGCAGGGTGTCCGCCTTTTCCCGGGTCACCTCGCCCATGATCCGGATGGCGAGACCGGGGCCGGGGAAGGGCTGACGATCCACCAAATAGTCCGGCAGCCCCAGCTCGCGGCCCAGCTGCCGCACTTCATCCTTGAACAGAAGCCGCAGCGGCTCCAGGATCTCCTTGAAATCCACATGGCTGGGCAGGCCGCCCACATTGTGGTGGCTCTTGATGACGGCGGCAGCGCCGGCGCCGGACTCAATGACGTCGGGATAAATGGTCCCCTGCGCCAGGAATTCCACGGCGCCGATCTTCTTGGCCTCATCCTGGAACACGTGGATGAATTCTTCGCCGATGATCTTGCGCTTGCGATCCGGATCCACGACCCCGGCCAGCCGCCCCAGGAACCGATCCTGGGCGTTGACCCGGACCATCTTCATGTCCCACTTGGCAAAGGCCTGCTCCACCTCGTCACCTTCGTTGAGCCGCATCAGACCGTGATCCACAAACACGCAGATCAGCTGCGGCCCGATGGCTTCGGCCAGCAGGGCGGCGCATACGGAGGAATCCACGCCGCCGCTGAGGGCCAGCAGCACCCGGCCGTCCTGCACCTTCTCCCGCACCTGCCGGATGGCCTGCTCCTTGTAGTCGGCCATGGTCCAGTCTCCGGAGGCATGGCAGATCTCAAAGAGGAAATTGCGGATCATCTGGGTGCCATACTGGGTATGGTTCACCTCGGGATGATACTGTACGCCATAGATGCGCCGCTCCACATGGGCAATGGCCACATTGGGGCAGGCGTCGGAGTGGGCTGCCAGGGTAAAACCTTCCGGCACCTTGGCCATATAGTCTCCGTGGCTCATCCAGGAAATACCCTCCGCCGGCAGTCCCCGGAACAGGGGGCAGGTGGTGTCGTAGTAGGTCTTGGTTTTGCCGTATTCCCGGGCGGAATCATCCTGAGCTTCGGTGACCTGACCGCCCAGAGTGTGGGCGATGAGCTGGCAGCCGTAGCAGATGCCCAGCACCGGCACATTCAGATCAAAGATCCCCGGATCCACCTGGGGAGAATCCGGCAGATATACGCTGTTGGGTCCGCCGGTAAAGATGATGCCCATGGGGTCAAAATCCCGGATTTCCTCCAAAGACATAGTGTATGGGCGTACTTCGCAATACACGTGACATTCCCGTACCCGCCGGGCGATGAGTTGGTTGTACTGCCCTCCGAAATCCAGAATCAGTACCTTTTCCATGGTGCGTATGCTCCTTTCCTGTGTTTTGCCGCTATCGGTTCCGCGGCAGCTTTTGTTCAAACCGGTCCTTCTGTCCATGGACGGGGACGGCGGTGGGATACCCGCCGCCGAAGCAGGCGGTGCAGAAGGGACAGTCCGCCATTTCCCCCAGATGTTCCATGCTGAGAAATTCCAGAGAATCCACGCCGATAAGCCGTGCGATCTCCTCCACGCTGTGATGGTTGGCAATGAGATGCCGCTCGTCGTCGATATCGGTGCCATAGTAGCAGGGGGCTACAAAAGGCGGTGCGCTGATGCGCATGTGGATCTCTTTGGCTCCCGCCCGGCGCAGCAGCTGGATGATGCCCCGGGAAGTGGTGCCCCGTACCATGGAGTCGTCGATGAGGACGATACGCTTGCCGTCTACCACGCTGCGCACCGGATTGAGCTTGATGTTGACGCCCACTTCCCGCTGCTGCTGGGTGGGGGCGATAAAGGTGCGCCCCATGTACTTGTTCTTGGTAAACCCGATGCCGTAGGGGATACCGGAAGCGGCGGCGTAGCCCATGGCGGCATCCAGTCCGGAGTCCGGCACGCCGATGACCACATCGGCCTCCACCGGCTTTTGGCGAGATAGCAGCGCTCCGGCTTTCTGCCGTGCGGTGCTGACGGCTGTTCCGTCAATGACGGAGTCCGGCCGGGCGAAATAGATGAACTCGAAGGAGCACAGGTTCCGGGAGGTGCTGCCGCAGTGCCGGCAGTCAGTTTTGATGCCCTCCTGACTTACCGTCACGATCTCGCCGGGCTGAATATCCCGGACGAACCGGGCGCCCACGGCGTCCAGAGCGCAGGACTCCGATGCGAATACGATTTTCCCGTCATCGGTCTTTCCCATGCACAGGGGCCGGAATCCGTGAGGGTCCCGGGCAGCGATGAGCTTGGCGGGTGAAGAGATCACCAGGGAGTAGGCCCCCTGGATCTGCCCCATGGCGGCGTATACCGCTTCTTCGATGGAGCCTGTCCGCAGCCGCTCCTGCACGATGACGTAGGCGATGACCTCGCTGTCGGTGGTGGTGTGAAAAATGGAGCCCTGCTCCTCCAGCGCATTGCGCAGCTCGTAGGCGTTGGTGAGATTGCCGTTATGGGCCAGGGCCAGATGCCCCTTGTGGTGGTTGATGACGATGGGCTGGGCGTTGCGCCTGCGGTGGGCGCCGGTGGTGGCGTAGCGCACATGTCCCACCACGATGCTGCCCTGTCCCAGGGCTTCCAGACTCTCCCGGCCAAAGACTTCTCCCACCAGTCCCGCATCCCGGTGAACGGCGAAAACGCCGTCGTCGTTGACTACGATGCCGGCGCTTTCCTGCCCCCGGTGCTGCAGGGCATACAGACCGTAATAGGCCATGGAAGCCACATCGCAGCGCTCCGGAGCAAAAACGCCGAAAACGCCGCAGGCCTCATGGATATCCCGTGATTCAGTGCTGGGCATGGGCCACCAACCTGTTCATCACTTCTTCGTAGGCTGCTTCCACATCGCCCAGATCCCTGCGGAACCGGTCCTTATCCAGCTTTTTGCCGGTGGCGGTATCCCACAACCGGCAGGTGTCGGGGCTGATCTCGTCGGCCAGAATGATCCGGCCGTCATCGGTCTTGCCGAACTCCAGCTTGAAGTCCACCAGCGTCACGCCGCACTCAGCCCAGAACTGCTGCAGCAAGGCGTTGATTTTCAGGGCCATGGAGCGGATGATGTCCAGCTCCTGCCGGGTAGCCAGCTTCAACGCCAGGGCGTGGTCGTCGTTGAGCAGAGGATCGCCCAGGGCGTCGTTTTTGTAGCTCAGCTCCACTACCGGCGTTTCCAGAGCCATACCTTCCACCACGCCATAGCGCTTGGAGAAAGAGCCCGCGGCAATGTTGCGCACGATGACCTCCAGGGGCACGATGGAAACCTTCCGCACCAGGGCCTGCCGCTCACTGAGCTCTTGAACGAAGTGGGTGGGAATGCCTTCCCGCTCCAGCATCTGCATGAGACGGTTGCTCATCTGGTTGTTGATGATCCCCTTGCCGCCGATGGTACCCTTCTTCAACCCGTTGAAGGCGGTGGCGTCATCCTTGTAGTCGATGATGTACAGCTGGGGATCGTCGGTGCGGTATACCTTCTTGGCTTTCCCCTCGTACAGCAGTTCCTGCTTCTCCATGATTTTTTTCTCCTTTATTATATCCCGCTGGCCCCGTAGTTGGCAAGTACTCTGGCGGACGGATCATCTACGTTGCAGCCGGCCCAGGACTTGTTGGGCATCCAGAAATCGGTGATCATCTGGCTCTGGCCGGGATAATACTTCTCGAAGATCTCCCGGTACAGCAGCGACTCCTTGGTAAAGGGCCGGGCGTGGGTGTAGGCCTGGGCACGGCACTGGAACTCCTCCTGGCTGTACAGCCCGTCGGCATAGCGCTTGAGGTCGTCCACCAGGGAGTGCCCCACGGCGTCGGAGAAGGCGGCCTTTTCCCGGTACAGGATGTCCCGGGGCAGATAATCCCCCGTGAAGGCCCGGCGCAGCAGATATTTGCCCTTGCCGTAGATGTTTACCTTCTTGGCCGGATCGATGCTCATGACATACTGCACGAAGTCCAGATCACCGAAGGGAACCCGGGCTTCCAGGGAGTTGACGGAGATGCACCGGTCAGCCCGGAGCACATCGTACATGTGCAGCTCCCGCAGCCGCTTTTCGGCTTCCTGCTGGAAGGCCTCCGGGGACGGGGCGAAATCCGTATACTTGTAGCCGAACAGCTCATCGGAGATCTCGCCGGTAAGCAGTACCCGGATATCGGTGGTCTCATGGATGGCCTTGCATACCAGATACATGCCGATGCTGGCCCGGATGGTGGTGATGTCATAGGTGCCCAGCAGCTGGATCACCGGATCCAGGGCATCCAGAACGTCCTGAGCGGTGATGTAGACCTCTG
The DNA here is from genome assembly GCA_944385395.1 of uncultured Oscillospiraceae bacterium. GTDB lineage: Bacteria > Bacillota > Clostridia > Oscillospirales > Oscillospiraceae > Vescimonas. The sequence goes on along the minus strand of CALWXA010000049.1, from coordinate 5,342 downwards.
TGTGCTGGCTGCCGATGTAATCGGCTACCTGCCGGGCGTATTTCAGATCGATGGCATCCTCGCTCATGCCGATGGCAAAAGTGCGGATGGGCTGCTCCGAACAGCGCTGGGCCACGGCACAAACCAGGGAGGAGTCCAAGCCTCCGCTGAGGAGGAACCCCACTTTGGCATCGGCCACCAACCGCTTCTGGATACCGGCGGTGAGCTTTTCCCGGATGTTGCGGCAGACGGTGTCCAGATCGTCATAGCATACCTGCTCTACCGCAGCGATGTCCCGGTAGCAGATGAACTTCCCGTCCTGATAATAGTGGCCGGGGGGGAAGGGCATGATGCGGCGGCACAGACCCATCAGATTTTTCGGCTCGCTGGCAAAGAGGATGGCACCGGCCTCATCATAGCCATAGTACAAAGGTCGGATGCCGATGGGATCCCGGGCAGCGATAAACTGTCCGGTTTTGTGGTCAAAGAGGATGAGAGCGAATTCGGCGTCCAGCATCCGGAACATATCGGTGCCGTACTCCTGATACAGAGGCAGCAGGATCTCGCAGTCCGAACCGCTTTGGAAATGGTAGCCCTTGTCCTGCAGCTCCTTCTTAAAAGATTCGAAACCGTAGATCTCGCCGTTGCAGACCACATAGCTGCCGTCCAGGGCGAAGGGCTGCATGCCCTCCGGCTGCAGACCCATGATGGCCAGCCGGTGGAAACCCAGAAGCCCCTTGCCGGTATCCACGATCCGGCTGCTGTCGGGCCCCCGGGAGATGGTCCGGTCAAAGCCCTTCTTGAAATCCCGGTATACAGCGTCCGGGGAACAGTAACCCATAATGGAACACATATGATATACCTCCTGAAAGTGGGGTGTGCCGGTTTATTTCACACCGAACAGCAGATCGCCGTAGGTGGGAAACGGCCAGCAGCTGCGCTCGGTGAGGGTTTCGGCCTGATCGGCGGCGCAGCGCAGGGCGGACATGGCCGGCAGAATGATATCCCGGATGGCAGCGGCACGCTCTGCCAGATCGGTGATGGTGCCCAGAGCGGCCAGCTGCTGTTCCAGTTCCTCCGTCCGGGAATCCATGGCCTCCGCCAGGGCGGAGAGCTTGTGAAGGAGTCTGCGCTCGTAGCCGCAGGGCAGACTGGGATCCAGCTCTTTTTTGGCCCCGGCGGTGGATACGACATCGGCCAGATAATGTTCTACTCCCGGCAGGATCTCCTTGCGTACCATATCCACCATGGTGGTGGCTTCGATAACCACGGTCTTGCAGTAGTTTTCCAGAATGATCTCATACCGGGACCGCAGCTCCGTTTCGGAATAGACGCCGTGCCGTACCAGCATCTCCATGTTGTCCGGCTCCAGCAGCATGGGAACGGCATCGGGAGTGGTACGCAGGTTCAGAAGTCCCCGCTCTTCGGTAGCCTGGGTGATCCAGGCGTCATCGTAGCCGTTGCCGTTGAAGATGATGCGCTTGTGGGCCTTAATGGTCTTCTGGATCAGCCGGTGCAGGGCATCGGCGAAATCCCCGGCACCCTCCAGCTCATCGGCAAACAGCCGCAGGGATTCGGCCACAGCGGCGTTGAGCATGATGTTTGCGCAGGCGATGGAATCGGAGGAACCCACCATCCGGAACTCGAACTTGTTGCCGGTGAAGGCGAAGGGGGAGGTGCGGTTGCGATCGGTGTTGTCCCGTGTGAACCGGGGCAGGGCGTCTACGCCCAGCTTCATCTTCTGCTTTTTCCCGCCGGAATAGGGGGTGTCCGTCTCGATGGCGTCCAGAATGGCCGTCAGTTCATCTCCCAGGAAAATGGAGATCACTGCCGGCGGCGCCTCGTTGGCCCCCAGCCGGTGGTCATTGCCGGCGGTGGCTACAGAGGAACGCAGCAGTCCCTGATAATCGTCCACCGCCTGAATTACCGCCGCCAGGAACAGCAGGAACTGGGCGTTTTCATGGGGGGTTTCGCCGGGGGAGAGAAGGTTCACACCGGTATCGGTGGTAATGGACCAGTTGTTGTGCTTGCCGCTGCCGTTGACGCCGGCAAAGGGCTTTTCGTGGAGCAGGCACACCAGATTGTGGCGTGCAGCCACCTTCTGCATGATCTCCATGGTCAGCTGGTTGTGGTCGGTGGCGATGTTGGCGGTGGTGAAGATAGGGGCCAGCTCATGCTGGGCCGGGGCCACCTCATTGTGCTCGGTCTTGGCCAGGATGCCCAGCTTCCACAGCTCGGTGTTCAGATCCTCCATAAAGGCCGCCACCCGGGGGGTGATGGTGCCGAAATAGTGGTCGTCCAGCTCCTGACCCTTGGGCGGCCGGGCACCGAACAGGGTCCGGCCGGTGTAGACCAGATCCCGCCGCCGCAGATACATGTCACGATCGATAAGGAAATATTCCTGCTCCGGCCCCACGGAGGCGGTGACACGGCGCACATCCTGGTGCCCGAACAGCTGCAGGATCCGCAGGGCCTGCCGGTTCAGGGCCTCCATGCTCCGCAGCAACGGGGTTTTCTTGTCCAGGGCCTCGCCGCCGTAGGAGCAGAAAGCGGTGGGGATACACAGGGTCTTGCCCTTGATGAAGGCATAGCTGGTGGGGTCCCAGGCGGTATAGCCCCGGGCCTCAAAGGTGGCCCGCAGTCCGCCGGAGGGGAAAGAGGAGGCGTCCGGCTCTCCCTTGATCAGCTCCTTACCGGAAAACTCCATGATCACCCGCCCGTCGGGTGCCGGGGTGATAAAGCTGTCGTGCTTTTCGGCGGTGACGCCGGTAAGGGGCTGGAACCAGTGGGTGTAATGGGTGGCGCCGTTTTCCACGGCCCAGTCCTTCATGGCGGCGGCAACGGCGTTGGCAACGGACAGATCCAGACGGGTCCCCTTCTGGATGGTCTGCTTCAACGAGTGGTATACTTCCCCCGACAGCCGGGCCTTCATCACACGGCTGTCAAACACCAGACTTCCAAAATATTCCGGTACGGTGGGCATGGCGTTTCATCCTTTCTCTGATAAAAAAAGAGACACTGCCGTCCGGGAATCCTCCCGAGACGCCAGTGTCTCTGAATACGGACACTATACACCAGCCTGCCCCGGACCGTCAACCGTCAAGTTGCCAAAAGATGGCCTTCAGGCAGGGACGGGATTTCGGCAATATGCAGGATTGAAAAACCGCTAACAGACAGGTATTCTTATAAGAGAACGATGATGTTCGGTGGGAAAGATGATCTTTCCCTGGCCGACGTCGTCGTTTTTTGTTTTTTCTGGAAGGAGATGGTTTCATGAGAAAGAAGGAAGGCCAGATCCGTATTCCCTCCGGCTGCGCCATCGCTGCCATGATATCCCGCAGCGGCAGGCGGATGTCCGGTGAAACCATCGTGTCGGGCATGAAGCCCATGCACGAGCGGTCCAACGGTTTGGGCGGCGGTTTTGCCGGCTACGGTATCTATCCTGAGTACAAGGATTTCTTTGCCCTGCACATGTTTTTGGCGGACCGGGCGGCCCGGAAGGAGTGCGAAGCGCTGCTGCGGGAGACCATGGAGATCGTCCAGTGCCAGCGTATTCCCACCCGTACCACCCCGGCCATTACGGATGAACCGCTGATCTGGCGCTATTTTGTCACGCCCCTGCGCTCGGTGCTCTCCAGTGCCCAGCTGGATGAAAAGGAGTGCACCGCCCGGGCGGTGATGGTCATCAATACCCGGGTGAAAGGCGCCTATGTCTTTTCCAGCGGCAAGAACATGGGGGTATTCAAGGCGGTGGGCTATCCGGAGGATGTGGGCTATTTCTACCGTCTGGAGGAATACCAGGCCTACAGCTGGACGGCCCACGGCCGCTATCCCACCAACACCCCCGGCTGGTGGGGCGGCGCCCATCCCTTTGCCCTGCTGGATTATTCGGTGGTGCATAACGGAGAGATCTCCTCCTACGATGCCAACCGCCGCTTTCTGGAGATGTTCGGCTATGCCTGCACCCTTCAGACGGATACGGAGGTCATCACTTATATCGCCGACTATCTCCTGCGCAAGCAGGGCCTGACGCCCCGGGAGATGGCCTCGGTGATTGCCGCGCCCTTCTGGTCCACCATAGAGCGGATGGAGCCGGAGCAGCAGCGGCAGCTTCTGTATCTGCGCAAGGTGTTCTCCAGCCTGCTGGTGACGGGCCCGTTCTCCATTGTGCTGGGCTTTGAGGGCGGCCTCATGGCCCTTAACGACCGGCTGAAGCTGCGCAGCATGGTGGTAGGGGAAAAGGACGATGTGGTGTACATCGCCAGTGAAGAGGCGGCCATTCGGGCCATGGAGCCGGCGGCGGAGCATATCTGGGCTCCTGCCGGCGGCGAACCGGTGATTATTCGGGTAGAGGAGGGACGTATATGATGGGCCTGGACTATCTGTCTCCGCTGTTCCGTGTGGTGCGGGACCCCCAGCGCTGCACCAACTGCCGGCTGTGCGAAAAGGAGTGCGCCAACGGCGTCCATAGATTTGACCCCCAGCGGGGTGTGATGACCTGTGATGAGAGCCTGTGTGTGGACTGCCAGCGCTGCGTGTGCTTCTGCCCCACCGGGGCCCTGCAGATTGTGAAAAATCCGCCGGCTTTCCGGGAAAACGGCAACTGGGAGGAGGACACCATCCGGGAGATCTACAAGCAGGCCGCCAGCGGCGGTGTGCTGCTCTCCTCCATGGGTACGCCCAAGCGGTATCCGGTGTATTGGGATAAGATCCTGCTCAACGCCTCCCAGGTCACCAATCCCCCCATCGATCCCCTGCGGGAGCCTATGGAAACCCGTGTGTTTCTGGGGAAAAAGCCCGGGGGCATCCGCCGGGATGAAACGGGACGGCTGGTGTGTGAGCTGGAACCTCAGATCCAGCTGTCCATGCCGGTGCTGTTTTCCGCCATGAGCTACGGCTCCATCAGCTACCGGACCCACGCCTGCCTGGCCCGGGCGGCCCAGGAGCTGGGGATCTGCTGGAATACCGGCGAAGGCGGGCTTCACGAGGACTTTTACGGCTACGGGCCCCATACCATCGTGCAGGTAGCCTCCGGCCGGTTCGGCGTTCACCCGGAGTATCTGGCCGCCGGGGCCGCCATTGAGATCAAAATGGGCCAGGGCGCCAAGCCGGGCATCGGCGGGCACCTGCCCGGCTCCAAGATGATCGGCGACGTGGCCCGTACCCGTATGGTACCGGAGCGGGCTGACCCCATTTCCCCGACCCCCCACCATGATATCTACTCCATTGAGGATCTGCGCCAGCTGGTCGACTCCATCAAAGAGCTCACCGAATATAAAAAGCCCGTCATCGTCAAGGTGGCCGCCGTGCACAACATCGCCGCCATCGCCAGCGGCATTGCCCGCAGCGGCGCGGACATCATT